>NZ_JBIMEN010000001.1:0-525919 GCF_043673995.1 Corynebacterium sp. L4757 | reverse complement strand
TCTTCCTTGGCTGGAGCCTCTTGCTTTGCTGGCTCTTCCTTCTTTTCTTCTGCTGCTGGCTTGGCGTTGCCGTCGCCGATGCGTGCGATAACTGCGCCGACGTCGATGGTGTCGTCTTCGTCAGCGAGGATTTCTACCAGGGTGCCTGCGACTGGGGATGGGATCTCGGTGTCGACCTTGTCGGTGGAGACCTCGAGTAGTGGTTCGTCTACTTCGACGGTGTCGCCAACGGACTTCAGCCACTGGGTGATGGTGCCTTCGGTGACGGACTCACCGAGTTCTGGCATCTCCACATCGGTTGCGTCACCGGAAGCGTCAGAGGAGCCCGCATCATCAGAGGACTCGGAAGCAGCAGGTGCTTCTTCCTTGGCTGGAGCCTCTTGCTTTGCTGGCTCTTCCTTCTTTTCTTCTGCTGCTGGCTTGGCGTTGCCGTCGCCGATGCGTGCGATAACTGCGCCGACGTCGATGGTGTCGTCTTCGTCAGCGAGGATTTCTACCAGGGTGCCTGCGACTGGGGATGGGATCTCGGTGTCGACCTTGTCGGTGGAGACCTCGAGTAGTGGTTCGTCTACTTCGACGGTGTCGCCAACGGACTTCAGCCACTGGGTGATGGTGCCTTCGGTGACGGACTCACCGAGTTCTGGCATCTCCACATCGGTTGCGTCACCGGAAGCGTCAGAGGAGCCTGCATCATCAGAGGACTCGGAAGCAGCAGGTGCTTCTTCAGCAGCTGGCTCTTCCTTCTTTTCCTCAGCAGGTGCGTCATCAGAGGAGTCGGAGGAACCAGCAGATTCACCCTCCTCACCAATAATTGCGATAACTGAACCGACATCAATGGTGTCGTCTTCTTCAGCCTTGATTTCCAGCAGGGTGCCGGAAACAGGGGAAGGGATTTCAGTATCGACCTTGTCGGTAGAAACCTCGAGCAAAGGCTCATCGGCTTCGACGGTGTCACCGACAGACTTCAGCCACTGGGTAATCGTGCCCTCGGTTACGGACTCGCCCAGCTCGGGCATCTCAACGGAGTACGCCATGAGTAATAAGACTCCTTGAACATTGTAAGAATTTACGGAAGCTTTTAGCCCAGACTACCGCGTGAGTAAACCCAGCGCCTGCAGGATCCCACTTAAAGGTGAGTTATCAGTTCCTGTTAGCCCCGAATTAGCCCCGCGCGAGGCGGTTGGGTTGCTTTCAACAGCCTATTGTAAGGCGTGCTGACATTAAATGTTTCACCTAGGTCAAGAAGTTTGGTGATACAAAAGTTTGATCACGTCCCGAAGCGGGGTCTCCGGGCACATCAGGCCGTGAGGAATTCAGGCCTACTTCGTTGTCATGTCTGCATGACTAGGATGGGGTATTGTGTTTAATCCATTTCGCAGAAATAGGTCGAAGTCGACCTTGCGGCCACCGCGTGCCCCCGGTGAGACTATCCGCGAACCTGATGCGCAGGCGCTGCGCCAGTGGGTAGCCGGGCGCGCATTTGTCGAAGCATTCATCGAACCCGAAACTGTGGTCAATGAAATGTCGGTGGTTGTGGTCGACGAAAAAGGGGAGTTCATTCGCCGCCCCATCGGCGGGCCTAAAGGTATTGATGCCGTGGCCAAAGCCTTGGGCTGTCCGGTCTATGACGTGGAGGACACCGGCTACCCCCAGCGCATGCGCGAACGCTTGGAGCGCGAAAGGATCTTGCGCCGCCGCGAAGAACAGCGCCAGCGCCGCAAAGAATTCGAGGAACGCGAAGCTCGCAAACGTGGTGAAAGCTAAAGCTTTCACCACGTAAGGGAGGGGGTTCACCCCGTGAGGGAGGATTCCTCCCCGAGAAAGGGCTTTAAAAGTAATGGGCCTTCGCAGACCGTAAATCAATGTCAACGGTATGCGAAGGCTCTTTTTATTGCGTGACGCTAATTCCTTGAGGAAATAGGGACACTACTTGTTCTCAGAAATCTCCTTGAGTGCTGCGATGATGGTGCGCGCAGGAACGCCGGTTGCGCGTGGGGTGGTGTAGCCACGAGCAGCGCCACTATTCCATGACGGGCCAGCTACATCGATGTGTGCCCACTCGATATCTTCGCCAACGAACTTGGACAAGTAGGTGCCGGCGTACTGCATGCCGCCTTCGCGCTTAGCGTTGATATTGCGGATATCAGCAGCCTTGGACTTGATCTCTTCCTCATGCTCTTCCAGCAGTGGCACAGCCCAGGCGTTCTCGCCGACCTCGCGGCCGATTTCTGCGACGCGGTCGCGGAAGTCTTCAGAACCCATGACACCTGCGGTTCGTGAGCCCAGAGCGACCATCTGTGCACCGGTGAGGGTTGCGGTCTCAATGAGGTAATCCGGGTTGTCTTCGCTGGCACGCGCGATGGCATCGGCAAGCACCAAGCGGCCCTCGGCATCGGTGTTGAGCACCTCAGAGGTGATGCCGCCGTAGTGGGTAATGACATCGCCAGGACGGGTGGCATTGCCGGAAGGCATGTTCTCTGCCAAAGGCAGATAGGCGTTGACTTCAACGGCTAAGTTGAGCTTGGCTGCGGCGATGGTGGCGCCGGCAACCGCTGCGGAGCCGCCCATGTCAGAAATCATGTCCCACATGCCAGCACCTGGCTTCAAAGAGATGCCGCCGGTGTCAAAGGTAATGCCCTTTCCCACCAAGGCCACGGACTTCTTTGCCTTCTTTGGGTTCCAAGACAGGCGGACCAAACGTGGTGGGCGCTCGGAGCCTTGTCCGACAGATAAAATGCCGCCGAAGCCCTGCTTCTTCAATTCCTTCTCATCGAGGACCTCAACCTCAAGTCCCGCTTCGGTGGCCTGCTTCTTGAGGTACTTGGCATAAGACTCCGGGTAGAGCTCATTGGATGGGGTATTGGTCAAGGTGCGAGCAAAGGCAACGGCCTCAGCACCGATGACGGCGGCATCAAATTCAGCCTTGTCTTCCTTGGAGACCACGGTGATCTTCGCTGGTGCCTCATCCTCTTCGGCATCGGTGGAGCGAATGCCGCGGGTGGAGTAGCCGCCCAGAATTAGGCCTTCGACCGCTGGGGTGAGACCAAAATCAGCGATGGTGGTTGCCACGTGCTTTTCACCGCGCAATGCGCGTGCGGCCGTACCGGCAGCGCGGCGCAGGGTTTCATCGTCCAGTTTTTCTGGATTACCCAAACCAACCGCAACGAGTGAGTCAGCCTTGACGCCTTTTGGTGCAGGGATGCGGGTGATTTCACCATTGGTGCCCTTGGCACCCACAGCCGTTAGAGACTCAAGAGTGGATTTTAATTCAGAGCCTGAAAGCAGAGCGGTACCTGGGATCTCCAGGCCTTCCTCGCCTTGAAATACGGCGATAACCAGTAGATTCGCCTTTGATGGAGCCTTCTTTTCTAGCTTTACGGTCGGCAAAGCTGATGCCACGACAGTCACGTGTATGTCCTCCTAGAGTAGGTTTTAGAAAATTACCTAACCACCAAGCTTAACCAAATAAGCGAAGGAGTAGATTAGTAGTCATGACTTCGCTTACATATTCCGTAACTCAGAACCCACACCCCACCTCGAGCGAAAAGTTGGCGGAAATTCTGGAGAATCCAGGATTCGGTCATTATTTCACCGATCACATGGTGACCATTGATTGGAATGAAGAAGAGGGCTGGCATGATGCACAGGTTCGTCCTTATGAGCCAATCGCAATGGATCCAGCATCCACTGTTTTTCACTATGGCCAGGCCATCTTTGAAGGCATCAAGGCCTACCGTCAGGAAGACGGCTCCGTAGTTACCTTCCGTCCGGAGCAAAATGGTCAGCGCATGGAGCGCTCGGCTACGCGTATGGCAATGCCGCCATTGCCTGCCGATGAGTTCGTGGACTCCCTTGAGCAACTCGTTGCGGTTGATGAGGCATGGGTCCCCGCTGCGGGTGGCGAAGCCTCCCTGTACTTGCGTCCATTCATGATTTCTACCGAAGTCTCGCTGGGTGTTGCACCGTCAAATTCTTATCGATACATGGTGATCGCTTCTCCAGCAGGCGCCTACTTCAAGGGCGGCGTCAAGCCCGTCTCCGTATGGCTGTCTACTGACTACATCCGTGCTGCACCTGGTGGCACCGGTGAAGCTAAATTCGCTGGTAATTATGCTGGTTCCTTGCTGGCGCAGGCTCAGGCGGAAGAGAAGGGCTGCGACCAGGTTGTCTGGCTGGATGGCGTGGAGCGCAAGTACATCGAGGAAATGGGCGGAATGAACCTCGGTTTCATCTATGGATCCGGTGAAAACGCCAAGCTGGTCACCCCTGAGCTTTCCGGCTCTTTGCTGCCCGGCGTGACCCGTGATTCCTTGCTCCAGGTAGCTAAGGACATGGGGCTGGAGGTTGAAGAGCGTCGCATTACTGCCGAAGAATGGCGCGATGATGTCGCCTCTGGTGCGATGACCGAGGCCTTTGCATGCGGCACCGCAGCAGTTATCACCCCAGTTGGCAAGGTCTTGGGACATGAGGGTGAATTCGTGGTCAATAACAATGAGCCCGGTGATATCACCATGGCTTTGCGTGAGCGTCTGACCGGCATCCAGCATGGCGCCGTGGAAGATACCCACAACTGGCTGCACAAGCTCGCTTAATATTACGAGCCTTTGTTAAAACACAGAAGAACTCCTAGCAGGGCGTACATGCTTGCTAGGAGTTCTTCTTAGTCTTCGAGCGCTTGGGAAATTACGGTGACTTCATCGGCGATGAGCTCTACGCTGGAGCGGATCATCGGCAATGCAACTAGTCCGCCTAGGCCTTGGCCGGTGGACATATCCAGATTGAGCAGGGGAGTCAGGCTTAAATCCTGCAACGCTAGGACATGCGCGGGCTCAGCGGTGATATCGGCAGCACAGCACCACGCTTGAGTACCAGGAGCAAGGCGCTCGGCGACGGCAGCAGCGACGGCGCTGAACATGCCCGAGATCAAGACCGGAGTACGGCGGCTGGCAGCCTGCGCAATGAGCGCAGCTTCCGCAACCAAGTCAGCATTACCAATGACTTGAAGCAACTCTTTCGGGCTCGTGGCAAAATTACGTGCCCTAAACATTGCGTCACGGATGACAGCAACTTTTGTCTTCCACATCGCATCGGTTGTGCCGGAACCAGGACCGACGATGGCCACTGGTTCTGTCCGCGTCAATACCCCCATCACCGCGGCAGCAACGGTGGTATTAGCAACGGTCAGGTCAGCCGGAATCAGCAGATCTGCGCCGGAATCAATTTCCCGATTAGCGGTATCCACACCCTTTTGTAGGGCCGTGGCAAAGTCCTCGGAGCTTAAAGCATTTTCTGCATCGATCGCACCGGCGGTGAGGTCTAAAATCACAAGCTCGACGGAGGCATCGGCAGCAATTGCTAAACGATGAATCGGGCCCGCATTATTGTTGACTTCTTCGATTTGCTCCGAGGTGGCCTCGGGAGCATAAGCCGAGAGCCCATGGCCTTCGAAGGTGCGGTGCGCAATCGCGTTTTCACTAGCGAAAACAATCACGCGTGGGCGCTTCAACGGAGTAGCCGGAACGTTGTCTTGGCAGCCAGCCAACCACACAGCGGGGGCAGCGAATGCACCATAACTGGCACCGCGGGGCGTTGCGCCCAATGCGGTAGCAACAGCTAGTTGCGCTTGAGAGTCTGGTGCGGGAACTGCAGAAAATTCGACCATGGGTAAATATTAACGCTGAACTCGTGGGCGCGGGGTGCGCCACTTATAAGGCTGGGTCGCGCGTGAATAGGCGTAAAAGCCCAAGCTGACGCCTGCCTCAGTAGTGCCTGGGAATGCGGCACGAACCGCCTTATTGGAGGAACGGCCCAGGTAAATGCCCTCAACCAGCAGAACCACAATGAACAACATCGCTAGGATGGATGCGATATTCGCAAACGCTGGGGCCACAGTGCCGAGGAACATAATCAGCAGCATGATGAGAGCTGCCGGCATTGCCCACTCATTGATGAAGCGGCGGGAATCCACCCAATCGCGAACGAAGCCACGAACTTCACCCTTATCACGCGGCATCAGGTAGCGCTCATCACCGGACGCCATGCGCTCCTGCGTGATGCGGTTTTGCTCCCTGCGCTCTTCGCGCTCTTTCTTTTTATATTCTTTCCATTCCTCTTTGGACATGGACTGCTTCAAAGCCTTACGGTTTGACGCCATCTGCGCAGATGACATGCCGCGTGGGTCGCGCTTGACGCCCTTCGCGATCTCTTGCTCATCGCGCTTTGGGGTTGGGCGACCTTTAGGAGGGGTATAGCCCTTCGGTAGTGCTGGGCCTTCTTGCTGATCACCCAGGTCGGAGTTCCCGTCCGCATTACGCGCGCCTTGAGCATTCGCGGAATCGGAGGAACTATCTGAATCTTTATCTTTTTGCCACGGTAACTTCACATAACTTAGGTTACAAGGCTTTAAATAGAAGTTGGGAATAGCCTCGGCACAAGGTGTGTTGAGTAGAGTAACCCTTCCCAGACTTGGATGGATTAGAGACAAAAAGTCAGTATCTATTAGTGCCTACCTGGTGTCGACCTTTTGCCTTTATTGAATTCGGAGTAGGGTGGAGGCCATATCAGCTTTCATGTAATGGACACTTTAAGTGTTCGAATTATGATGGCGACATAACGACTTTTACTCAATACGACTCACACTCGTTCCAGTTAGGGGAGAAAACATGACTGCTCCAGCATCTGCAACCGGCGTAATTTTGACTGAGGCTGCTGCTTCTAAGGCTAAGTCTTTGCTTGACCAGGAAGGCCGCGACGACCTCTCCTTGCGCATTGCCGTACAGCCGGGCGGCTGCGCTGGTCTGCGTTACCAGCTGTACTTCGATGACCGCACCCTCGATGGTGACAAGGTTGACTCCATCGGCGGCGTCAGCTTGGTGGTTGACAAGATGAGCGTTCCTTACCTGATGGGCGCAAAGATTGACTTCGCAGACACCATCGAACAGCAGGGCTTTACCATCGATAACCCTAACGCTGGCGGCTCCTGCGCTTGTGGTGACTCCTTCAACTAAGGTGTCACCGTGAAAAGTTTCTAACTAAACTTTTCACGCCGAGCACGTAAGAAAGAACAAGGCCGGTCTGTTGCACATCATGTGTGACAGACCGGCCTTGTTATTGACTCCTTCTTGCTCCCTCCGAGTACTAGCGCCGGAGGGAGCAGCTCATGTTAGAGCTTGATGGGGTAGTCGCGGCGCTCAATCTCCGGGTCGATGCGTTCTTCGACGAAGATGCCGTGCCAGATCATGAAAGAAAGCACGGTCCACAGACGTCGTGAGTGATCGGAGATGCCATCGCGGTGTTCCTTGAGCATCTCCAGAACGGCTGCGCGGTCAAAGATGTCATCGGTCTGTGATTCATTGATGGTGTCCTGTGCCCAGCCAAAGAGTTCATCTCCGGCAAGCCAGTGGCGCATTGGCACTGGGAAGCCCAGCTTCTTTCGGTGCAAGACGTGTCCTGGGACGATCTGCTCGAGCGCCTTTCGCAGCGCGTACTTGGTGGTGCCATGAGAAATCTTGTACTCATGTGGAATGGACTCAGCGACGCGGAAGACTTCCTTATCCAAGAAAGGCACGCGCAACTCGAGAGAGTTAGCCATATTCATCTTGTCAGCCTTGACCAGGATGTCGCCGCGCATCCAAGTAAACAAGTCCAAGTGCTGCATGCGCGCCACCGGATCCATGTGCTCTGACTGTGCATAGATCGGTGCGGTGACTTCTTCGTGGTTCCATTCTGGACGTGCCCAAGGAATGACGCGCTTCATTTGCTCAAAATTGAAGGAGCGCGCGTTGCCGTAGTAGCGCTGTTCCATAGTCATCGAGCCGCGCTCGAGCAAAGACTTACCCTTCATTCCATCCGGAAGAACACGAGAGAGTTTGCCCAGGCCCTGACGCAGTGGGGAAGGGATCTTCTCAAATGGGGCAAGGGAGAGCGGTTCCTTATAAATGGTGTAGCCGCCGAAGAGTTCATCTGCGCCCTCGCCGGAAAGAACCACTTTGACGTACTTGCGGGCTTCTGCCGCAACGAAGTACAGCGGCACGAGGGATGGGTCTGCAACGGGGTTGTCGAGATACCACATGATTTTCGGAATAGCAGCGGCATATTCTTCGGGGGAGACCACCTTGACGATGTGCTCAGCGCCGATCGCCTCAGCAGATTCTGCTGCCACATCTACTTCGGAGTAGCCTTCGCGCTCGAAGCCCGTGGTAAAGGTCAGCAGGTTTGGATTGTGGCGCTTGGCCAACGCCGCAATAGCGGTGGAGTCGATGCCGCCTGAGAGGAAAGAGCCGACAGTAACATCTGCGCGCATATGCTTGGCCACGCTATCTTCCAGAGCATTAGCGATGTCATTGTAGAGCTTTTGTTCATCATTGACGGTCTTAGTCCGGAACTCAGGCTTGAAATAACGATCAGAAACAACGGTGCCGCCGGGGGTCAAAGTGACGGTGCAGCCGGATTCGACGCGACGAATATGTGAATGAAGGGACTCTGGCTCTGGTACGTACTGCAGGTCGATGTAGTGCTCAATCGCGCGCTTATCAAGCCCTAGGTCTAGATTTAGCGTATCTGCCATTTCTAGGATGGACTTCATCTCAGATGCGAAGACAGTGCCTGCGTCGGTGGTGGCGTAGTACAGCGGTTTGATGCCGAACTGGTCGCGTGCTGCGAACATGACCTTCTTTTCGGTATCCCAAATGACGATGCCGAACATGCCACGGAGGTGTTCGACCACGTCGCGGCCCCAGTGGTGGTATCCAACGACAATGGGCTCGCCATCGCCCTCAGTATTAAAGGTGTAGCCATAGCCCTGAAGCTCTTCACGCAATTCAATGTAGTTGTAGATTTCGCCGTTGAAGGTCATGGCGTAGCGTTCAGGATTTTCTTCAGGCCCCCACCTTAGAGGCTGGTGAGAATGCTCCAGGTCGATGATGGAGAGGCGGTTGAATCCGAAGACTGCGTCTTCATCATTCCAGGTACCAGCTGCGTCTGGCCCGCGGTGGTACATGCAATCTAGGCTGCCTTCGACTGCAGAAACATAGTCTGCAGCGGTGCCCTTTGCGGTGAGCATGCTCAAGAGTCCACACATAGGTGACTAGTACTCCTTCATATTTATGTCGCTAATTACTTGAGAATCAACTTTACGGCTACCGCCGTCAAAACTCTCATAGGGGCGCGCTAACAAAAGGCTTTCCCCTTAAAGGTGCAAACTTTCGGATGATGATCGATGATGTCTGTTGTGAATTGAATTACAGCAACTGTTCAGCTGGTGGGGGTGGTGATGAGCCATTCTGCAGGTGGGGCGGTAACATGCTTTCTGTATGCCACTCTCAGGTTGTTCTTATGCATTTTTTACCATGGTGAACAAAGCATAAGAACCAGCTTGAATGCATTATCCTCGATGGATAGGAATGTATTTTGCCCTGGCAAAAACATTTGGGAAGTTTGTGTGGACAGAAAGGTAGAACACACGTGGGACAGCGTAAAGAGCGCACCATTACCCGCAAAGCTGGGCTAGCAGGTGCTTTGGCACTGGCCGGCGCAGCATTGGCAGGCTGTGAGGTTGCTCCACCACAGGCAATGAGCAACATTTTGGGCTTTGGTTGGCCAGACGGCATCACCCCTGAGGCTCACGCTATGCACAACTACTGGATTTGGGTCTGGGTAGTTGCTTGGATCATCGGCATCATCATGTGGGGTCTCTTCCTCGTTGCCATCTTCCGCTGGTCTGCAAAGCGTGCGAAGAAGAAGGGCCTGGGCGAGTTCCCTAAGGCTCTGCAGTACAACGTGCCATTGGAAATTGGCCTCACGGTCGTTCCAGTCATCATCATTATGGCGCTGTTCTTCTTCAACGTTCAGGCGCAGCAGAAGGTTGTGGCCCTGGATAAGGATCCTCAGGTAACCGTTGACGTCACCGCATTCCAGTGGAACTGGAAGTTCGGTTACGCAAACTTGGGTTCTGAGATTTCTCCAACCGGCTCCGAGTACGACGGTCGCGATGAAGAGCGTCACGAGATTGCAGAAGCTTCTTCTGAGGATCCAGAGGAGATGACGAACTCGAACCCAATTCACGGTAAGTCCATGGGCGACCTTTCTTACTTGAACTACAACGAGATTGAGACCCTGGGTACTACCGAAGAGGTTCCAGTCTTGGTTCTGCCTACTGACACCGCAATCGAGTTCCGTCTGGCTTCCGGCGACGTTTCCCACTCCTTCTGGGTTCCAGAGTTCCTGTTTAAGCGCGATACCTACGCACACCCTGAGGCAAACCAGCAGGAGCGTAGCTTCCAGATTTCTGAAATTACCGAAGAGGGCGCATTCGTCGGTCGCTGTGCTGAGATGTGTGGTACCTACCACTCGATGATGAACTTCGAAATCCGTGCGATCAGCCCAGAAGCATTCGAAGAATACATGCAGTACCGCATGGACAATCCAGATGCTCCTAACTCTGAAGCACTTGCTTCTGTTGGTGAAGAGCCATACGCAACCAGCACCCAGCCATTCAACAGCTCCCGTTTGGGTACCCGCGAAGGCGACAACGCTGTTGACGCCAACGCACAGGTATAAGGAAAAGGGGTAAGTAATCAT
This sequence comes from Corynebacterium sp. L4757, assembly GCF_043673995.1. Classification (NCBI taxonomy): domain Bacteria; kingdom Bacillati; phylum Actinomycetota; class Actinomycetes; order Mycobacteriales; family Corynebacteriaceae; genus Corynebacterium; species Corynebacterium sp. L4757. The sequence continues at coordinate 515,341 of NZ_JBIMEN010000001.1, read as the reverse complement.
GCGCGCTAGTGCAAAAACCTTCTATTCAATTGGTGCCTACATCTTCGTCGCCCTCTTGGCGTATGTGTTTGGTACCGCCTTCATGGACAATGACGGCTCCATGATTGGTCCAGAGTACGTCGGTATCGTCGCTCTGACTCTGTCCTTCCTGTTCTGTCTGATGCTTGGTGGATACTTCCACATCACCTCCAAGGGCATTGACGTGCTCCCTGAGGACTGGGAAGAAGCAGAAGTTGAGGATGCTCAGGGCATCTACGGCTTCTTTGCTCCAAGCTCTATCTGGCCATTTGCTATGACGGCATCCATCGCCGTTCTTGGCTACGGTATTGTCTTCTTCTACCTGTGGATGATTGCCCTGGGTGCCGTAATGCTCCTGTGGTCAACTACCATGCTGTCTCTGCAGTATGGCCTTCCAAAGGAAAAGCACTAATTTTTCAGTGCTCTAAGGATTAGCTTCCCGCCAAACTTCACAAAGCCCCCTATCCACGCCCACGTGGATAGGGGGCTTTGGCGTTGCGTCGGACGGCAGTCCCGAATAGTTCCCACGTATTTTGAGAATTCCGCAAAGCAGGCAGAAAATCTCGAAACCGGACAACGAAAACAGGGGAGAGGTAGCCCCGTGCTCCGGCATCAAATTGACAAAATAGCATGTCAATGGACATTTCAGATCGGGGGTCAACCGAAAGTTGCAACGGCCCAAAATTGCGGTATATGCCGATGTGATCTTTCTTACAGGACTCGCTGTCGAAAGTGGTTGCAAAAGGCTGAGTATGCGTTGCGGGCAAATGCTCAGGAGAAGAGCATTATTTAACACTTCCTTGAGTCAATTCAATGACCAGCAGGAATGCGCAGCTTTTTAAGGGGAAAATCTGTCACTGAACTTGGCAATACCGATAGGTTTTCAAAAAGTCTGGCGATCCCCTGAAAAAGGTCTAAAAGGGAACTTGATGGAGCGGGGGGAAGGAGATGACTTAATGGTCAAAAGCAGTCATACTGTTAAGCGTGACGAGCGCAGTTTCAAACCAGAATATGGCAGCACCACGTGTTGCCACGCTGAACCGACCCAATTTGGTCAGCGTGGGCACCATCGTGTTCCTGTCCCAGGAATTGATGTTCTTCGCCGGATTGTTCGCGATGTGGTTCACATCGCGCGCTAACGGCCAGAGTGGCGATTGGGCAGAGCAAACCGCAATGCTTAATGTGCCAATGGGTACCTTGATCACCGCGATCTTGGTCCTCTCTTCCGTTACATCGCAAATCGGCGTCTTCGCAGCTGAAAGGGGTGACGTATATAAGCTTCGCGTTTGGTACGGAGTGACCATCGCACTGGGTGTAGTCTTCATCGGCATTGTTGGCTACGAGTGGTACGAGATGATCCACCACGGTGTGACGATTCAGTCCAGCGTGTTCGGCTCAGTCTTCTACATTCTGACTGGCTTCCACGCAATTCACGTAACAGCAGGCATCTTGGCCTTCGTGGTCATTTTGCTGCGTACTGCTAAATCCAAGTTCACGCCAGCACAGGCAACTGCAGCAATGGCAGTTTCTTACTACTGGCACTTTGTGGACGTTATTTGGATTGGCGTGTTTGTCGTTATCTACCTGATTCAGTAGACCGCTTAACAACGGGCTTCAGACTTAAACGACGGCCTACAGCCAATCGCTTTCCGCGAACGAACATTTATAAGGAAAATGATGGAAACCAATTCCACCCCAGTGCCAGAGCAGGAAGGCACCCAGCCTTCTGCCGAGGCTAAAAAGACGCGGCGAGGCCGCAAGGTAAAGCGAACCCTTGCGGGTGCATTCGCTTTGGCCGTTGGTCTTACCGGTGCTGGCGTGCTTGCGACCGCGTTGACCCCAGACGCACAGGTTGCAACAGCACAGCGTGATGACCAGGCTCTCATCCAAGAGGGCAACGATATCTACGACGTTGCATGTATTACTTGCCACGGCGCTAACCTTCAGGGTGTTCAGGACCGCGGTCCTTCACTCGTCGGTATCGGTGCTGGCGCAGTTTACTTCCAGGTCCACTCCGGTCGTATGCCGATGATGTCTAACGACGCTCAGGCTGAGCGCAAGACTCCTCGCTACACCGAGCAGCAGACCCTCGCATTGGCAGCATTCGTCGCTGCTAATGGTGGCGGCCCAGATATCGTGTACAACGAAGACGGCACCATCGCAATGGAGGAGCTGCGCGGCGCCAACTACAACGGTCAGATTCAGGCCGAGGATGTAGCTAAGGGTTCCGAGCTTTTCCGCATGAACTGTGCGTCCTGCCACAACTTCACCGGTCAGGGCGGCGCGCTTTCCTCCGGTAAGTATGCACCGCCACTGGATCCTGCAAATGAGCAGGAAATCTACCAGGCAATGCTGACTGGCCCACAGAACATGCCTAAGTTCTCCGACCGTCAGCTCACCGCTGATGAGAAGAAGGACATCATCGCCTACATCAAGTCTGCAGGCGAGACTCCTTCTCCAGCAGGTTGGGACCTTGGTGGTCTTGGTCCAGTAGCTGAAGGCTTGGCTATGTGGATTATCGGTATCACTGCACTGTGTGCAGCTGCTATGTGGATGGGATCGCGTTCATGAGTAATGTAAAGAAGAATTACACCGATGAAGAACTAAAGGGCATGAGCAACGAAGAGCTCGCAACCCTTGGTACTGAACTCGATGACGTTACCGTTGCATTCCGCAAGGAGCGTTTCCCAATCGCCGGCGACCCAGCTGAAAAGCGCGCCGCTCGCGGCATCAACATCTGGTTGGTTATTTCGGTAATCAGCGCATTGGCATTCCTTGGCGTCTACATCTTCTGGCCTTGGGAATTCCAAATGCTGGGCGACGAGGGTCTGATTTGGCACACCCTGTACACCCCACTGCTTGGTCTTACCGCAGGTATTTCCATCATTGCGTTGGGCGTTGCGGTCGTGCAGTTTGTTAAGCGCCTCATGCCGGAGGAGATTTCGGTACAGCGTCGCCACGATGGTCCTTCCGAGGAAGTCGACCGTCAGACCCTGACCGCTTTGCTCAACGACTCCTGGAAGACCTCTACTCTGGGTCGCCGTAAGACCATGCAGGGTCTACTCGGTGGTGCAGCAGTACTGTTCGGCCTTGTTGTTGTTGCGCCTCTCGGAGGCATGATTCAGGATCCATGGCGCAAGCGTCATGAGTTGAACTACATGGGTGACGGCACCCTGTGGACCTCCGGTTGGACCCTGCACGAGAACGGTGTCAAGCTGTACCTTGCTCGTGATACCGGTACCATTGCGGAATACCACGAGGGTGAGTCCGGTGCTCACTACACCACCCAGGGCGTTTCCCGTCTGGTTCGCGTCCGTGCAGAGGACCTGGCAGCCGGCGGCATGGAAACCGTATTCCCATTGGCTGAGTCCGATGTGAATGATGGCGACCGTTACGACCCACAGGCTGATGTGTACGAGAACCACATGCACTCCATCCACGGTAACCGTAACGCTGTGATGCTTATCCGTCTTCGCCACGAAGATGCGCAGAAGGCGATTGAGCGCGAAGGTCAGGAAGACTTCCACCACGGCGACTACTACGCTTACTCAAAGATCTGTACCCACATCGGTTGCCCGACCTCTCTGTACGAGGCTCAGACCAACCGCATCCTGTGCCCATGCCACCAGTCGCAGTTCGACGCGTTGCACTACGGTAAGCCAGTCTTCGGACCAGCTGCTCGTGCATTGCCTCAGCTGCCAATCACCGTGGACGAAGAGGGCTACCTCGTTGCACAGGGCAACTTCATTGAGCCAATCGGCCCGGCATTCTGGGAGCGTAAGTCATAATGAGCACTAAACTCGGAAATATTGGTAATAACGTTGACTCCCGCCTTCCAGTAGCTGGTGTCGTACGTACTCAGATTAATAAGGTCTTCCCGACCCACTGGTCCTTCATGCTGGGTGAGGTGGCTCTTTACAGCTTCATCATCTTGCTGCTGACCGGTGTCTACCTGGCACTGTTCTTCGATCCTTCCATTACGAAGGTCATCTACGACGGTGCATACACTCCGCTGAACGGCGTTGAGATGTCACGTGCTTATGCAACTGCACTTGATATTTCCTTCGAGGTTCGCGGTGGCCTGTTTGTTCGCCAGATGCACCACTGGGCAGCATTGATGTTCATGCTCGCCATGGTTGCTCACATGGGCCGCATCTTCTTCACCGGCGCATTCCGTCGTCCACGTGAAGCAAACTGGATCATTGGTTGTTCCTTGATTCTGCTGGGCATGGTTGAGGGCTTCCTCGGCTACTCCCTTCCTGATGACCTGCTCTCCGGTGTTGGTCTGCGTATTGCATCCGCTATCATCTTGGGCTTGCCAATCATTGGTACCTGGCTGCACTGGGGCATCTTCGGTGGCGACTTCCCATCCGATTTGATGCTTGACCGTTTCTACATCCTCCACGTTCTGATCCTGCCGGGCATCATCCTTGGCTTGATTGCAGCGCACGTTCTTCTGGTTTGGTTCCAGAAGCACACCCAGTTCCCTGGACCTGGTCGCGCTGAGAACAACGTCGTTGGTGTTCGAATTCTCCCAGTCTTCGCTACCAAGGCAATCGGCATGGGTCTCATGACCGCTGGTGTTCTTGCACTGATGTCCGGTCTGTTCACCATTAACGCAATCTGGAACTTGGGACCATACAATCCTTCCCAGGTTTCCGCGGGTTCACAGCCTGATATCTACATGCTGTGGACAGATGGTATGGCTCGTATCCTCCCAGCGTGGGAGCTCTATTTGGGCAACTACACCATCCCATCCGCATTCTGGGTTGCACTGCTCTGTGGTGCTCTTGTTGTCCTGCTGATTTCTTACCCATTCATTGAGAAGAAGCTCACCGGCGACGATGCGCACCACAACCTGCTGCAGCGTCCACGCGACGTTCCAGTTCGTTCCGGTATCGGTGCAATGGCAATCACCTTCTTCCTGTTGATCACCATGTCCGGTGGTAACGACCACGTGGCTCACTTCTTCCAGATTTCTCTGAATGCAATGACCTGGGTTGGTCGTATTGGCCTTCTGGTTCTGCCTCCACTGGCTTACTGGATTACCTACTCGGTTTGCGTTGGTCTGCAGCGTTCTGACCATGAGGTTCTGGAGCACGGCATCGAGACCGGTATCATCAAGCAGATGCCTAATGGTGCATTCATCGAGGTTCACCAGCCACTGGGGCCTGTTGATGAGAATGGCCACGCAGTCCCACTCGAGTACTCCGGTTCTTATGTTCCGAAGCAGCTCAACCAGTTGGGTGTCGCTGACTCCGAGACTCAGGGTACTTTCTCCCCAGATGATCCTGAGCTGATGAAGCGTGTGCACGACCACCACGCTGATAACCAGGCAGAGGAAGCAGATATGCTGCGTCGTCTGAACGAGGCTAACCGTCGTGAAGACGAAGAAAACGGCCGCATCTAATCCTCTTAAGGTTTAGAAACTTATAAAGCGCTCACAACCCCGCTGCACTTACTTCTATCAAGAAGTTGGGCAGCGGGGTTTCGCTTTGTCTTATGAAGCTTAATGCTTGGAGTGCGCTCACAAACGATAATGCGCGTCAGGGCATTTCGTTCCGTAACGCATCGGTGGTGTGCTTCTCACCGCGTTAGGGGCAGCCATTGACTGCTGCGGGGTACTAGTCGGACTGTGAGCGATTTCCGCCTTATCCAAATATGGAGCCGCTTGTGGTCATTTAGTGGGGCAGTACGCGGTCCCCAGCTTGGTACCCGTGGTGGCGACATTGGCCCCTAGGGTCTGGTTGCTTTATTTATGTGGCGAGATTAATGCAAATCTGGTGGCCGTACGAGCCTTGTGGCTTTCTCGGCCCGTGCAGCGTACTGGGGGATGGGACGCATTCCGTTTCTCCTTATATATAAGGAGTGCGTTGGGGAGATTGATCCACTTGTTCTGCGTAAGACAGGAAGGTTCTGCAGGACTGTGGAGTGGGCTCTAAGGCACTAATTCCCTGACTCGGCTTTGGGGTCACAGTATGGGCCTCAACTGCTTTAGAACCTTCATAGAAAGGCTAAGTCTATGGCTCTTCGTATATGACCGCAGGCGGCGTTTGTGCGCTCCCTGGCACACATGATTAAGAGTTGGTCACTCAGCGTCCCTCGCGCTATAACATGCGCAGTTTTATTCGGGAATCCGCTTTGCGGAATCTACAAGTGGTATTTGGCTCTGGCGCATAAGGCTTCAATGGTCTTTTGCAGGTCTCATCGAGTAGGGGACGACGAGACCTCGCTGTTCAAAAATGGGTGGAATGGACGGTTTCGCCTTGTGACGCTTGGTCAATTTGGGGTTAATGTGGCGTGGTGGTGATCAAAGACACATTGGGGATCGTATATGGCGCGCAGGTCGGAATTCTTTTCGATTGTTCGGTAGTTTCCCGGTTGAATCTAGCTTTGGTCCGTGCAGGGTGTGCGGGGTTTTGTGGACTAATCACCTACGGGGAAGGTTTGTTTGGTGTTCTACCTAAGCTTGGGGAAATTTTGCGTTTCGGATTGATAACGGTCCGATAACAACGCGGCACGCGGTTCAAAACTCGACAAAATTCGTGATGGTTTCGTAATCTATTCGAGACATTGCGTTACCAACCGGGTAGCCAATTTGAATAACAACAACTTAAAGCGTCGCATCTGGTCCTGTCTGCTAAGTAGGCGGGGCCGAGCGGAGGAAGTCTTGAAGAGGAAGTCTTCCAAAGAACGTTAGGCCCAACCACAGGGGCCAGAGCTCTAATCCTCACTCGCTGAGAATTTAGAAGTTATTGATTGAGACCGTAAATGCCACGGAGCTCAAGAAGTAACTCTGATGCGAGAGATGTTTAGGGTAGACGCGCAGATAGATTTGGAGTTTATTTCGTGGCAAAGCATCGTCGTCAGAACGTTAAGAACGTTCGTCGTATTGCAGGCACCACCGCAGTAGCGGCAGTAGCGGCCCTCGGTGGTCCAGCAGCAGCAAACGCAGCAGAGGTCGTAGTTCCTAACACCGACTACGCTTTCAACGTCGAAGGTCTGGAAAACGTTCCAAACATCGATAAGGTGCCAAACATCGGCCAGTACGTGCCATCCTTGGATTCACAGAACAAGACCTCGCTGCAGGCGTCGGTTGAGTCCGCCAGCAACTACGCTTCTGAGGCTGCACCAAAGGCTGAAGAGAAGTCTGCAAACCAGAAGGTTGTTGACGCAGTCTATTCCAAGATTGGTTCCCCATATGGCTGGGGCTCCGCTGGCCCAAGCGCATTCGACTGCTCTGGCCTGACCTCCTGGGCATACGCTCAGGCTGGCAAGACCATCCCTCGTACCTCCCAGGCTCAGGCAGCGCAGGGCACCCCTGTTGCAATCTCTGACCTGCAGCCAGGCGATATCGTTGCTTACTACGGCGGCGCATCCCACGTTGCTATCTACGTTGGTAATGGCAAGATCGTTGACTCTTTGAACTCTGGTTCCACCGTTTCTGAGCGTCCACTGAACTACATGCCAATCCACTCTGCGGTACGTTTCTAACCTGCAGAAAGTGCTTTAGCGCCGAAAAGGCCCACGATATACACCTTGGATGTGTACATCGTGGGTCTTTTTGTATAGTTTATTGCTATGAAAATTTGCGGGCCCAGGCCTGTAGTGTTTGTGCAGGTCGTTGCCTGCTTGACGATAGGGCTTAACCTGCGACACACTAGCTAGATAATTGACGAAAACATTATTATAGTTACTTGAGTCTGTGGTGTTGTAATAGGAAAGTTTCATCGTGTCGGTTGTTTCTAGGTCTCATCGTGGCCGCCTTGTGGCTACTGTTTCCGCCTTTACCGTGTGTGCTGTTCTTGGCGCCCATGGTCTTATTGCTCCTGAAGCACAATCCCAAGAAGCTGAGAACGCGCACTCGGAGCATTATGATTCGAATGCCGCGCTCCCAGATGACATGGCAGGCCTGATCGACGAAGTGGGCAAGGTAGCCCGTGAAGTCTCGGCTAAAAATGAGGAAGTTAAAGCTCTAGAAGATGAGCTCTCAGCGAAAGAAGAAGAACTAGGGGAGCTGGAGGCACGGGCCCATCAGGCTCAGGTTGCCGCAGAAGACGCCGATGAGTTCCTCCGCCTCGAGCAGGAAAATATCGATGGTATTGCGCAATCCCGTTACCGCGGTGACACCTTGGACCCATTCATCGCAACACTTAACTCGAGTGACCCAACCAGCGCTGTAGAGCGCCTGGGCTACTTAGGTGCTATCTCGCGTGATGCACAGCGCTCACTTAATTCTATGGCTGAGTTATCCGCAGCAGCAGAAGCATCGCGGGCGGAAGCTGATGAGGCGGTTGCTGACGCGCTAGCTGCCAAGGACAAGTTGCAGCGTGAAAAGGATGCTGCGCTCGAGGAGCGTGCCGATTTGGAATCGCGCCAGCAGGATATCGAAGAACGTGTTGACTCCCTGAGCCCTGAATTGCGGGCGGCGTGGGAGAACCAGAACAGTCCAATTTCCATGACGGATTTGGCTGAGCTTGGTGAAAATGCCACCGGAGCGGTAGCAGCAGCGCTGTCTAAGCAGGGCTCACCATATTCCTGGGGTGCTTCCGGTCCTAGCGCTTTCGACTGCTCGGGTCTCATGTTCTGGGCTTATCAGCAGCAGGGCAAGACTATCCCGCGTACGTCGCAGGCTCAGATTTCTGGAGGTGCTTCCGTTCCCGTTGATCAGCTACAGCCAGGCGACATCGTGGGCTATTACCCAGGCGTTACCCACGTTGGCATGTATATCGGCAATGGTCAGGTAGTTCACGCATCCACCTATGGTGTCCCTGTGCAGGTGGTCCCGGTGGATTCGATGCCTATCACCGGCACCGCACGCTACTAGCATCTATCCGCTACTAGTATCTAAAGGGTGCGTACTCTTCTAGTCACTAATGATTTCCCGCCCACTATTGGCGGAATTCAGTCCTACCTGCGTGATTTTCTTGACTGTTTGAATCCTAAAGAGGTCGTGGTCTTTGCATCGACCCAAGATGAGCAGGCGGCAGACGAGTGGGATGCGGCATCACGCTATACGGTTATCCGTTGGCCGCGGAAGGTCATGCTGCCGACACCAGCGACCGCGAAGCGGATGCAGGAGATTATTCGCGAGTATGACATCGACACCGTGTGGTTTGGCGCAGCAGCGCCTCTAGCGCTGTTGGCGCAAGCCGCACGTCAGGCAGGCGCTAAGAAGGTGGTTGCCACCACTCATGGGCATGAGGTTGGCTGGTCCATGGTGCCAGGTGCGCGCCAAGCATTGCGCATTATTGGCAATAACTGTGATGCAATCACCTATATTTCCCAGTACACGTTGCGCCGCTTCCGCCGCGCATTTGGCCCGCATCCGAAGTGGGTGCACTTGCCCTCTGCTGTTACCGCTGACCTCTTTAACCCTCAGGACGGGGCAAAGGAGCATTTCCATCTGACCAATTCGCCCGAAGCGCCTGTCATCGTGTGCGTGTCACGTCTGGTTCCGCGTAAAGGCCAAGACCAATTGTTGCGTGCAATGCCGCTGGTGAAAGAGGCCATTCCCGGCGCACAATTGCTTATTATTGGCCGGGGGCGTTATCGCGCGACGTTGGAAACACTTGCAAAGATGTATGTCCCTCACGCAATCATTCAGGAAGCTAAAGACATGGAAGAATTGGCATTATCCTTTTCTGCCGGCGATATTTTTGCCATGCCGGTGCGTACCCGCGGTGGAGGTTTAGATGTGGAGGGCCTGGGCATTGTGTACCTTGAGGCCCAAGCGGCAGGACTGCCAGTTATTGCCGGAGACTCGGGCGGGGCTCCGGAGACCATCACGGGGGAGACCGGCGTGGTCATTGATGGCACCAATGTGCACATGCTTGCCGATTCCCTGATTAGCCTTCTTTCTGACCCTGAGCGTATGGCGCGGATGGGAAGCGCTGGGCGCAAACACGTGGAAAATAATTGGACGTGGGAGATCATGGGCCGCAGATTGCGTGAGACGTTGCGGCCGTGACGATTATCCAGAATGCTGATGGCCGTATATCCTATTGTTCATGAATAATGCTTCCCAGCAGCTCGTCTCGAGCCAGCTTGCCATCGGTTTTGATATCGGAGGCACCAACATTCGCGCTGGTGTCGTCGATGCAGAAGGCCAAGTGCTGGACACCCGCGAGGCAGCGACACCTAAGCATGCCGCTGATTTGGAAGAAAGCATCGAGAAGCTGGTCACCGAGTTGCGGGTGGACCATGACATTCAGGCAGTCGGCTTAGCCGTGGCTGGTTTCATTGACCCCACCTGCACCACAGTGCGCTTTGCACCGCACCTGCCATGGCGGAATGCGCCGGTCCGTGATTCCATTCAGGAAAGAATCGGGCTACCCGTGCGCCTTGAACATGATGCGAACTCAGCAGCGTGGGGCGAAAACCGTTTCGGTGCAGGCAAGGAAGCCCAAGACTGGGTGTTCTTTGCCATTGGTACGGGTATCGGCGCAACATTGATGGCCAAAGGCGAAATCTATCGTGGTGCCTTCGGGACCGCACCGGAATTTGGCCACTTGACAGTCGTTCCAGGCGGAAGAGAATGTTCTTGTGGCAAAGCTGGTTGTCTCGAGCGTTATGCCTCCGGAACTGCTCTGCCAGATATTGCGGTGGACTTAGGCTCGAAGTATGAATCGAGCCTGCCGGTCGTCCCAACCGGTGAAGAGATTGTTGCAGCGGCACGCGCAGGGGATCCCCTGGGCATCGCAGTCATGGAAGAATTCGGCACGTGGCTGGGACAAGGACTAGCGATGGTCGCTGATGTGTTAGATCCTGAGCTCATTGTGCTGGGCGGGGGAGTATCTCGCGCATCAGATCTGTATCTGGACATTGCGCGTCAAGGTATGCAAGACAATATTGTTGGTGCTGGATATCGCCAAGTTGCTGAGCTGAAAGTCGCAGATTTGGGCTCACAAGCGGGTATGATTGGTGCGGCTGATTTGGCCCGCGCATCCGTGTGCGTATCCTAATTATCAGTAACAGCGATAACGCTACATTTTCTAAATTCCCGCCCAGATAATTGAAGGATTGATCCGATATGGCTATGAAGAACCGGTGGTACTGGACGTTTAAGCATATTTTATTCGGCCCAGCCCTTCGTGTCTGGAATCGACCATGGAGCGAGGGAATTGAGAACCTTCCGAAGGAAGGCCCTGCCATTGTGGCGTCGAGTCACCAGGCGGTGATGGATTCATTCTATTTCCCACTAATGTGCCCGCGGCAGATGAAGTTCATTGCTAAGGCAGAATACTTTAATACCCCAGGATTTATCGGGCGTCTGCAGAAGTGGTTTTTTACTTCAGTCGGCCAAGTTCCTATTGATCGCTCTGCTCGAACTGCCGCCGAAGGCATGATGAACTCGGCACGCGAGATTCTTGAAGCCGGCGAGGTCTTTGGTATTTATCCAGAAGGCACTCGTTCACCCGATGGTCGTATCTACCGTGGACGCACCGGTATGGCTCGAGTGGCCATGGACACCGGCGTAGACGTCTATCCCGTTGCCATGTTCAATTCTCGCAAGGCGAACCCAATCGGTACTTGGATTCCCCGCCCAGTACGCGTTGGAACCCGCATGGGAGAGGCCATTAATCCCCATGAGTGGGCACAAGAAAATGATCTGGATCCAACGTCCCAGGAAGCCATCCGTGGGTTTACTGACTACTTCATGCATAAACTAGCTGAATTGGCTGAGCAACCATACGTTGATGTTTATGCATCTAACGTGAAAGAATCGCTGAAGAAGGGGAATGGATACCCGAAGGGCGCTGAGAAGTAATAGTGAGCTCCAAAGAAAGACTTGTATGGCCTGACGTAGCCAAGGGAATTTCGATCCTTGGCGTTGTCATGCTGCACGTCGGCATTGGCGTACCCGGTGGTGAGACCACGTGGCTATATCAGCTCAATACCTGGTTGGATCCTTTGCGGATGCCGCTATTTTTCGTGGTATCTGGCTATTTCTCCACGAAGGTTCTGCAGTACACCTTTAGGGATGTGCTGGTAAAACGCGTCTGGTATTTCGCGGTACCGTACATCATCTGGGTCACCATTGAATTGTGGACCAAGAACCTCGAATGGCGTTGGGTCTTTGGCAATGAACCATTGGGATGGCGTGAGCTAGGAATAAACCTGCTGCTCGGCCACAATATGGGCTGGTTCCTGCATGCGCTTATCGTCTTTAACCTGGTGTTGGTTGCTGCACGCAAGCTGCATCCGGCGGCCGCCATGCTGGTGAGCTTTGCTCCAGTGCTGCTCTTGCCTCTAAATGAGCACATCTATTTCATCGGCAAGGCATTGATGTACATGCCGTTATTCTTCGCCGGTGTCTACTTCCGTAGAGCCATCACAGCATTCGTGGATGCGATCTGCCGCTTGAGCATTCCCGCATTTACTTTCGCGGCCATTACCTACGCGGTGGGGTATTTCTCCCGCGGGTGGTGGAACCAATTCCAAGGTGAGATTGCCATCCCGTGGTATCTGCCGGGCATGGATTTCATGAATCATGAGGAAATCCTCTTGCTGGTCAGGTTCGTGGAGCAAACCTTCCAGTTGCCTATGGCCCTCGTGATGGCCGTAGGCATTGCTCACGTGCCTTATGTCTCGCACTTCTTCGCGTTTATTGGCCGCAATACTTTGCCGGTCTACTTAGGTCACCCGATTGCGATGACCGTGGGCTATCACTATGTCCAAATCCTCGGCGGCTGGGAGATTTCTCCCGATGCCACCGGGCTACTTTCGAGCACCTGGTTCTGGACCATCTACTGCATCATCCTGTGCGGTGCCGGCGGGCTCATGCTGTGGTCTATCTCCAAGGTGCCAGGCCTGGGATGGACGGTCTACCCACCGAGTCTTGCTAGCCTGCAGCAAAAGATTAGAAATGCCCCGGTGCTCAAGCTCGCGGTGGGCAAGCGCTAAGCTTAGTACTTGTGCGCTATTTCTACGACACTGAATTTATTGAAGACGGCCGAACCATTGAGCTCGTCTCCATCGGCATCGTCGCTGAGGATGGCCGTGAATACTACGCAGTGTCCACTGACTTTGACCCAGGTAAGGCAAATGCTTGGGTTCGTGAGAATGTTTTGGATAAGTTGCCCAGCCCGCGTGATGAAGTCTGGAAGTCTAAAGACACCATCCGCCGTGAGGTGCTGGAATTTCTCACCGCTGATAAATCTCCTATGCAGTTATGGGCCTGGGTAGGTGCCTATGATCACGTGGTTCTAGCGCAGCTGTGGGGCGATATGGCTGGTTTGCCTCGCGCTATTCCGCGTTATACTCGTGAGTTGCGCCAGTACTGGGAATTCGCCGGACGTCCGCAGCTGCCCGCCATTCCGGAGGGCAATCATGACGCCTTGGTCGATGCTCGTCATAATCTGGCGAAGTTCAAGATTTGCGCTGAAAAGCTTCCGTTGTCTCCAGGCAACCGCGCGGTGTGATCCCGCACTGCGGGCTGGTGCTGGCAGAAACGTGTCTCATCTTATGGGAAACGCCCCGATAGGGTAATTAATACGGACCAAGCGGTGTGACTACTTGACGTACGTGATTAAATAGTAGTTGTGAGCTGGACAGTAGATATCCCTAAAGACGTACTCCCTGATCTTCCACCATTGCCTGATGGCATCGAGGAAAAGTTTCAGGATGCCATCACGCGAGACGCGAAGCAGCAGCCAAATTGGGATCAAGCCCAAGCTGATAACGTCCGCAAGATCCTTGAATCAGTGCCGCCAATCGTGGTTGCACCAGAGGTAGAGGAACTAAAAACCAAGCTGGCTGATGTTGCCAACGGCAAGGCATTCTTGCTGCAGGGCGGTGACTGTGCGGAGACGTTTGAATCGAATACCGAACCACACATCCGCGGCAATATCCGTACCCTGCTGCAGATGGCAGTTGTGCTGACCTATGGTGCATCCACTCCGGTGGTCAAGCTGGCACGTATCGCGGGGCAGTACGCTAAGCCACGTTCTTCGGATTTCGATGGCAATGGTTTGCTCAACTACCGTGGTGACATCGTCAACGGTGTGGAACCCACTGAAGAAGCACGCCGTCATGACCCAGCGCGCATGATTCGTGCGTATGCGAACTCTTCGGCAGCTATGAACTTGGTCCGTGCGTTGACCAGCTCCGGAACTGCTGACCTTTACCGTCTGCATGACTGGAACCGTGAGTTCGTACAGTCGTCCCGCGCTGGTGCTCGCTATGAAGCATTGGCGAAGGAAATTGAAAACGGTCTGAACTTCATGACCGCGTGTGGTGTTTCTGATGAAACCCTGCGTGCAGCAACCATTTACTGCTCCCACGAGGCACTGCTTAAGGACTATGAGCGCTCCATGCTGCGTCTGGGGAAAGATAGCCGTGGTCAAACCAAGCTTTATGATCTTTCTGCACACCAAGTGTGGATCGGTGAGCGTACCCGTGGCATGGAAGACTTCCACGTCAACTTCGCCTCTCTCATTGGAAACCCAATTGGTTTGAAGATTGGTCCGGGCATCACCCCTGATGAGGCCGTCGCTTATGCTGAAAAGCTGGATCCACTGCGTGAGCCAGGTCGTTTGACCATGGTTACCCGTATGGGGCATGACCGCATCCGTACTGTGCTACCGGACATTATTCGTGCGGTTGAGAATTCTGGGCACAAGGTTGTGTGGCAGTCTGACCCAATGCACGGCAACACCTTCACCTCCTCGAATGGTTATAAAACCCGCCACTTCGACAAGGTTCTGGATGAGGTTCAGGGCTTCTTTGAGGTCCACCGCGAGCTGGGTACCCACCCAGGTGGCATCCACTTGGAGTTCACTGGTGAAGACGTCACTGAGTGCCTGGGTGGCGCTGATGACATCACTGATATTGACCTACCGGGCCGTTATGAGTCTGCGTGTGACCCACGCTTGAACACCCGCCAGTCACTCGAGCTGTCTTTTTTGGTTGCAGAAATGCTCCGCAACTAGGAGTCTGTTGCCCCCGGACAGGTAATTCGGGGATATACCTGCTCACCAGAGCTAGGAATTTTTAAAGGGTGACTGTTTTCCAAATTTATGGAAAACAGTCACCCTCTTTCATCGTCAAAAGCCGAAGGGGCTTTTGACAGCTAACGGATAAACCAGGGGGTGTTGCCGTAATAGCCGGAGCCAAACCACCAGCCGGCTAAGCCCACGCCGGCAACGATGATGCCGACGAGCACCAACCAGGCAATGAAGGTAATTGGGGAGCGGTTGCTCAGAGGACGTAGCTGAGGTTCTGGCTCAGCCGTTGTTGGGCGCTGACTATCCCTTTCTTGAAGGCTGTTGTGCTGTTGGTGTTCCACCGCGTCGTGGTGCGGTGATGGAGTAATGCGGGTCTCTGGCCCCTGTATACCAGGGCGCACGTGGTCGGGGTATCGCTGGGCACCTGCTGCAGCGCCTGAAGCCGCTGAACCGGCAGTGCTGGCTCCAGCAGCGCCAGCACCACCAGCGAGCCCGCCGCCAGCGGCAGCACCACCGGCGAGTCCGCCGCCAGCGGCAGCGCCACCGGCCAGACCGGCGGCAGGCTTCGGTATCCCAGGGGTTTCGCGTGGGCGATCTTGAGTCGGGACATCAGCGTGCTGGTTGCCAACGGTGTCCGGGCCATCAAAACGGGTTTCAAAGCTCAGTGGTTCACGATGTGGCGGATTATAGGGACCTGCTGGTTCCACGCGAGTTTCTTCAGCGATGGCCTCGCCAAAAACTTCAGTGGCAGGCTCAGAGGTGTCAATGAACCCAGTAGGTTCAAATACGCCGGCGGAATCAATGCCGTCCATATTGGTCGGCGCTGCCGCTGTACGCGCTGCAGCAGAATTATGGGGGATAGGAACCAGATAGGTCGGAAGATTCAATTCCTCCGCCACATCATCCAATGCATCCAAGAATTCACGGGCATCAGCAAAGCGTTCACTTACATCTGATGAGGTTGCGGTGGCAACTAGGGCATCGACAAGCGGTGGAACGCCAGCAATCTTGGATGATGGGCTGGGCACATCGGCATCCAGCCGCGCCATTGCGTGACCCAACGGGGTGTTGCCTGAAAATGGAACGGCGCCGGTGAGTAATTCAAAGAGTACAATACCTGCGGAATACACGTCGGACGCTGCAGTAATATGCGCGCCAGTGACTTGTTCCGGGGAGAGATAAGATACCGTGCCTACAATCTGATTGGAGGTGACGGTGTGTGAACTGGTAGCGCGGACAAGGCCGAAATCGGCTAGCTTAACTGTATGATCGCCATGAATAAGGACATTATCCGGTTTGATATCGCGGTGTACCAGTCCCTTGTCATGCACAGCGGAGAGGCCAGTCAGTACCGAACGCATGACGGACAAGGCGGCGTGAGGCGGCATCGGCCCGCGCTCTGCGGTGAGCTCCCTTAACGTGCCGCCGGTAATCAATTCCATGATGAGAAAAACTGGGTCGCCCTCGGCGGAAAAGTCATACACGTTGACCAGGTTCGGGTGCATCAATTGCGCCATCGCGCGGGCTTCGCGGTGGAAGCGGTGAATGAAGACCTCATCTTGGCTGTACTGGTCATGCATGACCTTGGCAGCGAGTGCGCGACCGAGGCGTAAATCTACACAGCGGTAGACAGTAGACATGCCTCCTTTAGCAATCGGCCGGTCGATCCGGTAGCGATGCTCGAGAACGTCTCCTACTTCCAACTGTGCCATGGGATCTAGTATGTACGATGAATCAACCTTTTAGCCAACCAACGTGACCGTTCTTAGCATCCGTTGATCTAAAGTAGGAGGCGTGATGGAAAAGAATACTGAATTAGACACCCTGCTGAGCAACGAAGAACTCTTGACTCTGCCCGAGGTCGCTGAAGAACTCGGCATCGCGGTTACCCGCGTGCATGATTTATTGCATGCAAAGAAGCTGATTGCCTATATCCGTGATGGCCAGCGTTTGGTGCCGGCCGCATTTATCAATGACAAGGGCGCAATCAACAAGCACGTATCCGGCGCGATTACCGTGCTATCTGATGGTGGCTTTAGCAATGAAGAAATCCTTGAGCACCTGTTTACCGAGGATGAGTCCCTCCCAGGTCGCCCGATTGATGGTTTGCAAGGCCACTTGGCGCGCGAAGTTATTCGACGCGCACAGGCAATGGGCCTTTAAAAACTCTTAAGCCTCCTGAGCCTTCCGGGAATCTTCCTGGTTGTGCTCAGAGTCAGTAGGCTGCGCTGCCGAACCAAATTCCACGCGGGGAGTGGTGTCAGGATGGAACATCCACATCACAGCCCACCAGGAGATAAACAGCGCGCCGAGTACCCACCACCAGGTATAGAGCTGGTGGTTGCCATCGCCGGAAAAAGCTAATGCCACAAATACGGAAGCACCAGAAGAAATCTGGATGAGCCACATCGGGGGACGCGCTACACCAAGCAAGGTGATAACTGATGCGAAGTACCACGGCAACGTCACTGAGTTGAACATGAAGGCGACTTGATAGGCCGCTGGGATACCGAGCATTGCCGCCCGGCGGTTGGCTCTAAAGAGCCACCACATGGCAACCAATCCCAACAGCATGAGAACACTGGCAAGCATTCGCATGGTGTCCAGAATCTGGTTATAGGTGATGTCCTCATTCAGTGTGGTTATTAATGGCGCAATGGTATCGGTGGCCACGGTCGGACCCGCCAGAGGATTGACCACCTTGGAGTTACCGGTAATCTCTGACAACCAGCCAGATGAGGTTCCAGAAAGCCATGTCACCAAGACAACGATGATGACGGTTTCTACCACCGCGACAAGTCCGGATACAACGAAAGCAACAAATTTATTAATGCGCTGGCCATAGTGGTGCATCATCAACCACACCACGAAAGGAACTGCGATGAAAGCGGTGGCCTTCAATGCAACGGCCAGCGCAATCAACGCCAGACCAATGAGGTAGCGGTGACCAAGACACGCCAGGAGGCCTACGGATACGAGTGCCACCATGGTGGACTCATTATGCATGCCACCAATCATGTGTAGGAGCATCACGGGGTTGGCAACGCCGAGCCACAATGCCAACGTTGGGTCGCCACCGAGCTTGCGGGCAATGAGCGGGATAGACCAGGCAATGACAGCAAAACTTGCTACCGACAGTAGCTTGTAGAGCAAGACACCCAGGGTGACGTTATCGCCTACGATGCGAGTAATTCCGTCACCAATCCATAAGTGCAAGGGCCCATAGGGCGTCGTAGTATTGCGCCAGTCCTGGGAGACCTCAAGCAGCATCGGCCCAGGATTGACCGCGGGGCCTTCGGTATAGGGGTCAAAGCCGTCACGCACCATTGCGCCCTGCATGAGGTAGGAATACACATCGCGCGAAGCCAGGGGAGCGGCAAGCACCAGTGGTGCGATCCACGCCCACATGGTTTTACGCATGTACGCAAATGCTGACTCATCTACTTCCGCAGCAGGAACCTCACGCGTTGCCAAAGCAAAGCGTGGATGCGTTGGGCCAGAGACCTTTGGGTTGCGGTTTCGGCGCACACTATCGGCGACGATGAATTTACCAGCGAGGATCCAGGCGGCGATGAGTAAGAACATGCCAACCCAGAACAAGGTCATTCCAATATTGCGCCCGTGTCCCGCAGAGAACACTCCCAGATTGAGTGCTTCTAGAACGCCACCACGGTTACGAGTAGCACCACCCAAAAAGGACGCGATAGTGAGGACGATGGAGCCTATTACGCCCACGGTAAGTGCTGTGGGCAGCGTGATCTTCAATGCTTGCTTCACGGTGTGAAGTTCCTATTTTGCGCGGGCAGTAGAACGCAGCGCCAGCGAACGCAGAAGCTCGTGGACATCAGCATTGACGTTGGCCTTAGCGAGGTGCGCCAGACCAGACTGGGTGAGTGCATCAATGCGTTCCTCAATCTCAGCAGGAGCGCCCGAGTCTTCGATGATCTGGGACATCTTAGAAATCACGTCGGCGTCATCGGTCGTACCAAGGTGTGTGCGGAGGTACTCGGCGGATGCGGGATCTTTTTGATCCGCGTTTTGTAGTGCAAGCGCCAGCAATACGGTGCGCTTGCCTTCACGCAGGTCATCACCGGCAGGCTTGCCAGTTACCTGTGGGTCGCCGAAGACACCAAGCTGGTCATCGCGCAATTGATATGCGATGCCAATGTCATGGCCATAGCCGCGGAAAGCGGTGATGAGCTCAGGTGAGGCGCCAGCTATTGCGGCACCCAGGTGAAGCGGGCGTTCAATAGTATAAGCGGCAGTCTTGAAGCGATTGACGGAATCAGAAAGCTCTACCGATTCGATAGCGGCTGCCTCCAGCGAGACATCTAGCAATTGACCACCAATAACTTCGGTGCGCATGGCACGCCATGGCTCACGGGCACGCTTGAGTGCTTCCTGGGATAGTCCAGAATCGAGGTACATGTCCTCTGCCCACACCAGTGACATATCGCCCACCAAGATGGCAACGGAACGGCCGAAAGCTTCCGGATCACCAGTCCAATTATTCTTTTGATGCTTGGCCTCAACTGCGCGATGCACGGTCGGATTGCCACGGCGTGTATCGGAGGCATCCACGATGTCATCATGAATCAAGGCACAGGACTGGATGAACTCTAAGGATGAAGCGGCGCAGAGCACTGCTTGGGGATCTTCATCGCCCAAGAGTCCATCGGCTGCGACGAAACCAGCCCAAGCATAAAGCGGGCGTATACGCTTTCCCCCATCCAGGACGAAATTTTCTAAGTGGGCGATAGCTTCGGTGACTGGCTTACCGATGCTTGCGATCTGAGATTCGCGTTCTTTCAAGAAATTGGCGAGTTCCACGCGCACTTGCGCTGGAACGTCATTGAGAGAAAGTGGGGATGAAGTCTCAGAATTAGTCATGGTCTAAGACTACCTTTCCTATTCTGATTCACTCGACAGCGGTAGGGAGGTCTGCAGGATTGCGAAAGGACGGTCATCGCCCGGGTATTGGTGATGACGAATGAGATCAGTAAACCCCATGGAACGATAAAGACTAAAGGCCCTATTAGATTCCCCGGGTACCTCCGGTGTGGAAAGCAGTGCCCACTTGCCGGGGGCATTCCATAAAAGCTGTGTCAAAAGCTCCCTGCCCAGTCCCAGCCCTTGCATGCGTGGTAAGACATGGATTTCGGCGACCTCGAAGTAGTTACGCAGAATCGTCATCTCTTCATCGCTCGGGCCGCCGCGCCGCCGCAGCGCCATGCGCAATTGCCTATCCCACCAGGAATCTGGGGTGCCGATGAAGCCATAAGCAACGCCAACGACCCCAGTGGCATCTTCTGCAATTAAAGATGTAAACCCTGGGCGTGAGATCTCCCGTTGCCATGAGTAAATCCGTCCATCACGAATCGCAGGGTCATAGCCCATGGCTGCAATGTAGATATCCACCAATGCGCCCGCGCTGAGCGCGAACTCCTGGGGTTTTAAGCGACGGATTGTTAAAGACACAGTATCTATCTAACAAAACTTTCACGCTGCGTGGGGGAGAACGCCCGAAGCGAGCTCGAATTGACTCTTTGGGTATTGCATTTCAAATGCAAGCTTTATGGTTCGTGTTCGAATAATGGAAAACCTATGCGCTGCAAAAACATGGACTTTATCGAACATGTGGTCTAGAATGGGGCTTAGATGTACGAACGGAAAATTAGAGTAGCAGTCACAAGATAAAACACATCAACATCTCGTTTCCACGAGGAGAGCAAGAAGGAGGCAAGGCAATGGGACAAGTAATTTCCGCAACAGCACGACGTGCTCAGCGTGCAGGGGGCTCTCGTGCAAAGCGTCAGCGTTTCTTGACCCAAGCTGCGCTTCTTCTGGCTGATGCTCGCGCTCAGGCATCCGCGGGGCGCATGGATGATGCAATGGAAAAGGCGTACCAGGCGGGCCTGCGTGCGGCTGGTGCGTGCGTGGCGGCTTCGAGCGTAGCTAAGCGCCGTCGTCTTCCCACCTCGGCATGGGATCAGCTTGCGTTGGTCGGTGAGGGAGAAAAGGAGTGGGCTGAAAAATTCCGCGCCTATTCCCGCACTCGTTCCCGTTTGATGACGGGTCTGGATCGCAGCGTCAAGGACTCGGTGGTCTTTGACTTGATGGAATTGGTGGCACGTTTCCTTGAATCACTGGAAATTGGAACCTATGACTTCGATGGCGCAGGCGACCAGGCGGCTTAAGTGGTTACCGTCAAGTGGCACCCTCGCCCGAAATGTTCTGACGTGAGGGCACCCGTTGGGGAAGGTGAGGCAGGAAACAGTTAAGTCGGGAACTATCTGATGTGCATGCGCGTTGTACATAGTAGATAAAGGAATGACGTCGCCGGTGTTTTATTGTCCTTAAACCTTAATTGTGTCCCGGTAGGGCTCAGTTATACTTGAGTGAATCGCTCGGTGACCGATTTTTGGCCCTAATAAACTGCTATTTTTAGTCCGGACTTTTTGGAGGAACAGTGTCTCTTTCAGAGCAAGAGCAGCGCGCGCTTCGCGAAATTGAGCAGTCCCTGCTTGCTGAGGACCCTAAATTCGGTGCCTCCGTGTCCAGCGATGCTTCATTTGTTGGCTCGGGTGGCGCACTAACCCTGCGCGGTATCGCGCTCGTCGTGGTTGGCCTCGTGATGATGGTCGGCGGCGTCGCTCTTGCCCAAAGCAGCCTATGGTTTGTCCTTTTGTCCATTGCTGGCTTCCTCGTGATGTTCGGTGCGGGCGTGTGGATGCTGCGCGGTGATGGCTCCGGTTCTCTTGGTTCATCCAAAGGGAAGAAGAAGCCTAAGTCGGGTCGTTCCGGTGCAGATAACTCCAATGGAAAGACCAGCAAGCTGGAAGAAAACTTCCGCCGTCGCTTCGAGGAGCGCTAGACGCATTTAGCTTTTAGCCCTTCTGTCCTCCTGGTGCACATATTGATGTGCGGCAGGAGGATTTTTTATGCCCATTTCCACGCCTCGTCCTTGGGTCACCCACTTCCACCCACCGCGAGCTCCCACTTTCACCCACCCTTCGCCAAAGCTTGGCGAGGGTGGGGTGGGATTTAGTTTTGCTCGACAAAATGCCTGTTCGTGTGAGAGGTGGGAGATGAAAAAGTCCTTAAGAAAGTATTTTTGTTATTGATGTAGCTGTGCCTACTGGGGTTTGTGTGGCGCAAGTGATCTAGTCTTGGGGGAGTTTGGGGAAATCTCCCCACTCAATTTTTATGCCTTGACCTGGTTAATTGTTCTTCTTTAGTGTGTGACACGCGCGTAAAACTGTTGCTGGTGGGTGAAAGTGGGGTAGAGTGGGGCGCAGCGGGTGAGAAGTGGTGAGATTCTAAGGATTGCACCGCTTCACATTTGCGAAGAGGAAACCGGTGTTATCAAACAAGGAAGGTGGAACCGGGATGTTTCTCGGAACCTACACTCCGAAGCTTGATGACAAAGGGCGACTAACTCTTCCAGCTAAATTCCGTGATGAATTGGCTGGAGGGCTGATGGTGACAAAGGGGCAGGACCACTCTTTGGCTGTGTACCCCCGTGAAGAATTCGCGGAACGTGCACGCAAAGCGGCGGCAGTGTCCCGGACGAATCCGGAAGCGCGTGCGTTTATTCGTAACCTGGCTGCCAGTGCGGATGAGCAAAGGCCTGATGGAAGCGGCCGAATCACACTGTCAGCAGCGCACCGGGAGTACGCAAACCTTTCAAAGGAATGCGTGGTCATCGGTTCAGTTGATTTCCTTGAGATTTGGGACGCGGCCGCTTGGGCTGAATACCAATCACAAACTGAAGATGCCTACTCGGCAGCTGACGCGGATGATGTCCTCGGAGGCTTGCTCTAAGGCAACCTGAGAACTTCACAGAGTGCGTGTAAGGACTCTGTCCGAGGTTGATAGTTCTGGTGTACTTCCCCGATATCAGAGCATCCCTCGGACAGGGCCCTATACGCACTCGAGTCGTCTTAGGGCAAAAGTAAGAACACTTTATCGAAAAGTGTGGCCGGACTTTATCCCACGTTAGAAATGCAGGAAGGGGGGAGGCACGCCCATGAATGGTGCAGATGATGCACAAGGTGCAGAAGTGAACTTTGATATCACCGAAAACCATGGACATGTCCCCGTGATGCGTGCCCGCATGGCGGAGCTCATCGCCCCTGCAGTTGAAGCCGCGGGAGAAAGTGCAGTCATTATTGACGGCACTTTAGGTGCCGGCGGACATACTGAATACTTTCTTCAGACCTTCCCGCAGGCCCGCGTCATCGGCGTCGATCGTGACCAGGCTTCGCTGGCCGCTGCAACGGAGCGTCTAGCACCTTTCGCAGACCGTTTCATCGGCGTCAATGAGCGCTTCGATGAGGTTGGTTCCGCGATTGCGCACGGGGAGGGCGAGATTTTCGCGCTAGCGCGTGAAAACGGTATTGCCGGTGCACTTTTTGATTTGGGTGTTTCCTCGATGCAACTAGACCAGGCAGACCGCGGGTTTGCCTATAAAGTTGATGCACCACTAGATA
Source organism: Corynebacterium sp. L4757 (assembly GCF_043673995.1). Lineage (NCBI taxonomy): Bacteria > Bacillati > Actinomycetota > Actinomycetes > Mycobacteriales > Corynebacteriaceae > Corynebacterium > Corynebacterium sp. L4757. Next base: position 491,883 of record NZ_JBIMEN010000001.1, on the reverse strand, counting down.
TGCGCATGGATCCTTCCGCCGGTATTACTGCCGCGGATGTCCTCAATACCTATTCCCATGGTGAACTTGCACATATCTTAAAGTTTTACGGCGATGAGCGTTTCGCCGGAAAGATTGCTTCCGCGATTTTGAAAGAACGCGAAAGCAAACCATTTGATACTTCCGCACGGTTAGTTGAGCTGCTCTATGCCACCATTCCGGCAGCAACCCGCCGCACTGGCGGGCATCCAGCTAAGCGCACCTTCCAAGCACTACGCATTGAAGTCAACCGCGAGCTGGAAGCAATTGAGCAGGTCATCCCTGTTATTACTCAAGCACTGACCGTTGGTGGGCGAGTGGTCTTTATGAGCTACCAGTCTTTGGAAGACAAGCTGGTCAAATCCAGCTTCAAGGCTCTGACCACTTCATCCACGCCGGCTGGCCTGCCCCTGGACCTGCCTGGCACCGCCGCAGAATTCAAAGCCATTACTCGTGGCTCTGAAAAAGCTACCGAAGCAGAAATCGCTGAGAATTCACGTGCGACCTCCGTGCGTGTACGAGCCTTCGAGCGCCTCGAAGGTGACCACGAATTCATTCCGCCTGGAACTGGATTAAGGGCTTAATCAAATGGCAGATTCAACCACCACCAGGACAGAGAGAACCACCATGGGACAACGCACCAAGCGCACACAGGGTACGACCACCAGCGTGATGGATCGACCTGTAAAGGCACGTGGCACCACTGCTGCAGCCAGCGAGGAGAAGGTATCGCGGGCAACGTCGGGTGCGGCCGGGACTTCGACTGGAAACATTACGCGTACCCCGCGTAAGACCCGCACCACCACTCGTGGTGAGCAGCGGACTGCAACTCGTACGGTATCCCCAACGCGCACCACGCGTCGGGAAATCCCGATGATTCCCCAGCCAGCGCGCAAGTCCCGTCTGGGCTCACGTCAGATAGTTACCCAGCGTGGTCGTCGCGTTGCACCAATCAAAAAGGTCACTTTATTCTCACGCCTGTCCGCGGTAGCTATCGCGCTGCTCATTGGCGGCGTCATTCTCGCCGTGTGGTTGTCTGGTGTCTCCACCTCTCAAACTTTCCGTATCCAGCAGTTGACCTACCAGGAGTCCCAGCTAGAAAACCAGCTGGAGACCCTCAACCGCGACTTGGAGCAGGTTCGCTCTTCTGCTGATGTGGCTCGTCGTGGTGCTGATGCCAACATGGGTGTTCCTACCCAGCCGGGCATCGTCGAGGTAACTGAGGATGGCTCGGTTGAAGAACGCCGCCCAGCCACCCAGGGCACCGAATCCATCATTGATGTCAACGGTGAGCCAGTGCGCACTGGCCAGGCCACGAGTGACCCAAATGATACAGAGGGTGTGTCTGATGAACTTAACGCAGTTCCACAGGGGCAGCAGCAGCGCATTGGTGATGTCAGCGCTGATGATGCCGTGGATAGCCGTCCAACGAGTGAAGAAGAAGATGCAGATGCGCCACTGCCAGTTGGTGAAAACCTGGATACTCCATACCAGTCTGGCGAATAAGGGATAAGCCTCCCACATCTTCCATCATGTTCCGGCTACAGTCATACGAGAATTCACATTGTGAAGGGAAGATTTAAAATTATTTCTTCAAGCTATGTGTTGAAGAAGTTTTGACCACGAGAAGGCAGGTGACACACCACTGTGACTCCACCACAATCTGGTGACCCAAACCGCCGTCGCCGTCGCGAGAGCGCTGATAGCTCCCGCAATAATGACACTCGCAGTGGCCGTAACCGTAGGCCGTCTTCTCATGCTTCCCGTGACTGGTCAACCGATGACCGCGAGCAGTACCGCGCCGGCGCTAATCGTCGCGATGCCCGGCGTGCCGGTGCTGCTCCTTCCGCTAACGCTGAAAGCAGTGAGCATGTCCGCGCACGCGCACAGCGCGTAAATTCCCAACGGGCACGCGCGCAGGGACCGGCGCCTGCACCAGTACAGGGGCCAGCGAGGAAGAAGTCTGGTCCCAAGAAAGCATTGGCGCAGCATCCAATCATGGCCAAGCGCTTGAACCTCATTATCAGCCTGCTGGTTATCATTACCGTGGTGCTGGTGGGCCGTTTGGCTTGGGTGCAGATTGTGTGGGGGCCCGATCTGGCTGCGATGGCAGAAGCACAGCGCACCCGCGTATATGTGGAGCCAGCTCGCCGCGGTGAGGTAGTAGACCGCGATGGCCAGCGCCTGGCATACACTATGGCGGCGCGCTCTTTGACCGTGTCACCAACGCGTCTGCGTGATGAATTGCGCGAACAGGGAGAACAAGAAGCCACCACCAATGGTGAACTGTCTGGGATGAGCGAGGAGGAGCAGGAGAAGTTCCTCGACGACAAGCTCACCGAGCGTCTAGAAGAAATGGCCTCCGGTATCCCTGATGCGATTGAGGAATCCGGTGCATCCACTGACAACGTGGATGAAGAGCAGATCATGGATAAGCTGCGCGCTGATACCCAATATGAGGTGTTGGTCCGCAACGTTGACCCTGATATCGCCGTAGAAATCGCTAATAACTACCACGGTGTCGCAGCGGACCACCAGGACATCCGTCAGTATCCCAATGGCGCAATTGCAGAAAATATCATCGGCAAGGTGTCCATGGATGGCCAAGGTCAATTCGGCTTTGAGGCCTCCGGCGACTCGATTCTGACCGGTATTGATGGCCGCTCCACTGAAGATGTTTCCACCGATGGCCAGCTCATCCCGGGTACGGTCCGTGACCAGGTAGAAGCTATTGATGGCTCTGATGTGACCTTGACCCTGGATTTGGATCTGCAGACCTATGTTCAGCAGAAGCTGGAGCAGGCAGTAGAAAACTCAGGTGCCAAGGACGGTGAAGCCGTGGTCCTTGACGCAGTCACCGGTGAGGTGCTGTCCATGGCAAACACGGGCACGATTGACCCGAATAAGGACATCGAGGCTCAGCTGGAGGATGGTAAGCACTTTGAAAACCCTTCCATCTCGCACCCATATGAGCCAGGCTCAGTTGCGAAGATTGTGGTAGCTGCCGCGGCCATCGAGGAAGGGCTAACCACTCCAGAAGAAGTCCACCAGGTGCCAGGCACCATTGACATCGCTGGCGTGACGGTTGCCGATGCATGGCAGCACGGCGTTGAGCCATACACCACGGCGGGTATCTTCGGTAAGTCCTCCAACGTCGGTACGCTGCAGATTGCGCAGCGTCTCGGCGAGGAAAAATTTGCTGAATACCTAGAGAAGTTCGGTCTGGGCCAAACCACCGGCATTGAGCTGCCTAATGAGTCTTCCGGTCTGTTGCCAGCACTTGAGCAGTGGTCTGGCGGTACTTTCGCTAACTTGCCAATTGGCCAGGGCATGTCCTGGACTACCCTGCAGATGGCTAGCGTGTACCAAGCCATGGCGAATGGCGGTGAGCTGATCCAACCGCGCATCATTGACAACATGACCGATGCCGAAGGCGAAGATATTCCGCAGGAAGAGCCCGGCACCACCCAGGTCGTGTCTGAAGAAACCGCCGACACTGTCGTGGATATGATGCGCTCGACCTTCCAATCGGACCCGGCATATGTCCAAAACGGTACAGCGATGGGCAATGACATTAAGGGCTATCAGCTCTCTGGCAAGACCGGTACCGCACAGAAGGTTGATCCTGACACCGGTGCTTATTCTGATAGCGCGCACTGGATCACCTTCGCTGGTATCGCGCCAGCTGATGACCCACGCTTCGTGGTCGCCATCATGCTGGATGAGCCACAGACCGGCACTAATGATGATGGTTCCGGCGGTGAATCAGCCGCACCGCTATTTAGTGACATCGCATCCTGGCTGTTAGATAGAGAAAACATTCCACCGTCACCACCAGCCGAAGACTGGGTTATGACCCAGAACTAAGACACCACTGAAATCGATAATGAGGAAGACTCACATGACTACGACGCTGAAGAAGCTCGCGGAGATCGCCGGCGGAACCGTACACGGCGATGCCAGCCTAGCCGTTGATTCCATCACTCTAGATTCCCGGCTTGTTGAACAAGAAAGCCTTTTTGCAGCAGTCCCCGGCAGCAAGGTGCATGGCGCCGAGTTTGCAGCTTCCACGGTTGCGAAAGCAGTGCTTACCGATGCCCAGGGCTATGACATTCTCACATCCCAAGCAGAGGGCGAGAGCTTTGAGCGGCCGATCATCGTGGTCGAAGATATTCGTGCCATCTTGGGGGCGGTATCAGCAGAAATCTATGGTCACCCCACCCAGGATATGACGGTCATTGGTGTCACCGGCACTTCCGGTAAGACCACAACGACCTATCTGCTGGAGTCCGGACTTTTGGCTGCCGGTTTTAAGACGGGTCTGATTGGTACCACCGGTACGCGTATTAACCGCGAGCCGGTAGAGACCAAGCTGACTACCCCCGAAGCGCCGACCCTGCAGCAGCTTTTTGCCCGCATGAAGGACGAAGGCGTTACGCACGTGGTGATGGAAGTATCCTCCCACGCCTTGGATCTGGGTCGTGTCAATGGCGTGAATTTCGCTGTCGGTGGCTTTACAAACCTCTCCCAGGACCACTTGGATTTCCACCCGACGATGGAAGAGTACTTCGAAGCCAAGTCCAAGCTCTTTATCGGTGAGAATGCCGCGCGCAATGCGGTGGTGTGCATCAACGATGACTGGGGTGAGCGCTTAGCCGATGTGGTGGATGCCGAAGATACTCCACTCACGGTGGTCTCTTCCACCGGCACGATTTCATTTAGTGCTGGCGAGGCTGATGCTGCCGATGCCCACAGCATGCTGCGGGAGCGTACCCGCGAGCTGCTCGTGCCAGGCACGGTCGTGGCGTGGCAGCGCAATGTAGAAAATACCGGTGAGCAGGATGTGGCGCTGGAAATCAACCCTGCGCGGGATGCAGAAACTATCCAGTCTTCGTTGCCACGCGCTTTCGATTTCCGCTTGCCGCTGCCAGGAGAGTTTAATATCGCTAATGCGGCACTTGCCATCGGTATGGCATCGGCTGCGGGCATTGACCTCGATGCATTTATCTCCGGGCTGACTCAGGTGGCGGTTCCTGGACGCATGGAGCGCATTGATGAAGGACAGGACTTCGTCGCGGTGGTGGACTATGCCCACAAGCCGGCCGCGATTGAGGCAGTGCTGGATACGCTGCGCGCGCAGCTGGATGCCGCTGCTACAGACAGGCCCGGACGCATTGGCGTCGTGGTGGGCGCTGGTGGTGACCGTGATTCTTCCAAGCGTGGACTCATGGGTGCTGCGGCCTCGACCCGCGCGGACTTCGTGGTGGTCACAGATGATAATCCGCGTACAGAAGACCCGGCGCCAATCCGTCAGGCGGTGATGGAGGGGGCATCGGAAGGTGCTGCGAAAGCTGGCCGTACCCCGGAGATCATTGAGGTGGCCTCCCGTGCGGAAGCCATTGATGCGGTTGTTAATTGGGCCGAGCGCGGTGATGCCGTCATCGTGGTGGGCAAAGGCCACGAGGTCGGCCAGCTGGTGGGAGAGACCATGCATCATTTCGATGACCGTGAAGAACTCACCCGCGCACTACAATCTAAAAGGGCTGCGGGATTACGCGGTACACCAGAGCCCAATGGGAGGCCAGAATGATTGACTTAACCGTCAAGGAAATCGCCGAGATCGTCGGCGGCACCTTAGATAGCGTTGCTAACCCAGACGCTAAGGTGACGAGCTTTGTGGAATTTGATTCCCGCAAGCTCAGTCCTGGTGGGCTCTTTCTGTGTTTCCCGGGAACCAATGTGGACGGGCATGACTTTGCGGAAAAGGCAATTGAGCAGGGCGCGGTTGCTGTGCTCGCGGCTCGGCCGGTCGGCGTCCCAGCTATCGTGGTTGAACCCACTGGAAAAGTTGAAGGCGATAGCGCGAATGCCGATATTTATGCTAATGATTCTGATGGCTCAGCCGCTGCAGTCGTACGTGCACTTTCTGACTTGGCGCACTATGTCACGGGTAAGCTTACCTCTGAGCATGACCTGACGATTATCGGCGTGACGGGTTCTGCGGGCAAGACCTCCACGAAGGATCTCATCGCGACGATTTTGCGCAATGATGGAGAAACGGTTGCGCCTCCGGGGTCTTTTAATAATGAAATCGGGCATCCTTATACGGCACTGCGCAGTGATGTGGATACCCAATACCTCGTGGCTGAGCTCTCAGCCCGCGGAATTGGCCACATCAAGCACCTGACCGATATTGCCACTCCACGCATTGGCGTGGTGCTCAACGTCGGTTCGGCGCACTTGGGTGAGTTTGGCTCGCGCGGGAATATTGCCATCGCGAAAGGTGAGTTGGTTGAAGCTTTGCCATCCGCCGCCGATGGCGGGGTAGCAGTGCTCAACGCCGATGATGAATTCGTTGCTGCCATGGCCAGCCGCACCCAGGCGAAGGTGGTGCGTTATTCTTCGGCGAATCCGCCGGCACCAGATGCGGACTACTATGCCACGGATATCACCTTGGATAACGTGGCACGTCCTTCCTTTACCCTGCATGCGCCAGGTGCTGTGCCAGTCTCGGTGAAACTCCAGGTCTTTGGTGTCCATCAGGTATCTAATTCTTTGGCTGCAGCGGCCGCTGCGATTGAGGCCGGGTTATCCGTTGAAGCCGTCGCAGATTCATTGAGCGGGCATAAGAATGCTTCTGCTCACCGCATGGATGTGCACACCCGCGCTGATGGGGTCACCATCATTAATGACTCCTATAATGCGAACCCGGATTCTATGCGCGCTGCCATTGCGGCTTTGGGATATACCACCTCGGGACGTGCCGATGCGCGCGCGATAGCTGTGCTGGGAGAAATGGGCGAGCTGGGACCTGATGCAATTGATGCCCACTATGCACTTGGCGGGGAGCTGGCAAAGTTCCACGTCAATACGCTGATTGTGGTGGGTGATTCGGAGAATTGCGAGGCGATGGCTGATGCGGCAATAGAACGCGGTATAAATACTAAGGTTAGCCGCGACATTGATGATGCCATTTGGCACATCGAAGAAGTCTTAAAGACTCCACCTGCCGGGGTAGAAGACTGGTCTGCCCGGGAGCTCAAAGACGTCGTTCTGGTCAAAGCCTCCAATGCCCAGCGCTTGTGGCTGGTCTCTGAACGCCTGCTGAATGGCAGTGACACCTTAAAATAATGAAAACTTACATGATGATGCCGCGAAACTTGATTACTAGAAGGATAGTGATGAACTAATGACTCAGATTATGGCCTCCGGCGTCATCAGCTTCCTTGTCGCTATCTTCTTTACCCCTTGGCTGATCCGCTATTTCTCTAATGCTGGTAAGGGCCAAGAGATCCGTGAAGATGGCCCGAAGTCTCACCTGCGTAAGCGCGGCACCCCAACGATGGGTGGACTAGCCATCCTGGCGGGTATCACCATCGCTTATCTCTCTGTGGGAACCTATGGCTCGATTACTGGAACCGGCGGATTTACCATTTCCGGCATCTTGGTGCTGGGCCTGACCTTGGGCCTGGGCGGGTTGGGCTTTGCCGATGACTTCATCAAGCTTTTCAAAGCCCGCAACCTCGGTCTGAATAAGACGGCGAAGCTGGTGGGGCAGCTTGCCTTGGCGTTGACCTTCGGTCTGCTGGTCCTGCAATTTCCAGATGATAATGGCTTAACACCTGCTACCACGCACTTGTCTTTTGTCCGCGATATCCCGACTTTTGATATCGCTGTGGGTCCGACCATTATCGGCATCATTCTCTTCTTGGTGTTCATGTATGTTTTGATCGCTGCATGGTCGAATGCGGTCAACCTGACTGATGGCCTGGATGGCCTAGCGGCTGGTACCACCGCTTTTGTGATGGGCGCATACTCGATCATCACCTTCTGGCAATTCCGGAATTCTTGTGAAGCAGATTATGTCGCCGGCTGCTACCAGGTGCGCGACCCATTGGATCTGGCGATTTTGGCATCGGCAGGCTTGGGCGGCTGCTTGGGCTTTTTGTGGTGGAATGCGGCGCCCGCGAAGATCTTCATGGGCGATACTGGTTCCTTGGCACTCGGTGGCCTAGTCGCGGGTCTCTCTGTAACCACCCGAACTGAACTTCTGATGATTATCATCGGCGCACTCTTCGTGGTCGAAGTTGCATCCGTTGCCATCCAGATTGCGGTCTTTAAGACCACCGGAAAGCGCTTCTTCCGAATGGCACCAATTCACCACCACTTTGAAAATGGTGGCTGGCCAGAAACCGCCGTGGTTATCCGCTTCTGGTTGCTCGCTGGCATGGCCGCGATTACGGGCGTGGGCATCTTCTACGGCGAATGGCTCTTAGCCACCGGCGCAAGCATCCTTTAATAGACACCTTTGGAGAAGAATATGAATTCCACCCTCGAGCTACCTCAAACTGTGCTGGTTGCCGGCGGCGGAGTATCAGGGCGCGGATGCGCTGAAATCCTGGCTTCCTTAGGTATTAAAGTCACCGTCGCTGATGGCAACACGGAGACCCGCGCAAGCATTGCGGAGTCCTTAAGCGTTGCGACCATTGACCCAGCCGAGGTCGGCTTTGCTGAATCTAGCTATGACCTGGTGGTGACCTCGCCTGGTTGGCGTCCGGAATCACCTCTGCTGGTGCAGGCAAAGAATGCAGGCCTCGAAGTCATTGGTGATGTGGAACTAGCCTGGCGCCTTGACCGTATGGAAGTATTCGGCCCGCCGCGCACCTGGCTGGTGATTACCGGTACCAACGGCAAGACCACAACCACCGGCATGTTGGCTGCGATCATGCAGGCTAATGAAGCCGAGTCCGGCTTGCGCGCGGCTGCGGCCGGCAATATTGGTGTCTCACTCTTTACCGCGCTGTCAGCTCATCCGCGCGTGGATGTGCTCTGCGTTGAGCTTTCTTCTTTCCAGCTGCATTGGTCCAATAGCATCCGCCCACACGTGGGTACGGTGCTGAATTTGGCTGAAGACCACATCGATTGGCATGGCAGCTTTGACGGATACGCCCAAGATAAGGCGAAGGCACTACTCGGTGATGTCGCTGTGATCGCCTCAGATGACGCGAAGGTGGTCAAGTCTGCACACGCGATTGAACCGCAGGGACGGATCACGCGCTTTAGCGCTGGCCTGCCAGATGGTGGTGTGGGCGTGATGGGTGACCAGATTGTGTTTGCTCCAGGCAACGTGGAATTAGCCAGTGCCGAGGGGCTGCAGCCAGCGGGCATTGCTGGTGTGTTGGATGCGTGTGCGGCAGCCGCCGTTGCTTATGCGGCTGGTGCTACGCCGCGCTCTATTGCTCAAGGCTTGGCTTCTTATCGCGTGGATGCGCATCGCGGTGAAGTCGTGCATGAGGCAGGGGAGATTACCTTCATCGATAACTCCAAGGCCACCAATCCGCATGCAGCTGATGCAGCGCTGGCTGGATTGCGCAACGTCATTTGGATTGCGGGAGGTCAACTTAAAGGAGCTGAAGTAACAGAGCTCATTGAGTCCAACCGTGGCGCGCTGAAGGCAGCGGTGCTTTTGGGGCAAGACCGCAGCATCATCGCGAAGGCTTTGCAGGAGATTACGCCGGAGATTCCAGTGCACATCATCGATGAGACTGATCCCGTCCAAGCCATGGAACTATCAGTAGAAGCAGCACTTCAACACGCCGAGGCGCAAGATACCGTGCTTTTGGCGCCTGCTGCGGCATCGTTGGATATGTATTCAGGCATGGGACAGCGCGGCGAGCTTTTCGCCGCTGCGGCTCGCAAGCTATCTTCGGACCGTGACATTGACAGGGAGCGTTTATCATGACGGCACTAGGTCCCGATGTAACCGATCCACGTTTTGAAGACGAACGCGCTCAGAAGCCGTCGGGCAAAAGGGTAAATAGCTCCAAATCGAGCTGGTTTAGTGACCTGCGTGCCTACATGGATTCTCGTGCTGGCTTGGATTATTTGATGCTGCGCATCATTATCTTCCTGCTCATCGGCATTGGTGTCACCATGGTGTTCTCTTCATCCATGGCGACGTCATTCGTGGAATCTACGAATGTCTGGTCCGAGGCGCTGCGCCAATCCGCAATGGTGTTTGTAGGCCTCTTCCTTTTCTGGATTGCATTGCGCACTCGGCCCTCGTTCATCCGCAAGCTCGTGCCGTGGGTTCTCGTGATTTCCATTCTTATGCTTATTGCCGTGCTGATTCCGGGAATCGGTACTGGCCGTGAAGAAGTGGGCTCGCAGTCCTGGCTGATCATCGGTCCAGCTAGTGTTCAGCCTTCAGAGCTGGCCCGTATTGCCATTGGGCTTTTTGGCGCATCTGCACTGGCTGATAAGAGTCAGAAGAATATTGGTCCGCGGGAACCTTTTACTGTATTCACAGGCATCGCTCTCATCATGCTCGTACTGATCCTGGCCCAAGGTGACGTGGGTATGGCGATGTCCTTTGCCGTCGTGGTTATCTTTACCCTCTTCTTTGCGGGAGTGAACTGGATTGTGATCGCAGCGTGCGGTGGCTTTGCGGTTCTCGCGGCATTGATTTTGTTCCTGGGTGGTGGTTTCCGTTCCAGCCGTTTCCACACCTACTTTGATGCGCTTCGCGGCAATATCGAAGACACACAAGGCACGGGCTTTCAGGCATATCAGGGCTTCTTGTCTCTTGCTGACGGCGGGTTGACCGGTGTAGGCATTGGTCAGTCTCGTGCGAAGTGGTTTTATCTGCCGGAAGCCAAGAATGACTTTGTCTTCGCCATCGTGGGCGAGGAACTCGGCCTACTAGGCGGCGCATTGGTGATCTTGCTCTTTGCCGGACTGGGCTTCTTTGGTATCCGCACTGCAATGCGCGCACAGAACCAATTCCAGGCGTTGATGGCTGCGACCTTGACCGCCGGTGTGGTGGCACAGGCATTCTTCAATATAGGCTACGTGGTGGGGCTTCTGCCCGTGACCGGTATTCAGCTGCCTATGATTTCCGCGGGTGGTACCTCAGCGATTTTGACCATTGCCTCCATGGGCATTTTGGCCAATGTGGCCCGTCATGAGCCGATGCAGATTTCTGCGATGCAAAACTATGGCCGCCCGCTCTTTGACCGGATCTTCAACATTCCTGAGCCAGACCCCATTGACGGTGCTCCACGCAGGTCACGTCACGCACGCGGGAGCAGGAAAGCTGCACCGGGCCAAGGCCCGAACCGTCAGGGCACCCCACGTCGCGCACCTGCGCGCCAGGGTGCCACGAGGCAGCGAGCTACACGCGTGACCGCACAAACAACGGCGCAGCGCAGCGCGGAAGCTCGCGGCAGTCAGCCACGCCGGGCACGAGATGCTGAGCGCGAGCGTCGATTTGGACAAGCAGTTACTGATAACCGCCGCCCACGGGAGAAAAGGTAGGGTTTAAACCATGAGCAACGATGTATTATCGGTCGTTATTGCAGGTGGTGGCACTGCTGGACACATTGAACCAGCTCTCGCGGTGGGTGAGCAATTAAGTACCCACCACGACGCGCGCATTACTGCATTGGGAACGCCCAAAGGCTTGGAAAAAGAGATCATCCCGGCACGCGGAGTGGACTTGAGGATGATTATCCCGGTCCCTATTCCACGCAAGCCCAGCATGGATTTGGTCAAGCTGCCATATCGCATCATCCGCGCGGTCTCACAGACCCGCAAGGTGTTAAAAGATGTTGATGCTGATGCCGTATTCGGTACTGGCGGATATGTTGCGGCACCTGCCTATCTGGCTGCGAAGTCTCTTCGCCTGCCATTTTATGTCCTCGAAACCAATGCACTGGCTGGCATTGCCAATAAGCTCGGCGTCAAACTCGGTGGCGTGGGGTTTAATGCGACAGCCAGCTCCGGCATGGCCGGGGAAGTAGTGGGCATCCCAGTTCGCAGTGAGTTGGGCAAGGACCCGGATGGGGAAGCCGCCCAACGCGGCTATGACACCTGGGGCTTGAATAACTCCAAGCCGGTACTTCTGGTTACCGGTGGTTCTCAAGGTGCTGCTTCCATTAACGCTGCGGTCGCTGACGCTTTGCCAGAACTTCTCCAACACGTTCAGGTACTGCATGCTTATGGCCGCAAGAATGAAGCACCGCAGGCGCGTGATGGATACGTACCAGTTCCATATATTGATGACATGGCTGCTGCGATTGCGGTCGCGGATCTCACCGTGTGCCGTTCTGGTGCCATGACCGTAGCGGAAATTACTGCCGCTGGTTTGCCCGCAATTTATGTTCCTTTGCCACATGGAAATGGTGAGCAAGCGTTGAACTCGAAGCACGTGGTTGATGCTGGTGGCGCTGTCATGATCAAAGACAGTGACCTAAACGGTGCGGCACTGGCTAAAGCTGTGGAAGAAATCGCAACTGATGATGCCAAGCGTCAGGACATGATTACTGCCGCCAAGGGCAGTGGCGCGGGCGATGTGGCCCGAAGCTTGGCTGCCCGAATTGCCAATGACGTTAAAGCGAAGGAATCAAAATAAGTGAATAACCCAATCGATCTCTCACGTGTCCATATGATTGGCATCGGTGGTTCCGGAATGTCGGGACTGGCACGTATCTTGCTCTCCCGCGGCAAAGAAGTATCGGGCTCAGATGTCAAAGACTCCACTCCGGTGGAAGTTCTGCGCACGATGGGCGCGAAGATTGCCATTGGACATAGAGCTGAGAACCTGCAGCAGTTGAGTGAGGCCCCAACCGTGGCGGTGACATCTTTTGCTGCGATCCCTCAGGATAATCCCGAGCTGATGGCGGCAAAAGAAGCAGGTATCCCAATCATTCGTCGTTCCGATCTGCTCGGTGAGCTCATGCAAGGCCTGACCCAGGTGCTGCTTGCCGGTACGCATGGCAAGACCTCGACGACTTCGATGGTGGTATCTGCTCTACAGGCCGCAGGTGTGGATCCTTCCTTTGCTATCGGTGGACAGCTCAATCGCGCTGGGACCAATGCACACCAGGGTAAAGACGATATCTTCGTTGCCGAAGCCGATGAATCAGATGCATCCCTGCTGCGCTATGAACCCAATATCGCGGTAGTAACCAACATTGAGCCGGACCACCTGGACTACTTCGGTTCGCGCGATGCCTATTTCAAAGTTTTTGATGACTTCGTAGAGCGGATTACTCCCGGAGGCACATTGGTGGTGTGTGTCGAAGATGAGCATGCGGCAGCCTTGGGCGCGCGTGCAGTAGCAGCCGGTGTCAAGGTACTGGGCTATGGTTCCAGTGAGGCTGTGGCGAAGCATGCTGATATCCCTGTTGGAGCCGAAATCCTGAAGGAAGAGATCAGTCAGGAGGCCACCAAGGTCACCGTCAAGCTGCCTTCGGGTGAAGTCACCTATAACTTGCAGATTCCAGGCCATCACATGGTGCTGAACTCTGCCGCATCTTTGATTGCTGGTGAGCTTGTCGGCGCTGACCCAACACTGCTGGCAGAGGGACTAAGTGACTTCACTGGTGTACGTCGCCGCTTTGAATACCGCGGCACCGTTGGTGACGGCATCCGCGTATTCGATGATTATGCGCACCACCCAACGGAGGTTTCTGCCGTCCTGCGTGCTGCGTGCGACAAGGTCGATGCTGAGGGCAACGGCGGCCGCGTCGTGGTCTGTTTCCAGCCACACCTTTACTCACGCACCATTGAATTCGCATCTGAATTCGCTCAAGCCTTGTCTTTGGCTGATTCCGTGGTCTTGCTGGATATCTTTGGCGCACGCGAACAACCAGTAGAAGGGGTATCTTCGCGTATCATCGCTGAAGAAATTGATGACAGCGTGGACGTTATCTACGAACCGGATTTCTCCGCCGCACGGACAACCGTGGCGGATGTTGCACGCAGCAATGACTTGGTCTTGACCATGGGCGCTGGCTCTGTGACATTGCTGGCGGCTGAAATCCTGGAGGAGATTCAGGGCTAGATGAAGATTTCCGCCAAGCTCATTGCCAAAATTGTTGGCATCATCGCCGCTATCGCCGTCGTGGTTGGATTAGTGGTGTATTTCGTGCCGGTCTTTCGCGTCACCAATGTTGAGGTCACCGGAAATTCTCATGTGACACCTGAACAGGTTGAGGAAGCTGCTGGAGTACCTGATGGTTCTAACCTGTTGCGGATCAATGTCCACGACACTGCCGCAAATGTGGCGAGCCTGCCGTGGGTAGCCACTGCAACGGTAGGCCGCAGTTTGCCTAATACGTTGGTGGTTGAGCTGACTGAGAGGGAAGTGGCGGCCTACGTTGATGCTGAAGACGGCCCGCATTTGATTGATACCAATGGCCGCGAATTCATTATTGATACCCCACCCGAAGAAGCCGTAGAGATCACCGGCGATTGGGACTCTGAGACTTTGTCAGAACCGGTGGATGTGATTGCTGCAATCCCTGAGGAATTACGAACCCAGATTGCTCGCATAGATGTTGAAGAACGCTATGTCATGAGCATTCACATGGAAGACGGGCGCACAGTAATGTGGGGCGCCAGCGAAGATAATGAAAATAAGGCTCGCGCTCTAGAGACTGTCTTGCAGATGGAGGGCGATAATTGGAATATTTCTAACCCCTCACTTGTCAGTCGACCCTGATTTCACCGTATGCTGGGGGACGAGCAAAACCGCATGTCAGCAACTCTAAACCCAAGGTTGAGGGTAGCGACACGCGGTGAAATGAACCCGAAAATTACAGCGGTGTCGTTAATGATGGAAACAACGCGTCGATTTCCTCGTTGACGGACCAGAAATTTCACGAACGAAAGGTGCTAGCGCCTCTAATGACCACTCCAAGTAATAATCTCGCGGACATCAAAGTCGTCGGTGTCGGCGGTGGCGGTGTAAATGCCGTTAACCGCATGATTGAAGAGGGCCTCAAGGGTGTTCAGTTCATTGCTATTAACACTGATTCCCAAGCGCTGCTGTTCTCCGACGCAGATGTAAAACTCGATATTGGCCGCGAACTGACCCGTGGCCTCGGTGCAGGTGCGAATCCAGAGGTTGGCCGGACTTCCGCTGAAGACCATAAGTCTGAAATTGAAGATGCCCTGGCTGGCGCAGACTTGGTCTTCGTCACTGCCGGTGAGGGTGGTGGCACCGGTACGGGTGCTGCTCCAGTTGTTGCTTCCATCGCGAAGAAGCAGGGCTCTTTGACCGTCGGTGTTGTCACCAAGCCTTTCCTTTTTGAGGGCAACCGCCGTACCCGCCAGGCAGCCGAGGGCATTGAAGCACTCCGCGAGGTATGTGACACCCTCATTGTTATCCCTAATGACCGCCTGCTGCAGCTGGGTGATGAGAACCTGTCCATGATGGAAGCTTTCCGCGCTGCGGATGAGGTGCTCCACAATGGTGTCCAAGGTATCTCTGACCTGATTCTTATCCCAGGCATGATCAACGTTGACTTTGCGGACGTTCGCTCCGTCATGTCTGACGCTGGTTCCGCGTTGATGGGTGTTGGCTCTGCACGCGGCGAAGACCGCGTGATGCAGTCTGCACAGCAAGCAATTAACTCCCCATTGCTGGAATCCAGCATGGAAGGCGCCAAGGGCGTTCTGCTGTCCGTTGCGGGTGGCTCGGACCTTGGTCTGCAGGAAGTCAACCAGGCAGCCATCATGGTCTCTGAGAAGGCTGATGAAGACGTTAACCTCATCTTCGGCACCATCATTGATGACAATCTGGGTGATGAAGTCCGCGTGACCATCATCGCAACTGGCTTCGACGCTGAGGCTAACCTGCAGGGTGCCAATAACCAGAAGGCAGCGAAGAAGGAAAAGGAAGAGGAGAAGCTGGAGTCCCGTCCAGGTTCCCTCTTTGATAGCCGCGACGAGCGTGCTCCTGAGCCAGAACCAGTACGTGAAGAGCCACGCTACGAGCCACGTCATTCCCGTCCATCCGGCTCCGGTCTATTCACCAGCCGTGAGGATGACCGTGACCGTGATTATAGCCGTGACCGTGATTATGGCCGTGACCGCGAGCCAGACCGTGATCGTCGTCGCGCTGGTGGCGATGATCTGGATGTTCCGGACTTCATGCGCTAAATAACGCGCTAGTCTGGATGCATGCCAGTTAACGAGGAAAATTTCCGCCCCGTCCGCATGGTGTTTACCACCCGTGCCGGCGGGGCTTCGGCGTCCCCATATGGAACCTTCAACCTTGGTGACCACGTGGGCGATGAGCCAGAAGCAGTAGCCGCAAACCGTGAACGCCTGAAGAAAGTTACAGGCGTCGATGACATTATTTGGATGGAACAACTCCACACCAACACCGTCACCGTGGTGGATAGATCGACCGAAGTTCCGGTTGAGGCAACCGATGCCATCGTGACCACCACGCCTGGGCTCGGCCTCGGCGTGCTCGTGGCTGACTGCGTGCCAGTGCTGCTTGCTGATGCTCAAGCGCGCGTTGTGGCCGCTGCTCATGCTGGACGCATGGGTGCCCGCAATGGAATTGTTGCCAACACCATTGACGAGATGGTGAAGCTCGGTGCAACCCCATCCAATATTCAAGTGCTGCTTGGTCCTGCTGCATCAGGACGCAATTATGAAGTCCCTGAAGAGATGGCCCAAGACGTAGAGGCACACCTGCCAGGTTCCAAGACCCGAACCACCAAAGGCACCTGGGGCGTGGACGTGCGCGCGGGCTTGATACGCCAGCTCATGAGCAAGGGCGTGACGGCTATCGAAGCGGACCCTAGGTGCACCATTGAGGATGAAGACTTCTTTTCATATCGCCGGGAAGGTAAGACGGGACGGCAAGCCGGCCTTATCTGGATTCAGGAGAAGAAATAGATGACTTTAAGAATTGATGAGCTGAAAGCACGCCTAGAAGACACACGCGCGTTGATCACGCGACTATCTCAGGAAGCTGGACGCGACGAAGCCCCACAACTTCTGCCAGTAACCAAGTTTCATCCATCAGAAGACGTCGCCCTACTCGGCGAACTGGGTATTAGTGATGTGGCTGAAAACCGCGAGCAAGAAGCCCGTGCAAAGGCCGAGGAACTTACCTCAATAAATTTCCACATGATTGGCCAAGTGCAAACCAAGAAAGCCAACCATGTTGCGCGTTGGGCAAAATCGGTTCATTCAGTCGATACGGAGAAGCTGGCTAATGCGCTCAACCGTGGCATCGAGAACGCCGAAAGGGAACCACTTCCGGTATTCATCCAAGTCTCCTATGACGGCGATACTTCGCGAGGCGGTATCGCCATTGATGGGGTAGTGGAACTAGCCGAAATTATTGAAAACTTGCCAAACTTAGAGCTTTCTGGATTGATGGTGGTTCCTCCCTTGGAATCCGATGCGAGCGAGGTGTTCACCACTGTGCGCAAACTCGCTGATCAGCTCGGTGAACAGCTGAAACGCCCGATGAAACTATCGGCCGGAATGAGCGCAGATTTGAAGGAAGCGATTGCTGCGGGAAGCGATATCGTGCGTGTCGGAACCGGAATTATGGGGGAGAGGCCATTAGGTTAAAAGCCAACGACAAATACCCGGCATCTCAAAGGGAGTAATGAATGTCTTTTTTGGTAAAGACCAAAGAATTTTTCGGCCTTGCTGAACCTGAAGCAGGCGTAGACGACGCTTACTACGCAGACGAGCCACGCTACGATACTCACGGTTCCGCGGCATACGCACCACGTCCTGCTGCATACACCCGTGCAATTGCTGAGCCAGAGTTTGAGCCTTCCATCGTTGCTGTCACCGTAGTGACCTTCAACCAGGCTCAGAAGATTGGCGAGCCATTCCGTGATGGCGACGCTGTGGTCTTTGAAGTAACCGACGCTGAGTTTGATGTTGCAAAGCGTTTCGTTGATTTCGCTGCAGGTCTCTGCTTTGGCCTTCGCGGCAAGATGATTAACTTGACCCGCGACTTGGACACCGACCGGCGCGTGTTCGCGATTGTTCCTGAGGGTTCAGCAATCCCAACCGCTGAACTTGAAGACGCAGCGGGCCTGCGTTAAACAGGATAGTCCTTGAACGAGATGCCAACCCCACCCTCAAAGGTGGGGTTGTGTGGGTTTTAACAACTGCTGATAGGGTTGACGCGTGACTGCATTTGGAATCATTTTGTTCGCGTTGCTGAGGCTTTATGCTTTGGTGCTGATTATCCGCATTATTATTGAGATGATCCAGTCCTTCTCGCGGAACTTCAATCCACCGCGTTGGTTTATGGTGATTGCAGAACCCCTGTTTGTCATCACGGATCCACCGGTAAAGGCACTGCGGAAGGTCATTCCGCCACTTCAAATGGGTGGAGTTGCCCTGGACCTGTCTGTCTTGGTTTTGTTCATTATTTTGCAAATCCTGCAGGTAATCGTTCAGGTCATTTTCATCTCTTAATGCAAGATTATTACTAGGAACTGCCAGAAAACGCGCAGAAACATCAGGAAACACCGACGCGTTAAGTAGAATTAGGTAACCTAGTAGTTTAGATTTAGGTAAAACGTACATTTAAAGAGCTTTAACACTCATGTGATTAGTTTCATTAGGGTGGGAAAGTAATAAAGTACTTCGGGTCACCGGAGTTCGACCGACTTGAAGGGGAAGAGAAGTCCATGCCACTGTCACCCGCTGACGTACACAATGTCGCATTCAGCAAGCCGCCGATTGGCAAGCGTGGCTACAACGAAGACGAGGTCGATCAGTTCCTCGACCTCGTTGAGGATGCCTTAGCTCAGCTTCAGGACGAGAACTACGAGCTGCAGAAGCAGGTCGAATCTGGTTCCTCCTCAACCGCTGCTGCTGCTGCACCTGCAGCTGATGAATCCGCTATCCGCAAGTCCGTTGAGTCTGAACTTCGCGCGGAGTACGAAAAGAAGCTGGCTGATGCCAAGGCTGAAACCACCAAGGCCAAGGAAGAAGCTTCCAAGGCTAAGGATGAGGCTGCTAAGGCTAAGTCCGCGTCCGCGAAGCCAGCAGCCGCTGCTTCCACTGCTGACTCTACTGAGCTGAAGGCAGCTCAGGATGAGACCGCTAAGGTACGTAAGCAGCTTGAGGCAGTGAAGAAGGAACTTGACGCTGCGAAGAAGGAAAACTCTGAGCTGAAGACCTCCAAGGCTGCCGCTCCGGCTGCTGGCGCTGCCGCAGCCGGTGCTGCCGCAGGTACTGCTGCTGGCACCACTGGTCCAGCTACCCCTGAGACGCACATGCAAGCTGCTCGAATCCTGGGTCTGGCTCAGGATATGGCTGACCGTCTCTCCAATGAGGCACGCGCTGAGTCTGAGTCCCTGTTGACTGAGGCTCGTGAGGCTGCTGAGCAGCAGTTGGCTGACGCTGAGAAGCGTTCCAGCACCCAGCTGTCTGAGGCTGATACCCACTCCAAGAAGCTGGTTGCTGACGCTGAGGAGAGGGCAAAGCAGACTGAGTCCGAGGCGAACTCCCGCGCCGAGGCTCAGGTCCGCCAGGCTGAGGAAAAGGCTGCTGCACTTGAGGCAGAGGCAACCAAGAAGCACCAAGAGGTCATGACCACCATCAAGACCCAGCAGACTGCTCTTGAGAACCGCATTGCTGAACTGCGCACCTACGAGCGTGAGTACCGCACCCGCCTGAAGTCCTTGCTGCAGTCCCAGCTGGATGAACTGGATTCCCGTGGCTCCGCCGCTCCTAATGGTGAACCAACCAAGGACGCGAACTAATTCGATTCCCATAAAAGCCCCCGATGCTGTAGCGTTTAACGCGGCTCGGGGGTGTTTTGCGCACATAGGAGATTAACGTGCTCGTTGCAGCATTAGTTCTAGCTCTCGTAGCGTTTATCGCATTTGTCAACTACATCCTCTCCGCCGCCACGTGGTCGCTCATCCTCGTATTCCTTGCGGCCGGCGCAGGCATCATCCTGTTCATCATCGACTGGTATCAGAAGTCTAAGGCCAAGCCGGAACCTAACGAAGACGAGTAGGCATCGGCAGCTGCTTATAGTTGTGTTTCCAACTGTTGAATATTTGACGGTGGGTGTAGAGTAGGCAGCGTATGCATTGATCCGGCAATCACCGGGGAGCATTTCGGAAGAACAGCTAACCAGCGTTTGCGCCTTAATCGGGCTGGGGCTTAGTAGAACCGAACGGGTGGGACCGAAATATCCTTCACTACCAATCGAGTGGAGCTGTGAAAGCTCAAACAGGGTGGTACCGCGTACACATTGTGCGTCCCTGTAGCTGGCAATTTATTGGCGAAGTGAAGGATCAAGCAATGGACGTAGGACACGTTTACCCCAAGGTCGACATGACCGGTGGCTCATCCAAGTTCCCTGAAATGGAGACTGAAGTTCAGAAGTTCTGGGCTGAGGATGACACCTTCAAAGCATCATTAGAGCAAAGCAAGGGCAATCCAGAGTACATCTTCTACGATGGCCCTCCATTCGCAAACGGCCTGCCACACTATGGTCACTTGCTGACCGGTTACGTTAAGGACATTGTTCCGCGCTACCGCACCATGGCTGGTAACTACGTACCACGCGTATTCGGCTGGGACTGCCACGGTCTGCCAGCAGAGCTAGAAGCAGAAAAGCAGCTCGGTATTACCGATAAAGGCCAGATCGAAGACATGGGTCTGGAAAAGTTCAACGAGTACTGTGCACAGTCCGTTCTGCGCTACACCGATGAGTGGCAAGAATACGTCACCCGCCAGGCACGCTGGGTAGATTTCGATAACGGCTACAAGACGATGGACCCGAATTACATGGAGTCTGTCATCTGGGCATTCAAGACCCTCTACGATAAGGGCCTGATCTACCAGGGCTTCCGCGTTCTTCCATACTCCTGGGCAGAGCACACCCCACTGTCAAACCAGGAAACCCGCCTGGATGACTCCTACAAGATGCGCCAGGACCCAACCCTGACGGTTACTTTCCCAGTTACCGGTAATGCCCCGGAAGAACTGCAAGATGCAGCATTCTTGGCATGGACGACCACGCCATGGACCCTGCCATCCAACCTGGCTCTGGCGGTTCACCCAGAGGTTGATTACGCGCTGGTACGCGTTGGTGGTGACACCGAATTCTCTGGTCAGAAGTTTATTCTGGCAGAAGCATTGATTGGCTCCTATGCCAAGGAACTTGGTGAAGACCATGAGGTTCTGAAGACATTCAAGGGTGCTGAGCTGGAAGGCATTACTTACCAGCCAATCTTTGATTACTTCAAGGATCAGCCAAATGCTTTCCAGATCTTGCTGGCTGATTACGTCACCACCGAAGACGGCACCGGTGTTGTCCACCAGGCACCTGCCTTTGGTGAAGACGATATGGCGACCACCGCCAAGTACGGCATTGAACTGGTCATGCCAGTAGATGATGACGGCAAGTTCACCTCACAGACACCTGAGTACGAAGGCCAGCTGGTCTTTGACGCTAACAAGGACATCATCAAGGATCTGAAGGCGAAGGGCCGGGTTATCCGCCACGTCACCATCGAGCACTCCTACCCACACTCCTGGCGCTCCGGTGAGCCTTTGATCTACAAGGCCATGCCAGCATGGTTCGTGGATGTCACCAAGATCCGTGACCGCATGGTCGAGCTCAACCACAATGAAATCGAATGGATGCCAGAGCACGTTCGTGATGGCCAATTCGGTAAGTGGCTCGAAGGTGCACGCGACTGGAATATCTCCCGTACCCGCTACTGGGGTTCCCCAATCCCAGTGTGGCTCTCCGATAATGATGAATACCCACGCATCGATGTCTATGGTTCCCTGGATGAGCTCGAAGCTGACTTCGGTGAGCGTCCAAAGTCCCTGCACCGTCCACACATCGATGAGCTAGTTCGTCCGAACCCAGACGATCCAACCGGCAAGTCCATGATGCGCCGTGTCCCAGATGTCCTCGACGTATGGTTCGACTCTGGTTCGATGCCATTCGCGCAGGTACACTACCCATTCGAGAACAAGGAATGGTTTGATACCCACTCACCATCCGACTTCATCGTGGAGTACATCGGCCAGACCCGCGGCTGGTTCTACCTGCTGCATGTCCTGTCTACCGCACTCTTTGATCGTCCAGCATTCAAGAAGGTTGTCGCTCACGGCATTGTCTTGGGTGATGATGGTCTGAAGATGTCCAAGTCTAAGGGCAACTACCCGAACGTCAACGAGGTTTTTGATCGCGACGGTTCGGATGCCATGCGTTGGTTCCTGATGTCCTCACCAATCCTGCGCGGCGGTAACTTGATTGTCACCGAACAAGGTATTCGTGATGGCGTGCGTCAGGCATTGCTGCCAATTTGGAACGCGTACACATTCCTTAATCTGTACGCCTCCGAGGACGCGAAGTTCGACACCAGCTCTGACAATGTTCTGGACCGCTACATCCTGGCTAAGACCCATGACATGGTTAAGAACGTGGATGAAGCACTGGCGAACACAGATATTTCGTCTGCAACCAATGAAGTGCGTCTTTTCGCTGATGCATTGACCAACTGGTACGTGCGCCGTTCCCGTGATCGTTTCTGGGAAGGCCAGGAAGCACACCCTGAGGCTTTCAACACTTTGTACACGGTGCTGCACACCGTCTCCCGTGCAGTGGCTCCGCTGCTGCCGCACATCTCTGAGGTCATCTACCGTGGCCTGACCGGTGAGCGTTCCGTACACTTGGCTTCCTTCCCGAAGGCAGAGGACTACCCAGCGGACGCTGCTTTGGTTGAGGCCATGGACACCACCCGTGCGGTGGCTTCTGCTGCCAGCTCTGTGCGTAAGTCTAATAAGCTGCGTAACCGTCTGCCATTGCCAGCATTGACCGTGGCAGTCACGGATTCGGCTCAGCTGAGTGACTTCAAGGACATCATTCGTGATGAGGTCAACGTCAAGGAGGTCCTCTTGACCGATGACGTTGACTCCGTCGGCACCTTCGAGGTTGTCTGCAACGCGAAGGTTGCTGGTCCTCGCTTGGGCAAGGATGTTCAGCGTGCGATCAAGAATCTTAAGGCTGGAAACTACACCCGTGATGGTGAAAATGTCATCGTTGATGGTGACTTGGTTCTAAGCCCTGAGGAGTACACTGAGCGTCTGCAGGCAGCGGATCCAAAGTCCACCGCACGTATTGATGGTCTTGATGGCCTGGTTGTGCTCAACACCGAGGTCACCGAAGAACTCGAGGCTGAAGGTTGGGCAGCCGACGTTATTCGTGGCCTGCAGGATGCACGTAAGGCATCTGGCTTTGAGGTCTCTGACCGCATCAGCGTGGTACTTGCCGTTCCAGCAGACAAGGAAGACTGGGCTAACCGCCACGCAGACCACATTGCTGCGGAAACTCTGGCCACCGAATTCAAGGTCACCACCGAGTCCCTTGACGGTGAAAGCCACGATGTTCTCACCGGTGTCACCGCGCAGGTGGCTAAGAACTAAAGGTCTTTCTTGACCTTGACACGGTGTCAAGGCGTGTAGTTAAGAACATGAATTCTTCTACACGCCTTCGCCATGCCCTGGACATGGGCACCAACCCGCAACCAGGGGATCTGATTTTTCTCATCGATCGCCTAGGTTCAGAGCCGGACTTCTTCGTCCGCGATATGCTCACCTGGGCCATCACCCGGCACCCAGCGCATGAGTCATTCCCGCTGCTGGTCTAAGCACTTAATAATCCTGATGCACGTGCACAAGCGCTGCATACGTTAACCAAAACTGGGCATCCCGATTCCTGGTCAGTGGTGACTGCGGAGTTGTTGCACGACCCAGAGCCTGAGGTTCGGACAACTGCTTGGCGTTTAGCTGTGGGAAGCGTGCCTGACAATCAGAGTGAGTGGCTGCTTAATGAACTGATCGCTGAGTTAGCTCGGGGCGATGCTGATACGCAGCGCAGTCTTAACCGTGCCTTGGCTGTATTCGGTGATAGAGCGCGCATCCGTCTTGAGGCAGTTAATGTCCACGCCAGCCAAGCTTTGGATCTGATGGCTGACCCGGAGTTTGTGGATGATGCCAATATTGCACTGGCTAGAAAGGTTGCTGTATTGGGAACTGATGGGCATGACTGAATGTCATGCGTATTGGTGAAATCGCTGAAGCGACCGCGGATCCGCGGGGGGATTGCGCGTGCGGCGTTGATGGAAGAAAACCTTAATGGTGGCTGGAGCGCTTGCCTGGTCGGCACTTCAGGCAGGACCTGATGCTTCTATGGAAATATTGCGCACCTTGAAACAAGGAGATGACGCTCGGCGCTTGCGGGCGGTGCGTATTTTGGTGCAAGCGGAGAGAAACGAAGAAACGGACTGGTTTCTGTGCTCTGCTTTGGAAGATACTAGTGCTGCAGTTCGCCGTGTCGCAGCCTTGGAAGTAGGGGCGATTGGCAGAGCGAAAGCTTTTCATGAACTCATCGCCATGATCATTGATGGCGACCATGACACTGAGGCTGCTGACGTGCTTGCGGAGTCAGAGCACTGGCACGACAAAGCGCTGGAGACTATTGAGTTCTTGGTTATAGACCCAGATGAGGACTCTGAGGCGACTGTGGATACCCCGGCACGGGCTCGGCTGGTGCAAGCGCTGGCGGAGTTTGAAGGCTCAGATGAGCTATTGGAAAAGTTGGTGTCAGATCCAACACCGGTGGTGGCCTTAACCGCCAAAGCTATCTTGAGCACACGGGGGTAAAACAGCGGACTAAGTGACAGGTAATATGCCCTGTTGTGAAGTCTCAAGGTCAAGCAAATTCGGTTGCACAAAGTCTTGCAGCACCGGCAGTCATGGCGGTGTCCGGCGCTTCTTTGTATGCGGGTGCTGCCGTGGCGGTGGGACTCTTTGAGAATTTCTCACCAATTATTGTCGCATGGTTTCGGGTTGCCGCCGCAGGCGCAATTTTGCTGGTCTTATATCGGCCGCGGCTGCGTGCCTTTGGTGGGATTTCGGGGCGTAATGCGCTGATTTATGGCGTTATGACTATGGCCATGAATATGTCCTTTTACCAGTCACTGAACCATATCCCCATGGGTACTGCAGTGGCGATTGAATTCTTAGGTCCTATCGTTGTGGCAGCCTGGGGTTCGCGCAGGGCACGGGATTGGATCGCGTTGTTATTCGCCGCGGTGGGTGTGCTGGTGATTTCTGGTGCTACCTGGTCCGATAATGCCATTGGCATTATGTGGGCATTGGCAGCGGGATTATTCTGGGCCGGCTACATTGTGATTTCCAGCCATATTGCTGCCGATAAAGAAAACTCGCGTGCATCCATGGCAGTGGGCTTTAGCTATGCCGGGCTCTTGGCGCTGCCGGTCATGATTCTGATTTGGCCGGAAGACCCCGGGATTCCGGGATTGACCGTGTTGGGATTAGCGGCCGGACTGGGACTGCTGTCCGCGGCAATTCCTTATAGTCTCGACCAGGTTGTCCTGCGCATGGCAGGCTCGAGTTTCTTTGCGCTCCTGCAAGCCATCCTGCCCGTCGTTGCGGCTATCGTGGGTGCGATTGCACTGGGGCAGTGGCTGACCACCGCGGAAATTATCGGCATCGTGCTGATCATTATCGCGGTGGCGCTGCGTAGGAATTAGCCCTACTGCCTTGCTAGGCCTGAGATTTGGCTCGGGGTGTTTTCCTGGGCTATTTTTTAGCGGAATTTTCAGCAAGCAGCTTATCCAGGGTGGCTTCGGAACCGACCTCGTGCAGGCTGCGCAGGGCATCCGCATACGCTGCCGTGAAGGTCTCATTATCAACCAAGTCGCCGAAGACTTCGCGGTCACGGATAAACGCCAGAATATCCTCGTGGTGGTGTGAAGCATTCTCCTTCAAGCGATCCGCCATGCGGTCATTGATATTGATGGCCTCGCCCTGTTCATCAGTGCCTTCGGCATAACGAGCCCAGGATGCGACGATGGCAGCGGACAAGGTAACAGGGGCGTTGTTGGTCTCAAGGTTCTCGCGCACAACGGGCAAAAGCCACTTTGGAATGCGGTCGGAGGATTCAGCGCACAAACGCGCCACGGTGTCTTTAACTGCCGCATTGCCAAAACGCTCAATAAGCTGGTGGCGGTAGGCATCCAGATCCACGCCTGGAAGTGGACGCAGGGATGGCGTTGCTTCTTGTTCCATGTAGGCCAAGAGGAAATCAGCGAAGCGCTGATCCGCCATGACATCGTGCACCAGACGGTGACCCGCGAGGTAACCGAAATAGCACAAGCCCTGGTGAGATGCATTGAGTAGACGCAGCTTCATCAGCTCATAAGGCACCACATCATCCACTAATTCCACACCGACCTTGTCGAATGCTGGGCGGCCATGTGCAAATTTATCTTCCAGCACCCACTGGGTGAAGTCCTCACAGACGACTGGCCAGGCATCGGCGTACTCGAGCTCCGCGCGGTCATCATCGGTGGTTTCCGGGGTGATGCGGTCCACCATGGAATTCGGGAAAGGAACGTTGTCATCAATCCACTGGGCGAGCTCAGCATCAATGGCGCCGGCGAAAGCCAAGAACATACGATGTGCCATCTCGCCATTGCCCTGAATATTGTCACATGACATCACGGTAAAAGGAGTGGTGTTTGCCGCGCGCCGGGCAATGAGACCCGCTGTGATCAGGCCATAGAAGGTACGTAGTTCATCAACCTTGCCCTGCTTGAGGTCTGTGATATCAGCAGCCACCTGAGGATTATCCAAGTTGAATTCACCACGCACGTGGTCAAAGTTATAGCCGCCCTCGGTCACAGTCAGCGAAACAATTTTGATGGAGTCTTTCGCCAGAATTGATACCGCATGGGCAGGATCATCTGGGCTGAAGATGTAATCCACAATCGAGCCAATGACGCGGGAATGTGCTGAGCCATCGGGTGCCTTTTCCGTCAAGGTATACAGGCAGTCCTGGTCTTTGAGCGCATCACGCATGCGGGCATCGGAAGGCATAACGCCCATGCCGATGATGCCAAAGTCCATCGCTTCGCCCTGGCGCATGAGTTTATCCACATACAAGGCTTGGTGGGCGCGGTGGAAACCACCCACACCGAAGTGCACGATACCTGGTGTAATCGCGGAGCGGTCATACTCAGGACCGGTGATTGGAAGGTCCTTCAAGGTGCTTTGGGAAAGCTGAGTGGTCATGTTTTAGACTCCTTCGGTAATTTCAGTCATGTCTTTAACGGCGGGGTTTCCATCGAATCCTGGCTGGGTTCCGCGCAGGCTATGCGCCATTGCTGCCGCGAGGGCAAAGAGAACCATGAAGATGAGGATGAGGCCAGTGGCACCAACCAGTGGATAGAAGATGGCAACCAGTGCGGGGCCAGCAGCGACCGCGCCGCCAACACCCAGGTTGTACGCAGCCATTGCAGCGCCGGGACGATCGGGTTTGAGGGACACTGCGATCGGGGAGAGTGGCACGAAACCTGCCAAGGAAACGCCGAAGAGTGCACCGCAGGCCAAAGTGATGGCAAAACCGACACCATCTGGAATGCCCAGTGATACAGAAATCATCGGGACAAAGTAGACCAGCGCCAACGTCACGCCACACGCAATTGCGCCGGCCCACACAACGGTCTTGGACCAGCCGAATTTGTCACCAATCCGGCCATAGAAAGGATTAAATGGCAGGTTGACCGCGTAGATGACCGTGGTGAGGATGAGGAACCACGCCAGCGGCCAGTCAAGACGCTCAGTGAAGTAGGCAGGGAAGAACACCGCCATGGCATAAGTCGGGATGGAGTTGATAGTGCGGATGTAGACCACGAAACGCGCGCGGCGGTCAGAAAACAGAAGCTTGAAAGATGCACCCAGCGTGGCGGTGACATCATCAGCATTCTCCACCAGAGGCTTGCGGCCAAGCTTTTCCTTCACACCGATGAATACACACGCGGCACCGATGATGACCAGCACGAGCGATACCCACAGGGTTTGGTAGAAGTCCAGGTTGAACCACGCCATGGAGATGGTGGCGGTCAAAGCACCCAGAGTTGGCAAACCTGCAGAGAATGCCACATAGAACCAGCCGGTGCCGGTACCGAGCTTGTCAGCGGGGGAGACTGCGGTAATCCACACCAAGAAGCCATAAGCAAAGAGCGGATAACCGAAGCCACGCAGGCCATAGGTGAGGAAGATCAGGGCAGTGGAGCTAGCGGTGAGCGCAAGTAGCAGGAACGCGAGTTCAAAAACAATCCAGATGGCTGCGCCGAGGATCATCACGCGGCGTGGACCCCAGAGGTCAGAAAGCGCCGCGGCGAAGAAAGCAGCGATGGCAACAGCGACACCATAGACCGTGATCAGCAGCCCGGCGCGGGAGACCGTAAACCCATGCTCACTGGAGAGGAAGGGTTCGAGGATATTGGTTTCTACGCCATCACCAATCATGAAGATGGCTAGGCCGATGAAGCCCCAGATGAGCGGGCGCGGAATTCCAAGTCTTTCTATCAAAGGTTCTTGTGACATGTAATAGACTCCGTTTCAGTAAAGGACACCGTCACATTCTGTGATGCAGATAAAACTAACATGGATTTAACAAAAAGATGTTATAAATAACAGAATTGATGTTAAAATTCTCGATATCGGTGAGAGAAGTAGAGGTGCAATTCATGGCAAGTCCGGCCGAATCCCGGCGCGCACAGATCCTGTCCACACTGAAGGAAAGGGGCCAGGTTCGTGTTGATGAGCTGGCGCAACGCTTCAATGTCAGCGTTATGACCGTTCATCGTGATTTGGATTTCCTGGCTGCTGAAGGGCACTTGGAGCGCGTGCGTGGCGGTGCGCGGTGGATTGAACCCGAATTCGGGGAGACTAATGTTGAAATCCGGCGTGAAACTAACATTGATGTGAAAAAGGCGTTAGCAGATCAGGTCGCATTGTTAGTTTCGGCCGGCGATATCGTGGCGTTGGATGATTCCACCACGGTGGAATTTTGCCTGCCGGGTGTCTTAGCCGCCGGGCCATCGGGAATCATTACGCATTCGCTCAACGTGATTAACGCAGTATCTTCGCATTTGTCGGAGGTGTCTTTGACGGCAGCGGGCGGGCGGTATTGCCTGGAGACTAATTCTTTCTTAGGCCGAGCCACGTGTTCAGCGGTTGAAAGACTCAATGCAACGGTGTCGATTGTATCCACCACCTGTATTAATTCGGCTGGTATCTACCATCCGGATGAGGATGCGGCGGTGACCAAGCAGTCTTTTGTTGCCCTCGGTACGCGTAAGATTTTGGTGTCTGATTCTTCGAAGTTTGATAACACCGGTATGCACTTTGTTGCACACCTGCGCGAATTTGATGACATCGTCATTGATAACAATCTCTCTGATGCTCAAGCTCAGTTGCTGGAGGACTCTGGCGCCAGGCTGCATCTTGTTCCCACTCCTAAGCCAGCGCCAACACTGCAGCCACCGGCAGTCCTGAAATAGTTAAGCGAGAAATCACTATGACTTATGTTCTTGGTATTGACTCATCCACCCAGTCATCGAAAGCCGTGCTGGTTGATACAGAGACAGGCGAGGTGGTTGACCAAGCCCGCGCCTCCCACCCCACGGGCACGCAGGTAGATCCGCAAGAGTGGATTGCGGCGATGGAAGAGGCTACCGCTGGGTTATTAGAGAAGGCTGATGCGGTAGCTGTAGCAGGCCAGCAGCATGGCATGGTGAGTTTGGACAAAGACAACCAGACTGTGCGCCCGGCTATGTTATGGAATGATGTCTCTTCCGCAGATGCGGCTGAGCAGTTGGTGGAAGAACTCGGCGGACCGCAGGCAACAGCGGAGTTGACTGGTTCGGTATTCGTGGCATCTTTTACAGGAACGAAGATGCGCTGGCTGCGGGATAATGAACCGGAAAATGCGACGCAGACTGCCAAGGTGGTTTTGCCGCATGACTATTTGACCTGGCATTTGGGCGGACGGGAAGAGTTCACTACTGACCATGGTGATGCCTCGGGTACGGGGTATTACTCCACGCGCGAAAGAAAGTTCTTGCCAGAACTTGCTGAGCAGTTTATGGGTCATGCAGTGGAGCTACCACGCATTGCCGCGCCCAATGAGATTGTCGGACGCACACGAACAGGTGCTGCGATTGCGGCTGGCACTGGCGATAATATGGCGGCGGCTCTGGGGCTAGATTTGCAGCCCGGGGACGTCTGTATCTCCGTGGGAACCTCAGGTGTGGCTAGTGCGTGGAGTAAAGATTCCATTCATGACGCAACTGGCATGGCTACCGGTTTCTGTGATGCCACTGGAGCATATTTGCCTTTAGCTTCTACGCTGAATGGTGCAAAAGTACTGGATTTTGCCGCTAACCTGCTGGGCGTTGACCATAAAGGTTTGTCTGATTTGGCGCTGGCTGGACAATCTTCAGTAACGCTCTTGCCTTATTTCGATGGCGAGCGTACCCCGAATCGCCCGCATGCCACCGGTCTGTTGACGGGGCTGCGCACTGACACCACTCGGGAAGATTTCGCCCGTGGTGTGGTGGAAGGCCTGTTATGTTCCATGCTGGATGCGATGGAGGCGGTGGAAAATGCCATGGGTGAAAAAGCCAAGCGCGTTCTGCTCATTGGTGGTGCTGCGCGTAGCCCGGCCATGCAGCAGCTGGCACCGGCTATCTTCGGCGTTGATGTTTTAGTACCTGCACCCGGGGAATATGTGGCATTGGGTGCTGCACGTCAAGCCGCGTGGGCGTTGTCGGGCGCAGCTGAACCACCAACATGGAGTGCTGCTGGCACCACCACGTATACCGCCGAAGCGAATCCAGAAACAGTTGCGCGTTATCAAAGAATTCGAGATTTAACCCAAGACTTCTAGACTTAGAGCCATGCAGCGTTGGGTTCTTCACATTGACATGGATGCGTTCTTCGCATCGTGTGAACAGCTCACCCGCCCAACCCTGATGGGCAGGCCAGTACTGGTTGGCGGTGCGTCCGGCCGTGGCGTGGTGGCGGGCGCTTCCTATGAAGCCCGAAAATACGGCGCGCATTCAGCGATGCCCATGTACCGCGCCCAGCAACTCATTGGGCCGAAAGCAGTGGTGGTACGCCCGCGTTTCGAGGTCTATCGCACCGCCTCCGAACGCGTCTTTTCGCTCATCGCTCAGCGCGTCAAGCTCGTCGAGCAGCTCAGCATTGATGAGGCCTATATGGAACCAGAAGAACTCCACGGCGCCACGCCCGCAGAAGTAGAGGCTTGGGCGCACGAGCTGCGCGCACTCATTCGTGAAGAAACAGGTCTGCCAGCCTCAATCGGTGCTGGCTCCGGAAAGCAATTCGCCAAGATTGGCTCGGGCCAGGCGAAACCAGATGGTGCTTTTGTCATCGCCGCCGATAAGCAAGAAGCTTTGCTGCATCCTTTGGACGTGGATGAACTGTGGGGAGTAGGCCCCGTTACTGCCACCAAGCTGCATTCCATTGGTGTGAAAACTATTGGGGATCTAGCTAATCTTTCCCAGCGTGAAGTAGAGATCACCCTTGGTGCCACCATCGGGCTTTCACTCTGGGAGATGGCGCGTGGGATAGATGATAGGCCTGTGGCCCCGCGGGCGGAATCCAAGCAAGTCTCGGCGGAGCACACCTATCCGGAAGATTTGACCACCAAAGAAAAAGTGGATGCCGCACTAGAGCGCGCGTTAAGTGGTGCTCATCGCCGTTTGCTTGCCGATGGCCGCGGTGCCCGCACCGTCACCGTCAAACTCCGGATGGCAGATTTCCACATCGAATCCCGCTCACTGTCTTTGTCCTATGCCACCGATGACATCGCGACCTTGCGTAAAGCTATGTACTCTCTGGCGCGCTACCCGGCAGAACTTGGCCCTATCCGGCTAGTCGGCGTGGGCTTTTCAGGTCTGGAATCAGAACGCCAAGACGTGCTCTTTCCCGAATTAGACCAGGCCGTGGTCAATACCACCACGACCTTTGAAGAAGAAGTCTCAACCACGCGCACCTGGTATGCCACCCAAGACGTATTTCATCCCGACTATGGGCATGGCTGGATTCAAGGAACCGGGCATGGGTTTGTCAGCGTCCGCTTTGAAACCCGTGCAACTGGGCCGGGGCCTTTCAAATCTTTCGATGCCGATGATGAGCGATTAGTGCCAGCTGACCCGGTGGATTCTTTGGCGTGGGATTTAGAGGAGCTCGGCGACATCGACGCCTGATGCCAGCGCCGCTAGCAGCACCATGCGGGCTTGCCCGGCGCGCAACGTTCCGGTCCCTAAAGCACCTGCACGAGCTAAGGTTGCACCGCCGCCGGAACCGCCATAAGCCAAAGACACTGAGCCTTCCGGTACACGAGTAGAGATCAGCACAGGGATGCCAGCCTCGAGTGCATCCTTGACTCCTTCACCCATCTGCGAGCCCATATTGCCGGAACCTAAACCTTCAATGATGATGCCTTCAGCACCAGCTGCTACTGCCGCATCCACCATCGTGCGCGACGCGCCGGGCCATGCAGCCAGGATAACCACGTCATGGCCTGCCAGTGGTACACGATCTAGCGTTGGGTACTGCTTGATGGGGGTTGGTGCTGGCCTAAAACCATCGAGGGATGAAGTGTGTGCTTTATTGGCGCCGCGCGCTGGAACGCTGAGCCCACCAAAGCGGATGCTCACACCAGCAGCCCCGCCACCAGTGGAATTCGCATAAGCAATGGCATCGACCAAGTTGCGTGGTCCATCAGAATCCGGGTGGTCAAATGAGCGCTGTGCGCCAGTAATGACCACGGGCTTGCTGCCAGAATAGAAAAGTTGCAGCGCCATCGCGGTCTCTTCCATGGAGTCTGTGCCATGAGTGACCACCACGCCATCGACACCATCATCTGCCAGCAGGTCATGCACACGTGCAATCAAATCATCCAGATCTGTCAGCGTCAGTGAGGAAGAGTCCAACTGCACTGAATCAATGGGGAGAATCTGGATATCGAAATCGATCAATTCGCTCGCTGCTTGGACCAAATCAGTCGCGGTCAGAGTTGGAACTAGCGCGCCTTGTTCATCGGTAGTGCAGGCGATGGTTCCGCCGGTAGCAATAACTGCAATGGATCGTGTCATGCGTTTAAGCCTAAACCATAGCTTGAAAGCCTTTGGCCAAAAGATTGTATAAACGCTGTGAATCCTAATAAATCGGCGCGATAGTTCGTTTCAGTGAGTTTGGTGCCGGTAGGATTACATGAGAATAAAACCGTTGAAGGAGATTAGTTGTTTTTACGTAAACTGACCGCCAGCGCCATGGCACTGAGCGCTGCAACCGCATTGGTTGCGTGCTCTTCCGATTCTGAGTCTGA
Source organism: Corynebacterium sp. L4757 (assembly GCF_043673995.1). Taxonomy (NCBI): domain Bacteria; kingdom Bacillati; phylum Actinomycetota; class Actinomycetes; order Mycobacteriales; family Corynebacteriaceae; genus Corynebacterium; species Corynebacterium sp. L4757. The sequence continues at coordinate 458,816 of NZ_JBIMEN010000001.1, read as the reverse complement.
GTCTGAAGAAACCCAGGCAGCAGAAGAGACCCAGGTAGAAGAAACCTCTGATGCCCCTGCGTCGAGCGAGTTGCCATCTGCATCTGACCTCAACGCCATCTTAGCTACAGCTACGGATGCCTCAGCCTCTGAAGAGGACAAGGTCAAAACTGTTCAGGGCGGCGAGACCGCACCGGAGCTTTTTGAAACCATGGCTGCATCCAAGGCTGAATCAGGCGCGAACTTCGAGGTCGTTGACCCAGTTATTCCTGGTTACTCCCCAGATTCCGTGCTGGCGACCGTGAACTTCACTGTTCCGGAAGAACCAGCACAGACCGCGGAAAACGTTGAGTTCGTCTTTGAAGAAGGCACCTGGAAGCTGTCCCAGTCTTGGGCCTGCACTCTGATCACCAACACCGTGACCCCAGACCAGGTTCCAGAAATGTGTACTGATGGCTCCGTCGATACCGGCGCTAATGAAGTCACCCAGTAAAGCTCCTTAAATTTGAGTCCAAATTTCGTGCGCTTTACTGGGTAAAGAATACGGGATAGGGACATATAGAAACATAGAAGGAGGTGCCCGGCCAGATTTTCTCTGGCGGGGCACCTCCTTCGGTTGCGTCGTTCCTCCTGAGATCGAGCCTTCTTCGAACGTGAGGGTTTAGCCTTCTTCGGCGACGGGGCTAAATTCCATTCGCGTATTAGTCGACTGCAGAACACGAATATCCGATTCCTCAGTGCCATAGGTAATACGCGTGGCGATGTCTACCTCACCAGCGGTGGGCAGCGGCTGGGAGAAATCAATGCTCAAATTTCCTGAGGAGCGCGTTTCAGAATTCATGACGGCAAGCTCGCCGCCATCTTCCATAGTCAGTGCACCAATAGCGGGACGCTGGCTAATATCCAAAGACAGCTCCGCGCCAGTCTCGGTGAGCTCTTCCAACGTGTAGGTGGTGGTTTGCAGGAGCGTGGAATCACCAGAGACGCGGGACTCCAATGTCCAGACTGCGCCCTCGCCGATTTCATCTTCTGGGAAGACAATCGGGAGGGAAGTAAGCTGCACGATTCCCTGTTCCAGGATGGAACGGGCATCATCATTAGCGCCTTGCGGTGCCGCCAAACGCAAAGATGAGACCTGGCCGGCATCATCGGCACGCCAACCAAATTGGAAACCATCACCCGATTCCACATTGAGCGCATCAGTGCCGTCGTAGCTCGGGTTGGTCAGCGTCATAAACGCATTACGCGTGGCGGGCACTTGCTCCGGATCATCGGAAGCCTCAGAAACCTCGGCATTAATATCGAAGTTCGTCGTGGCTTCTTCTGGCGCACTGGACTCAAAGTCCGTCGCTACATCGGCATCGATGACATCTTGAGAAAAACCTTCAGTGAGCTGGAAGTGAACATCCTGCTCCTGGTCGATATCAGAGTAGGTAAGCACACGCTTTTCACCCTCGCCGGCGTCATCCAAAGTAACGCGCGCTGCGTCCACGGGTGCGGCTACCGCTTGCTCTACCGCAGGCCCCGGTGGTTCATAGCTGCAACCGGTGAGGACTAAAGCAAGGGCAACAATGGAGGCTTTCACACGCATGCATTCAAACCTACCGGATGGCTGCCACTACAATGGATTAGGTGCGCTCAATTGTGAAGATGATGGCGATGATTATTGTTGCCGTCGCAGTGATAGACCAAGCCGTCAAACAGCTGATGCTCAGCTGGCTCAATCCCGGTGAAGCCGTCCCTGTCATTGGTGACTGGTTTAGGTTCTATCTCCTATTTAATCCGGGTGCAGCCTTCTCCATGGGTGGGGAAGGATCGACCTGGCTATTTACCACCATCCAGCTGGCCTTCGTGGTTGGTGTGGCCATCGCAGCACCACGCATGAAAGACCGTTGGGAAGCCGTCGGTCTGGCATTATTGGCCGGTGGCGCATTGGGCAATCTGATTGACAGATTATTCCGCGAACCAGGTTTTTGGTTCGGGCATGTTGTGGATTATATTTCCGTCGGAAACTTTGCCGTATTCAATATTGCGGACGCCTCCATTACCGTAGGTGTCATCGTATTCATCATTGCCATGCTGACTGAGGAAAGGAGGGCGAAGAATGAACAGGGAAGTAAAGACTCTTCCAGTTCCTGAAGGAAATGAGGGCCTGCGCGTTGACGCTGCACTAGCGAAGATGCTCGGTCTTTCGCGTTCTATCACCGCTGAACTATGTGCGGAAGGTTCGGTGTTGGTGGATGGCGCCGTGGTCTCCAAGTCCGACCGCCTCACGTCCGGTAGTTGGGTAGAAGTAACTCTGCCAGAACCACCCGCTCCTTTGGTGCCGAAGGAAGAATTGGTGGAAGGAATGGACGTGGTCTATTCCGATGATGACATTATTGCTGTTAATAAACCTGTCGGTGTTGCAGCACACCCTTCCATCGGTTGGGAAGGTCCCACCGTGGTTGGCGGTCTGGCCGCAGCAGGCTTTCGGATTTCTACCTCCGGCCCACCTGAGCGCAAAGGAATTGTGCACCGCTTGGATGTGGGCACCTCTGGCGTAATGGTGGTGGCTTCCTCGGAACGCGCGTATACCGCGCTGAAGCATGCATTCAAAGAACGCACGGTGCATAAGACTTATCACGCATTGGTTCAGGGCTTGCCCGATCCCATTGAGGGCACTATTGATGCGCCTATTGGGCGTCATCCTTCTTCCGGTTGGAAATTCGCCGTGACCGAAGACGGTAAACCTGCCGTGACGCATTACAGCTTATTGGAAGCCTTCCGCGAAGCATCTCTTCTGGATGTGCATCTGGAGACAGGGCGCACCCACCAGATTCGCGTGCACATGTCTGCTGTGGGTCACCCATGCTGTGGCGACCCCATGTATGGTTCCGACCCCAATTTATCCAAGCGGCTGGGACTGATCCGCCAGTGGCTGCACGCGGTTAAGCTCGGGTTTGAACACCCAGGTAATGGTCGGTGGATTGAGATTGAAACCTCATACCCACAAGACCTAGAGAATGCATTGGACGTTCTTCGTGGCTAATTCGGGTCACGGAGCACGCAGAACCCCGCGTTCACAGCGATCAACGGGTTCAGTGCGCCCACAGCCACGCCCGGATGCTCCGGGAAGACGTGCTGCTCCAGTGCGTCGGCATCCACCTCATATTTATCGCCGTCGCCGAGTGGCAGCGATCATGATTCTGTTCTTTTTACTGCTGCTCGTTTTATTTATTGCCGGTGCTTGTGGTCCCGGACCGACACGGACCCTGCAGGGGGATCAATTAGGTCCGGAGCCAGAAGAATCTGCCGAGCAGTATCAGACCCGTGCTGCCACCAGCGTTGAGGAAGCACGCGATGAAACCTATGCTTTGGTGACCTTTACAGAAGCCACCGACTCAGAGGTTGCCGCTGAAGCAGTAGATGGGGCACAGCGTGTCAACGCGGTGATATCTGAAGAAGACTTTGTGCCGATTGATCTCCCTGAACCCATTGAAGGAGAAACCCGCATTGACGTGCTTGAACGGGCAATAGGAGAGCAAGATATTAACTCCGTCATTGTGTGGGAAGAACCCGACGTACTCGCAGAAATTGCTACCCGCGATATGGTTTTTGCAGTGGAAGCTGTGCCATCAGATGCGGCGTGGGGAAGTTTCGGAATTAGGCCGGTGATGAACCTTGAAGCTGTGGAATAACCTCAAAACTATTGGCACTTGGCCGCCGAACTATAAATTCGCCTATCTACTGGTGCTGCTGGGAATCCTCGTTAGCGCTGGCATCTTAATCTTTGGCAACCAACCAGCTGAAGGTCAGGTATTGCTTGGTCTGGTGCTCATCGTGTGCATAATTCTCGGATTCTTCATGCCCGGTTGGGCATTGAATGCGGAAGAAGAAAAAGACAAGCGCGCCTGGCGCAAGAAATAGCAGGGTTACCCGTGAACGGGCTACTCCAAAGATCGGGCTACTTCTTGGGCTGATCGAGATTGATGCGACTAGATTCTTTGCGCATCCGCAACAAATCCAGCATGTAGAGCGCCACAGCAATCCAGATAATCACAAAACCAATCCAGCGTTCGGTGGACATATGCTCTTGGGTGACAAAGACCGCCCACAGTAGCTGCATTGTCGGGGTCATATATTGCAGCATGCCGACTGTAGACAGTGGCAGCATCTTCGCGCCCTGTGCGAAAAGAATCAGTGGCAGGGCAGTGATTAGACCCGAAATGATCATCAAGGCGGTGTGGCTGGGACCTTCAGATAAGAAGGTGGATTCACCATTGATGCTGAGATAGCCGATGTAGACCAGTGCCACAGGTGTCATGATCAGGGTTTCAGCGGCGACTGAGCCGGCAGAGGAAACATTGACCTGTTTCTTTAATAGGCCGTAGATACCGAAAGAACCAGCCAAGAGGATGGAGACCCATGGGCCTTCACCAGTCATGAAAGTCAACCAAATTACCGCAATGAAGGCGACACCTACTGCGGATAACTGCAGCTTGCGCAGCTGCTCTTTCAAAATCAACACGCCCAGGGCAACTGAGACCAGTGGATTAATGAAATAGCCCAACGCGGCATCGGCCACATGCCCGCTATTGACCGCGAGGACATAAGTTCCCCAGTTCACCGTAATGGCGACGGAAGCAGCAGCCAGCCACAACCAAGTCTTTCGAGAAAGCTGCGTCAGTTCACGCCAGGCGCCAGTAAAGAAGAGATAGATAATGATGAGGACTACGGTCCACAGCACACGGTGCGCGAGAATCTCCAGCGGTGATGCCGGCAGCAGCAACGGGAAGAACGCGGGGAAGACACCCCACAAAAGATAGGCACCAATGGCAAAAGGCATGCGTCCTCCCCAGGAAAAATAGTTTTTAAGCCAACTGAATAAACCTTACGCCGAACAGGGGATTCCCACCATCGCGGGGAGGTGGATACAATGACGGGCATGGCGAAGAATTCCTCTTTTGTACACCTGCATAACCACACTGAATTTTCCATGCTAGATGGAATGGCAAAGGTAGATTTGCTGGCAGAAGAGGTATCCAGGCAAGAAATGCCTGCTGTGGGCATGACTGACCACGGCAACATGTTCGGCTCAGATGCTTTCTACCGTCGCATGACCAAAGCTGGGGTAAAGCCGATCATCGGCATTGAGGCCTATATGGCGCCGGGCTCACGTTTTGATAAGAAGCGTCAGCTTTGGGGTACTCCTGACCAAAAGCGTGATGATGTTTCGGCATCGGGTGCGTATTTGCACCAGACCATGCTGGCAGAAAATGCCACGGGTCTGTCCAATCTCTTCAAGCTTTCTTCACTGGCGTCTTATGAGGGTCAGTTGGGTAAGTGGCCACGCATGGATGCGGAGCTGATTGCCGAGCACGCTGATGGCATTATTGCGACCACTGGCTGCCCATCGGGCGATGTGCAGACGCGTCTGCGCCTGGGCCAATTTGATGAGGCGCTCGAAGCCGCCGCGATGTGGCAGGACATCTACGGCCGCGATAATTACTTCCTCGAATTGATGGACCACGGCCTGGACATCGAAAAGCGCACGCGTGATGGCTTGCTGGAAATTGGCCGCAAGCTAGACCTGCCGCCATTGGTGACCAATGACTGTCACTACGTGCTGGAATCCCAGGCACCATCCCATGAGGCGATGTTGTGCGTCCAGACCGGTAAGACCCTGATGGACCCAGACCGCTTCAAGTTCGACGGAACTGGCTACTACATCAAATCCGCGGCACAGATGCGTGAGCTCTGGGATGACACAGTCCCGGATGGCTGCGATAACACGCTGTGGATTGCTGAGCGCGTCGAATCCTATGATTCGCTGTGGGAAGAGCACACCCATGACCGCATGCCAATTGCAGACGTGCCGGAAGGCTACACCCCAACCTCCTGGTTGACCCATGAGGTGATGGAAGGGCTTAAGGACCGCTTCGATGGCGGCGAGGTTCCAGAAGATTACGTTAAGCGTGCGGAATATGAAATCTCCGTCATTGATATGAAGGGCTACCCGTCCTACTTCCTTATCGTTGCTGAGATTATTAAGCACGCGCGTTCCATCGGCATCTGGGTGGGTCCAGGACGTGGTTCCGCAGCGGGTGCACTGGTTGCATATGCACTGACCATTACCAACATCGACCCGATCGAACATGACCTCCTGTTCGAGCGATTCCTGAACCCGGAACGTCCATCTGCACCCGATATCGATATCGACTTCGATGACCGCCGTCGTGGTGAAATGATCCAATACGCGGCAGAACGCTGGGGCGAAGACAAAATTGCCCAGGTGATCACCTTCGGTACCGTGAAAACCAAGCAGGCCATTAAAGACTCTGCGAAGGTGCACTTTGGTCAGCCTGGTTTCCAGATGGCCGACCGCATCAACGGCGCGCTGCCACCAGCCATCATGGCGAAGGATATTCCACTCAAGGGCATTACCGATCCGGATCATGAGCGCTACTCAGAAGCAGCTGAGGTTCGCCAATTGGTGGAAACCGACCCGGATGTGAAGAAGATCTATGACACCGCGCGTGGTCTGGAAGGCGTTGTTCGTCAGGCCGGTGTGCATGCTTGTGCGGTGATTATGGCGTCGGTCCGTTTGATGGACCACATTCCAATGTGGAAGCGCCCTGCTGATGGTGCCTACATCACCGGCTGGGACTACCCAGCATGTGAGGCCATTGGCCTGTTGAAGATGGACTTTCTGGGGCTGCGCAACCTCACCGTGATTGGTGACGCTCTGGCCAATATCAAGAAAAACCGTGGCATTGAGCTCAACCTTGAGGACCTTCACGCCGATGACCCCAAGGTCGCCAATGTCTATGACCTGCTATCCCGTGGTGATACTTTAGGCGTGTTCCAGCTGGACTCCGGCGGTATGCAGGAGCTGCTGAAACGTATGAAGCCAACGGGCTTTAAGGATATTGTCGCGTCGCTGGCGCTGTACCGTCCAGGACCAATGGGTGTGAATGCTCACTGGAACTACGCTGACCGTAAGAATGGGCGCCAAGAAATTACGCCTATTCACCCAGAGCTGGAAGAACCACTCGCGGAAATCCTGGGTGAGACCTACGGCCTGATCGTGTATCAGGAGCAGATCATGCGTATTTCCCAGAAACTGGCGAATTACACTGCAGGCGAAGCAGATGGCTTCCGTAAAGCCATGGGTAAGAAGAAGCCCGAAGTGCTGGCACAGGAATATGAGAAGTTCAGCCAGGGCATGTTCTCCAATGGCTATTCCAAGGAGGCAGTTGACGCGCTGTGGGGCACTATCGAGCCTTTCGCGTCCTACGCGTTTAATAAGTCCCACGCGGCAGGCTACGGATTGGTGTCCTTCTGGACGGCTTACCTCAAGGCCTACTTTGCGCCGGAGTACATGGCAGCGCTCCTGACCTCAGTGGCCGATAAGAAGGATAAGTCCGCCATCTACCTGGCTGACTGCCGTCACCTCGGCATCAAGGTGTTGCCACCAGATGTTAATGAATCCGCAGAAGACTTCGAGGCAGTTGGTGAAGACATCCGCTTCGGCATGGGTGCAATCCGTAACGTCGGCTCAGAAGTGGTGGAATCCATCATCTCCTCGCGCCGGGAAAAGGGTGCGTTCAAGACCTTCAGCGATTACCTGGACAAGATTTCCTTGGTTGCTTGTACTAAGCGCGTGACGGAGTCTTTGATTAAGGCTGGTGCCTTTGACTCCCTGGGGCATCCACGTAAGGGCCTGATGCTGATTCAGGAAGACGCTGTGGATTCTGTTCAGTCCACCAAGAAGGCAGCTGATAAGGGACAATTCGACCTCTTTGCTGGCTTTGGCGATGAAGAAACCGGTGCCTCCACATTTGCCATTGAGGTGCCGGAAGAGTCCTGGGACCGTAAACACGAGCTGGCGCTGGAGCGCGAAATGCTGGGTCTTTATGTCTCCGGCCACCCGCTCGATGGCTTCGAGGATGCCCTAGCAGCGCAGACCGATACCGCACTGACCACCATTTTGAGCGGTGAGATGCGCAATGGTCAGGAGATGGTTATCGGCGGCATTATCTCTGGCGTGGACCGTCGTTTCTCTAAGCGTGATGGTTCGCCTTGGGCCATTGTCACCATTGAGGATCACCACGGTGCGCAGGTTGAGATTTTGGTATTCAACCAGGTTTATTCATTGGTGGCACCGCAGATTGTGGAAGATAACATCATCTTGGCCAAGGTCCAGGTGCGCGTGCGTGATGAGCGCGTCAGCTTCTTCTGCAATGACATTCGCGTACCAGAGCTGGGTCCTGGCAATGGTGCAGGCCTGCCTTTGCGCTTAAGCATGCGTACAGACCAGTGCACGATGGAAAATATTGCCAAGCTCAAGCAGGTGTTGGTCAATAATAAGGGCGATTCCGATGTGTATCTGACGCTGCTCAATGGTGATGAATCCACCATGATGGTCTTGGGTGACCACTTGCGCGTCGAGCGTTCTTCCAACCTTATGGGTGACCTGAAAGCCACTATGGGAGCGGGAATATTGGGTTAAGCGATTGAGTGAATAAAAATCGGGATTGAACCGCTTTGTACGATAGGGTAGACAGCACAGTCTATTTCTTAGAAGGAGAATTACCTCGTGGCTCAAAAAATCCGCACCACTCATGTTGGCTCGCTCCCACGTACCCCAGAATTACTTGAAGCAAATCAGAATCGTGCATCCGGCTCCGTTCCGGATGACGCTTTCTTTGAGCTTTTAGAAAAGGCCGTTGATGAGGTCGTTGCCCGCCAGGTTGAGCTGGGTATCGACATCATCAACGAAGGCGAGTACGGCCACATTACCTCTGGTGCTGTGGACTATGGTTCCTGGTGGAACTACTCATTCTCCCGCCTGGGCGGACTGACCATGACGGATGTGGACCGCTGGGCAAGCGAGGAAGTTGTTCGTTCCGAGCCAGGCAATCCACGCTTGACCTCTTTCTCTGACCGCCGTGATCGTGCGCTTTTCGGTGAGGCTTATGCCGATCCAGAATCCGGCATCTTCACCGGCCGCGCAAAGGTAGGCAACCCAGAGTTCACCGGCCCAATTACTTACGTTGGCCAGAAGGAAGTTGACGCAGACGTCAAGCTCCTCAAGGATGCAATGGCGAAGCACAACGTCAATGACGGCTTCGTTGCAGCGCTGTCCCCAGGCTCTGCTGCACGTTTGAAGAACAAGTACTACGAGACCGAGTCTGAGGTCCTGCAGGCTTGTGGTGACGCACTGTCCCACGAGTACAAGGCAATTACTGATGCCGGCCTGACCGTTCAGTTCGATGCGCCAGACTTGGCTGAGGCTTGGGACCAGATTAACCCAGAGCCTTCCATCGAAGACTTCCGCAGCTTTGTCCGTGAGCGCATTGACGTGCTCAATGACTCCATCAAGGACATTCCTAAGGAACTGACTCGTCTGCACATCTGCTGGGGCTCCTGGCATGGACCACACGTGACCGACGTTCCATTCGGTGACATCCTGGAAGAGATCCTGCGCGCTGAGGTTGGCGGCTACTCCTTCGAGGCAGCATCCCCACGCCACGCACACGAATGGAAGATCTGGAAGGACGTTGAACTTCCAGACAACGTTCTGCTCTACCCAGGCGTTGTTGCTCACTCCACCAACGTGGTTGAGCACCCTGAGCTGGTTGCTGACCGTATCTCCAACTTCGCTGAAGTTGTTGGACCTGACAAGGTTGTTGCATCCACCGACTGTGGTCTGGGCGGACGTCTGCATCACCAGATCGCATGGGCAAAGCTTGACTCCCTGGTTAAGGGTGCAGAAATCGCTTCCAAGCGTCTGTACTAAATCATATTGAGGCCAGTGCCTAAACAAGACTGCGGCCCTCTCGTTGCACTGAGTAAATCAGTAACGAGAGGGCCGCAGTTTTGATATCTAAAGAATCCGCGGTTCCGGAATGCTTGGCTCCGGAATCTAGGGGTTTAGAAGTGGAAACCTGCCTGCTCGAGCGCGGTGCGGATCTGGTCGCGAACATCAGGGGAAAACGCAGCCAGGATGGTGGCAGCTTGGGTGACAGAGGCACCAACAGCGAGGATTCCGCCTACAACAGCGAAGATCAAGTCTGTGGTGTCATTACCACGCATCGACTGCAAAGAATCAGGAACCTGCTCCCACTGCTCGTCCTCAGCGCGCTCTTCTTCTTCCTCGATGCAATCAGGATCATCTGGCATGCCTGAGGAACCGTAGCCATTAGCAATACCGAAAGCTAACTCCTGCGGGCCCATGAAGGAAGAACCCGCGGTGCCGTCCTCGACAGCCTGCTCATGTTCTTCGCGTTCCTGCTCAACAGCTTCCTTGCACTCTTCGGTGAAACCTTCGGTATTGGTGTAGCCACCTGAAGACAGTTGAGCGGGAGAAGACATGACCTGTGCGGTTGCTGCAACAGGGGTGAGAGCAGAAACGGCGACGCTCGTTGCGGCTACAACAGCGACTGCGAGGCGGGAATTGCGCATGGAAAATTTCTCCTTGGGAGGCAGATAGCGTTAATACTCCAATGAATGTAGCAGGCCTACCTGTATCGCGATAGTCAAAAGAGAAACTTTCCACACCACATCACTTTTACAGGTGTGCGTTCACCTGCGCGCGAATATCAGCTGGCAAGACGTTGAGCAGCTGCTCCTTCAAGCCAGGAACAACGGCTACTGCGCCAACAACTGCAGCCAGGACAGCAGCGATAGCTACGACAACGCCACCCGCGAGGGCAGAACCGGAATCTGAGTTAGAGCCCTGGTTAGAACCATCAGCGGAACTGTCGTCGGAACCATTGCCGGAGCTTGGGGTCTCATCATCGGTGTTGTCATCGCCTTCATCCAGCAGGTCTTCAATCTGGTAGACGGTGGTGGTGCCGGAAACCTCATTGCCCACAACCAACAGGTGCTCATTATTAGGTGAGTCTTCCTTATTGATGAATGCAAAGCCCTCAGGACCCAAGTCGCCAGCTAGCTTGGTGGACTCATAGTTTTCATCATCATATTCAACAGTGAAGTCACGGTTGTTGACGTAAGTTTGGTACTTGGCATTTGCTGGGTCGGTTACATCGTAGACGTAGATGCCGCCGACGCGCTCAGCGCCGATGAAAGCAAAGGTGCGGTCACCAATCTGACCAATGGTCAACGCCTCTGGTTCTGGGCCCTTGTTATCAGAGCGGTCGTCAAAATCCGGATCTTCGTTATCCGCATTGTGGTGGAAGACGCCTGCAGCATTCAAGGATGCGGTGACTTCTTCGAACTTCGAACCGGAGTCAAAGACTACGTTGCCTTGTGCATCGTAGATAGAGAAGGAACGGGAGCCATAGGCATATAGCTCGTCGAAGCATTCTTCCTCAGCATTCCAGCCGGAAGCATTGGACAGCTTCAAGTTGCCAGCAACTTCCTTTTCAGCAAGTGCTTCCAGATCAACATCGCCGAGTGCACCTTCGCACACTAGGCCATCTTCCACGGCGTCAGCCAGCTCGATTTCATCGGTGTAAACACCGGAGCCGCCGTCTTCTTCTTCCACGCCCCACTCGCGTGCGTCGCCTTCATTCGCGGTAGCGAAGTAGGTCTGGCCATTAGCGGTGAATGCATGGATGGAGTCTGGCATGCTCAGACCCTTGACCGGGATGGTGCGCAGTTCAGCGGCGTCATCCTTGTTGGAAGGGTCAATAGCAACCTGGGTGTGGTCAGCGATGTGTGCTGGCACGATATTCTCGACGGAAGCGGAGGCGATGTCGATGATGGCGATGGCGTTGTTCTCCTGCAATGTGACAAACGCCTTGCCATTTGCGGAAGCTACGTACTCTGGCTCCAGGTCTAGTGATGGCTGATTGTGGTGATCTTCTGGGCCGAAGATGCGGATGTCCTCGTGCAGTGCACCTGGTGCGTCGAAGGCCTCGAAGCCAGCGGTGCGAACATCGCCCTGGGCAGCAGCGGCAACGGTCTCCGGCAAAGCGATAATAGATACGGAACCGGCTGGATCCTCTACATAAGCGGTGCCCTCAGTGTTGAGCTCATTGGAAGGCTCTCCCTCATTAGCAACCAGTGCGTAATGGCCTTCTTCGGTAATGTGCACGTTATCTGGCAAGGAGCCAATGCTGACACGGCCGAGCTCAGCAGAGTCTAGGTCTTCTGCAGCGACATCAAAGAAGAGAGCTTCGCCAGCGAGCAACTTATTGGACTGCTGAACCGCAGCGATAGCCAGGCCGTCTTCACGCACCGCAACGGAGTTAATCTCCTTATCGGCGCCAGCAGAAACAGAACCGATCTTGGTTGGTGTCTCTGGGTTGGAAGCATCCAAAACATCAATCTGGCCAGACTGAGCATTAACCACCAGGATGCGTTGGGAATCAGCGTGGTAAGCAACGATTTCTGCAGCAGAAACGCCCAGTTCGCCGGATGCGTAGTTTCCGATTGGCGCCATGTTGATCGTTGCATCAGCAGCGGAATCAGTGTGAACGTTATCAACGATTCCGTTGAAATCCTGTGCATTGGCAACAGCAGGGGAGATGATCCCGCCGGTGAGGGCAACAGCAGCGCACAGGGAAATAGCGCGACGACGAATGGACATTAACAGCTCCTTGGGGATAGTTATAAATTTCCTGTATGGTGACTGAGATATCTTCGCGTCTAAAAATGATGTCATGGCAACATTTAGATGGAGTGTCTGTGGCCGAAAGGTAAAATTCATATGAATTTGATTTTCCTGGGGGCAACGCCACCATCACAGAGTGTGAGGTATTAAAATGCTTGGTCATGAGTACTAACCAGAAGGTCAATGCAGAAGAATTCGTCCCAGTTCGCGCAAGCGACATTCAGCTGGCACAAGCACGAATTTCTTCTGAGATTGCGCCGACGCCGCTGCAGTACTGCCCGCGGTTGTCGGAACAGACTGGTTGTGACGTCTTTTTGAAGCGCGAAGACCTCCAAGGAGTACGCTCCTACAAGATCCGCGGCGCGTTCTTTTCCATCTCCAATCTCACTGATGAAGAAAAGGCCGCGGGAATTGTAACGGCATCGGCAGGCAACCATGCTCAAGGCGTGGCCTATGCCTGCAGCACCATGGGTATCAAGGGTAAAATCTATGTTCCAGGGCCGACCCCGAAGCAAAAGCGCGACCGCATCATGGTACACGGCGGCGATTCAGTGGAACTCGTTGTCACTGGTGCAAACTTTGATGAAGCGGCGGCCGCTGCCCGCGAAGACGCCGCAGCACGTGGCGCGACATTCATCGAGCCTTTCGATGCGCGTGACACTGTCATTGGGCAAGGCACCGTTGCCGCTGAGATCATCTCGCAGCTGTCCGCACAGGGCCGTTCCTTAGATACCGTGGTCGTTCCTGTCGGCGGCGGCGGATTGCTGGCGGGTATCACCAGCTATCTCGCTGATATGGCGCCGCGCACCAGCGTGATTGGTATTGAACCGGCTGGTGCGGCATCACTGACTGCGGCGCTAGAGGCTGATGAGCCAGTCACCTTGGAAGCCGTTGACCCCTTCGTTGATGGTGCGGCTGTCAAGCAAATCGGCAAGATCCCTTATGCCATCTTGGACGCTAACCGCGGCCGTTTGCACTGGGATACCGTCACCGAAGGTGCCGTGTCCACCGAGCTGCTAGAGCTATACCAAAATGAAGGCATCATCGCTGAGCCTGCCGGTGCGCTGTCCGTTACAGGTCTCAGCAAGGTGAGCCTGCGCCCAGGCTCGACCGTCGTGTGTGTAATTTCTGGCGGCAATAATGACGTTCTGCGCTATGCAGAAATTATGGAGCGCTCTCTGGTGCACCGTGGCCTTAAGCATTACTTCTTGGTGAACTTCCCGCAAGAGCCAGGCCAGCTGCGTGATTTCTTGTCCAATATTTTGGGCCCGAATGATGACATCACGCTCTTTGAATACCTCAAGCGCAATAACCGTGAAACCGGTACCGCCCTGGTGGGTATTGAGCTGGGTGAGGCAAGTGGCATTGATGGCCTACTGGAGCGGATGGGAGAATCCCGCATTGATTGCCAGCAATTGAAGCCGGGCACCCCGGAATATGACTTCTTGGTGGCAAGTGCATAATACTTATACCCGTCCCGCTGCTGATGCGGCAGTGGAGCATGAAATAGAGATCAAGCGCTCGCGCTTTATCTGCCTGATCGCGCGGGTTACCGATGATGAATCCGCCCGCGCTTTCATTGATGAGGCACGCCAGCGTTTCCCCGATGCGCGCCATCATTGCTCAGCGTATATCTACCACGTGGAAGATTCGCATCCGGTGGAGCGTTCCTCTGATGATGGGGAACCTTCTGGCACAGCCGGCAAACCCATGCTGGATGTGCTCAAAGGTTCCGGCATGATGGATATCGCCGCGGTAGTCATCCGCTATTTCGGTGGGGTCAAGCTAGGCGCTGGGGGACTGGTCCATGCTTATGGTGGTGTGGTCAGTGAAGCCATGGAATTCGTGGAACCAGTAGAGCGCAGCATTCGCAAGCTTTATACCCTGAACGCCCCGCATGCGGAGGCCGGCCGCTGGGAAGCTGAATTACGCAACCGTGGCTATGATGTCCTCGGCGTGGACTATGCGTCCATGGCTACCATGACCCTGGCAGTTGCGCCAGGTGGGGAAATAGAACTTTTTGATACGATCGCGGCATTAACCCAAGCTAGTGCGGAAGCTAAAGAAGCTGGCACCCAATGGGTGGAAATAGCGAAGTAGCAATAATCGATTAGGATAGATCCCATGACAATGCAGCCCCGTCCGAATAACCCTATTGAGCTGAAGAAGCAGAAAGTCCGCAAGCACGCGCGCAACGGTGTTATCTCTGTTGTTGCTGGTGTGGGCGGTGGCCTTCTTGCTGGGTTGGTTCTGGTTGGTAGTTCCTGGTTGTGGCTCTCAATCGGTCTGGTCGTCGCTGTTGTTGGCGGTGTGTCTAATTGGATGAAGATTCAAAAGATTGTCAACGAAAATAACAGCGGATACTGATGGCCTTCCCGTACGCATTGATGCCTGGATTTGGGCCGTGCGTATGTTTAAAACCCGCGGTGAAGCAGCCGATGCCGTACGTGCAGGGCATGTAAAACTCAACGGTAATGCCGTAAAACCTGCCCAGCAGGTTGTGCCTGGTGACCGCGTTCGGGTGTGGAAGAACCATCATGAATATGATTTAGAAATCCTGCGCACCGTCCGCAAACGCGTTGGTGCGCCCGTTGCGCGTACCTGCTATACCGATCACGCACCACCGCCACCACCGAAGCAATTTATGCCTGCGGTACCCAAGCGTGATCCGGGCACGGGGCGTCCCACTAAGAAAGAACGCCGAGATATGGAGAAATTCCTCGGCCGGCGCCGCTAAAAGGTAGCCGTTAGCTGTCCTTGGTGTGCAGAGCCCGCAGTGCTTTCAGGCGTGCATTAAGACGCTGACGGCGGTCCCGGCGGGTGCCGGAATCACCGGTGGCCTCAATATGTTCTTTGCCAAAGCGGTTGAGCAACAAGTCATCAATCAGACGTACTTGGCCAGGGCGGAAGCGGTATTTCATCGCTTCATGAACTAATTCAATGTCACGTTCATCCAAGAGGTTTTCCAACTGGCCGAGCGTGGTGATGCCATTGGATTCCAACAGCTCAGTCAACCAGCGATAATGTTCAGAGCGTGAGCGCGGGAAACGCTGATTGAGCAATACCGCCAGAATGCCCGGTAGGGTTTCGGCCGAGATTTCCAGATCAGAGTCGGTGTCCTCATCCGGGTCTTTGAGCGCAGCGATTTCATCAAATTGATTATCTGCCAGCTCAATCAAACCAGCCGCCAAGGTAAAGAGACGGTCTACCTGCGGGGAAAGCTCACCCGGTCCTTGCTTATAGCGGATGTCATGTTCAAATTCTGCCCAGGCATGCTGCAGCACGGTGCGGATTTGGACCTCAAACCGCATTCCCACAAATGCAGCGAGGTCTTCCATGTCTTCAGTCACCCGCAACACTAGGTGGTGCGAGCCATACCCGAAACCGCCAGCCACGCGGGTTTCGGCGGCTTTATCCACGGACTTGATCACTTCAAAGGAATCACCAAAGACCGTGATTGCTTCGGGAATCACGGTGGAGTGAAAGACCGACACCCGCACGCCGATGATGTCTTGAATGTCATCCCATGGATGCGGGTACATGTACTCACCCGCAGCATTGCGCTTCTTGGCTTTAGCCTTCAAAGAGGGCCAGCCTTTCACACGCGCTGCAACGCGGTCGAAGATGATGCCGGCGTCATTGAGTAGGTCTTCGATGGCATCCCGAAAGTCGCGCGCTGCCCGTGGGTTGGCGCGGACCCACTCGTGATACTGATTGCTCAGCTTGGAGATGGGGGATTCAGCCATGAGGATCGACTCTCCTTAATTATTAATGCAGGATGTGCCACGATACTCCTGTGGAAATCCATGTGCCCATAATAACGGGAATCGGGCAGGGCCACGCAGCGAAGCAGCAATGATGGACACAGCTTGTGCCGGGACATCAATGAAAGCCAACAGTGATTGTTTCTTGGTTAAAACATATACCAGGGTCTGTGCACGAGTAATCCGCAATAGATGACGGTGCAGGATGCTAAAAGTTTGCGGGTGCGCCAGCCAGCAAGAAATATCAGCGCCGCGTACTTTTACCTCCAGCCCGGGAGGGGCATCTACACCTAGCAGCGTGGATGCACATCGAGTAGAAAACTCGATGCCGGCAGGGGTCCGTGCAGCGCGTTCTAGATTGATGGCAGAGAAATCCCATGCAGTATGAATGCTTAGACCCAAGCTATCCAAGCTGCGTTGACTCAGATTGAGCCCGTCGCATTGGAGCCCCAACCGCAATGAAGGTGACAGCGCCAACGTTGCGAGCTCATCTGAGAAACCATCTTCAGATCGTGGCCGGGAATCCACCCAGTCTTTCGGGTGAATGACCGGGCGCAAACCCTTCGGCGATAGGGCAGGGGCATAAGAGATATCAATGAGTTCAGCGAGCATGGTCTACGTCTCCTCGTGGAAGGCATCTAATGGTGATGCCTTAATAGACTGGCTCGCTTCCCTAAAGGTTCCTTGAGTAAGGACTAGAACGGTGGTTCGGTTTCTAGATCAAGTACTTCAAAGAGCTTGGCGGCAGGCCACACATCAATGCCTTGGCCTTTCTCATTGAGCTCATCAGCACGCTTTTCCTTACTGGTTTTGCTTGCCCACTCACCAATGACCAAGATGGTGGTCTTCTTGGTCACGTTCTTTGCCACCTGGCCACCAAAGTGTGCGATGCCATTCCACAGCACGCCTTTATCGAAAGGATCGAAATCACCAGTCAAAACCACGTTGTGGCCATAAAGCGGTGAGTTTTTATCCGCATCAGCGTTTGGCTCTGGCACCTTATCCGGTGTTGCCACCGACTCCCACGGCGCTGGGCGGCGTTGCGGCTTGTCCTTTGCTTCTTCCTTGCCCGTTTTCGTGGCTGGCTCAGGATCTTGTGCGGCCCATGGGTCAGTGGAGGTGCGGTCGCGGAAATCAGTTCCGGCGCCGAGGTCCTCTGGTGAAATCGGTGCAGTATCTTTGCGCAGCACGGGCATGATGTGCTCGGGCGTCATTTCACCCAGCGTGAAGCCTTGTGCGTCGAAGACATCGCGCACAGTCCACTGACCGCTGGTGGCACCGAATGCGGGTGCTAGGGCAGAGACGATATGACCGGCCGCGCGGGCATCAGCGAGCGCGTCATGGTGCGTGAAGTCGCCAAAGTTAACGGCCTTTGCCACCGTTGGCAGTTTATGGTTGGCAACGGAGAGCACTTTGCTTTTCGATGCAAACCTGGCCAAAGCCAATGAACATGCCAGATTGATCTCTGGTACCGGTATCTGCGAACGCAAAAATGCTGAACGCAGGGCGGTGGAATCGAATTGCGCATTATGCGCGACCAACACGTCACTGCGCATAAAGGTCAGCAGCTCTCCGGCGGCTTCAGCAAAAGTGGGAGCGTCTTTCACATCATCTGCGGTAATGCCGTGGATAGAGATATTTATGTCATCAAAATGGTCGATTCCTTCTGGTGGGCGGCACAGCCACACTTGGGATTCGGTCTCTTGGCCATCGACAAAGCGCACCGCACCAATCTGGCAGATTGATGCCCAGTTGCCATTAGCGGTCTCCACATCCACGGCCACGAAGTCCAGGCCAGGTGTGAGTCCTGCTTTTAGCTCACCAGCGGCAGCACTCGGCGCGGGTGCAGCAGTGGCGGCAGCAGGATCTTTGCGCACATCATTAATCCACTTGGCACACGCTGTCGCGTCCTGGTTGGGAGCAAAGCCGATGTGAAAAGCATCGGCACCAGCCAGATGGATGACCATCTCACCAGCCGAGGTGCTACTTGGCTGCGTGGCCTCAACATCTTCGATGTCTGTGAGCGCAATGGTGCGGCGCAGTTCGCCGGTCAGCGAGGAACTGAGCTGGGAGGGAACATAGACTATCTCGCCTTGCTCGATGGAAATTGAGGCTCCGAGAGTTTTGACCGCCACGGTAGGTGCTCACGCCTTTCTTGCGAAACTATTGCTGATTATCGTGCTCTTTCGCCTGCTCATCGCCAGTGTCATCATCTTCTACTTCCACTTCATTCTGGTCGTCCTGGTTACTTTGGTTGACCATGTCGGACTGGTCAGACTTGACGGTCTGACCAGGCTGCGGTTGAGATTGCAGAACCGACCCAACCGAAAGCCCAGTAGGAGATGCATTTGCTGGTTCATGAACCGGCGGTTCTGTCTGTTTCAAGACCAGAACCGAACGGGGTTGAACTAAAATCGTACCCTCTGCTTGGATAATTACGTCCTCTTTAGGGTAGCCGCCATGATATGCGGTATCGACCATCAGCTGCCATTCGGCGCCCAAATCTTTGGACGGCAGGTGGAACTCAATTTCTTCATGGTGCGCGTTGAACATCATGAGGAAAGAATCATCCTCAATGACCTGACCTGAACTATCACGCTCAGTAATCGCATCGCCATTGAGATACACCATCAATGCCTTGCCAAAGTCATGGTCCCAGTCATCCTGATTCATCAAACGGCCCGACGGCACGAGCCATGCGACGTCGCGGTCACGGACATCTGCGCCCAAAGGTCCGCCAGAGAAGAAGCGCTGGCGGCGAAACACTGGGTGGCGGTGCCGAATGGCAATCACCCGACGGGTGAATTCATGAAGCTCCGCGTGCTTCTCCATCTCCAGTAAAGACCAGTCCATCCACGCTGTCTCATTATCTTGGCAGTAGACATTGTTATTGCCCGCTTGGGAGCGACCCATTTCATCGCCATGCGACAGCATCGGCGTGCCCTGGGAGAGGAGAAGCGTGGTGATGAAGTTGCGCTGCTGCCGGCGGCGAATACGCAGGATTTCCTCATCATCGGTGGGGCCTTCCACACCGTGGTTCCAGGACCGGTTATGACTTTCGCCATCGCGGCCATCTTCGCCATTAGGTTCATTGTGTTTATCGTTATAAGACACCAAATCAGCCAGGGTGAAACCATCATGTGCCGTAATGAAGTTAATGGAAGCAGTAGGACGGCGGCCATTATTGGCATAAAGGTCAGAAGAACCCGTCAGGCGCGACGCAAACTCGCCCAGGGTAGCTGGTTCACCACGCCAGAAATCACGAACCGTGTCGCGGTACTTCCCATTCCATTCGCTCCAAATCGGCGGGAAATTACCCACCTGGTAGCCATTATGGCCAATGTCCCACGGTTCAGCGATGAGCTTGACCTGGCTGACCACGGGGTCCTGCTGTACGAGATCAAAGAAGGTCGCTAGTTTATCCACATCATCCAGCTCACGCGCCAGCGTGGATGCCAGATCGAAGCGGAAACCATCCACGCGCATTTCCTTGACCCAATAGCGCAGCGAATCCATGATCATCTGCAGCGAGTGTGGATGGCGGACATTCAACGAGTTACCGGTGCCGGTGTAATCCATGTACTTGGACTTATCGGAATCGACCAGGCGGTAGTAGGCGTGGTTATCAATTCCGCGGAAGGCAATGGTGGGGCCCAAGTGATTGCCCTCAGCAGTGTGGTTATACACCACGTCCAAAATAATTTCGATGCCCGCGGCATGATAGGCACGCACCATCGATTTGAACTCAGCGACCGCACCACCTGGTGTGCGGTCAGAAGCATAATCTTGCTGTGGGGCAAAGAAACCAAAGGTGTTATAACCCCAGTAATTACGCAAACCCAATTTGCGCAGACGGTCATCCTGCAAGAATTGGTGAACGGGGAGCAGCTCCACCGCAGTCACACCCAAATCTTTGAAATAGTTGATAATCGCTGGATGCGCCATACCCGCATACGTTCCGCGAAGATACTCTGGAACATCTGGGTGCGTCATGGTCATGCCCTTGACGTGGGTTTCATAAATGACGGTTTCGGACTCGGGCGTGCGCGGGCGGCGGTCACCTTTCCAATTGAAATAAGGGTTAATGACCACAGACAACATGGTGTGGCCCAAAGAATCCTCTTCATTGCGGCCACTACCTGCTGGCTCGGCAGTGATGTCATAGGAATACAGCGAAGGATCCCCATCAAAGTCGCCTTCAAAGGAATGCGCATAAGGGTCAACCAATAATTTGCTCGGATCGCAGCGCAGTCCATGCTCCGGATCATAAGGACCATGAATGCGGTAACCATAGCGCTGGCCGGGACCCACGGTGGGCAGGTAGCAGTGCCATACCTGAGCGGTTTCTTCTTCCATCTCAATTCGAACTTCATTGAAGTCCTCATCAATCAGGCACAACTCAACTTTCTCTGCGATATCAGAAAAGATGGCGAAGTTCGTGCCCGCGCCGTCAAAAGAAGAACCCAGTGGATAAGCACTGCCTGGCCACTGTTGCGTGATGGAACCAATTGAAGCCGTCATGCTTCGCTAGCTTAATGCACTAGCTGCAATCTGGCGCTTTATAAAGACCCGTTGGCAGAAGCAGTGACTCCTGCGATGATGAACTCAGCGCCCTGCAAAAGCGCGAAGTCGTGAGAGTCAGATTCACTGGTCGTGCCCTTCTCAGCAGTGGCGGTGAGCTCAGCTAATTGCGTACGGTTTTGATCCATCACCGTTGCGCCCAAAACCAAGTGGATGAGAGTTTGCGCGGCCACATCGCGTTGTAGATCATCAGCACCGGTATCAGATAAAGAATCAGAAAAAATCTTGGTAAGCCGGTTCCATGTCGGCGAGTTGGCTTGGGAGAGTGCTGCGGTCACCAACTCGGCGCCATCGCGGTGCGCAAGCAGAATCGACCGCAGATTCTTCACCAGCTCCATTGTTGATTCACCATCGAGATGGGACACAAAGGATACTGCGATCTCAGCGATGAGGGCTTGTTTATTGGCCACATGCCAGTACAGCGCGCCGGGCACTACCCCCAGTGTGGTGGCGATTCTACGCATGGTCATGTCCGCAAAACCGTAGGAGTCTAGAAGCTCTACTGCGGTGGAAATAATATCGTCGCGGGTTAATTGCACGGTATCTGAGCATACCCAAGTTACCAATGAAGTCTAGAGTGGCATGACGCGTTCATGTTCACAGGTTTCTTTGAGGATTTCTTAAAGGGGTACGAATCAATGAATTGTTAGGATATAACGAACACGAAGCGTGTTGCGATGTATGAGTGTGAGGATTGTTCGTATTTGATAGTCTCACGGCATTCATACCTTGTAGCAAGCAGTAACTAACTCAGGAGAAAACTTGTCTTTTCCAAATCCGTTGAAAAAGCCCGCCCTTGCACTCGCACTGGTTGCACCTTTAGCCCTAGTTGCTTGTAGCTCTGGTGAAAGCGATGAGGAGGCAACCACCACCGCGGCTGCCGCCTCTACCGTCGAAGAAACCTCCGCGGAAGAGACCACTAGTGCGGAAGAAACCACTAGTGAAGAAGCAACTTCTGAGGTAGAAACCGAAGAAGAGACTGCAGAAGAGACCGATACCCAGGCTCAGGCAGCTCCTGAGGAACCAGCGGCACCAGCTGGTGACCCTGCGACGGATGCAGTCGCTGGAAATAATCCACTGCCAACGGAAGACCTACAGCCAGTTGAAGGCGGCCAGCCAGCTGATGAGGCAACGAGCGCTGCGATTTCCGGCCTCGTTGGTGGTTGGTATGAAGCCGAGACCCTACATGAGTGGGTTCGTTACATTCCGGAAAATACCTGTGCCGAGGTTCTAGCGAACACCGAGGGTGCAGGAGACATCGATTACAACGTGTTGCCTAACGTGCCAATGAGCGAGGTCTCCCCAGCATGGGACTCCGCAGGCGTGGAGTCTGTTGATGACTTAGTAGTTAATGGCAATGAAGCTTCCGCAACCGTTACCGTCAACACCGGTGAAGGCATTGACTCCTCGGTGATGAAGTTCCGCAATGAAGAGGGCCGTTGGACGATGTGTAACTAAGCAGATTGTTTAGTTACTCTTAATAGCCGTGGCTTCTATTAAAATTCCCCGTACCGTCGGTTTCGGTGCGGGGCTCATTGCATTATTTATCGCTGTCTATGCCATCTTCGGCGCTCTGTGGGGGCTGTGGCGTCCGACGATGACAGCAACCGCCGTTGAGGGCGGTGGTTTTGCCATTGATAC
Organism: Corynebacterium sp. L4757; assembly: GCF_043673995.1. NCBI lineage: Bacteria > Bacillati > Actinomycetota > Actinomycetes > Mycobacteriales > Corynebacteriaceae > Corynebacterium > Corynebacterium sp. L4757. The sequence goes on along the minus strand of NZ_JBIMEN010000001.1, from coordinate 436,286 downwards.
CAGCTCCAATGCGCAATTTCAGGGCTTTGGCACCTTCGTAGTCGCCACCATGTTGCTCGCCGGGGTGTTGTCTTTCGGGGTATTTAAATACGCCAAGTCCCGCCGGAGCCTGTCTACCTTAATCACCATCGGTTTATTGTCAGTGGCGGGCTCTTTGGTCTTTTGGTTAGTCGGCGGTTTCACCGCACCGACCATGCCGGATATTGATGCAGAAGTCGGCAGTGAAATTAGCTGGGCACCAACCTTCAGCCCGCTCTATGGCCTCGCAGCTGCGCCATTTCTTGCGCTGCTGGTCTATTGGTCGGGCTTGTATCTCGTGCTTGATGATTCTTCTGAATCAGACGCTCATTCCGATCGGGTTCCACCAGTTGAGGTGGGCCAGTCAGTGGCCTAAAGGGGAGCTGAACATACAAGCTGTCTAATAGCGGTCGTATGATAGGTTAAAGCACCTAATAAACCGTTGTGGAAAGGCCTGCTCAATGTTGCGTGTCATCGACCTTCGAGGGCGAAATCTGAAGACTTCCCAGCTACGCCGAGTCATCCCGCGCGGCGGCACATCCGTCGCCTCAGTCGTGGAAAAAGTAGCTCCGATAGTGTCAGAGATTCAGCATCGAGGGGCAGAAGCGGCGCTGGAGTATTCAGAGCAATTTGATGGCATCAAGCCAGCAGCCATTCGTGTTCCGGATTCTGCTCTGCAAGACGCCGTGGACACCCTTGATCCTCAGGTCAAGGCGTCTATTGGAACCTCCATCGAGCGGGTCCGCAAGGTCCACGCTGAGCAAAAGCCACAGTCTCACACCACCACGCTGTCTGAAGGTGCCACCGTGACGGAAGTATTCCTTCCTGTGGAGCGCGTGGGCCTGTACGTGCCAGGCGGTAAAGCCGTGTATCCATCATCAGTCATCATGAATACCGTTCCGGCCCAAGAAGCTGGTGCAAGCACACTGGTCGTAGCATCCCCGCCGCAGAAGGAATTCGGTGGATTGCCGCACCCAACCGTGCTCGCGACGTGTGCAATGCTGGGCGTGGATGAAGTCTGGGCTGTGGGAGGCGCGCAGGGTATCGCGCTTTTGGCTTATGGCGATGATGAAGCTGAGCTGGAGCCAGTCGACATGATTACCGGCCCTGGCAATATCTTCGTCACCGCAGCCAAGCGCCTGGTGCGCGGCCTCGTCGGTACCGATGCCGAGGCCGGGCCAACCGAGATTGCCGTGCTTGCCGATGATTCGGCGAACCCCGTCTATGTAGCCTATGACCTGATTTCACAGGCTGAGCATGACCCGATGGCAGCGAGTGTCTTGATTACCGATTCTGAAGAATTGGCGAACCAAGTGTCTGCGGAAATTGAAAAGCGCTACACCGCAACTGCTAATGCCGAGCGTGCAGAAGAAGCCCTGCGCGGCGAACAATCTGGCGTGGTCCTAGTGGATGACCTCGAGCATGGTATTGCCGTAGCGGATGCTTATGCCGCTGAGCACCTGGAAGTTCATACCCGTGACGCCCGTGGGGTAGCGGAGCGAATCAAGCACGCTGGCGCCATCTTCGTGGGCGATTACTCTCCAGTTCCACTGGGTGACTACAGCGCAGGCTCCAATCACGTGCTGCCAACATCCGGCACCGCGCGGTTTAACCCGGGGCTCTCCACGCATACCTTCTTGCGTCCGGTCAATCTCATTGAGTATGACCTCCAAGGCCTGGCAGAGGTTGCAGATGCCGTGGTGAATTTCGCTAATGCAGAAGACCTGCCCGCGCACGGTGAAGCAATTCGCGCGCGCTTTGAATCCTAAATAAAAACTCACCTGGCTTCGCTATCCCAGCTTTGCTACCCAAGCCTTTCTAAGGAGAGCACTTTCATGACTGACACTCATGCTCAGGACGTGACACTCGACGACCTTCCGCTGCGTGATGAATTGCGTGGCAAATCTGCCTATGGTGCACCACAATTGCACGTGGCCTATCAGCTCAACACCAATGAGAACCCTTATCCGCCATCAGATGAACTGATCGCGGATCTCATTGCTGAGATTCGTATGATTTCCCGCGATCTCAACCGCTATCCAGAGCGCGACGCGGTGGAATTGCGTGAATCTTTGGCGCAGTACATCAGCAAGCAAACCGGCGTGGAGATCACCAAGGAGCAGGTGTGGGCGGCCAATGGCTCCAATGAAGTCTTGCAACAGCTGTTGCAGGCTTTCGCAGGACCTGGACGCAAGGCGCTAGGCTTTACGCCTTCTTATTCCATGCACCCGATTTTGAGCTCCGGTACTCAAACCGAGTTCATTGAATGCCCACGCGGTGAAGATTTCTCCATCGATATGGACGCCGCACTGTCTGCGATTGATAAACACTCGCCAGAGATTGTCTTTGTCACCACTCCTAATAACCCAACAGGTGATGTGACGAGCCTGGAAGATATTGAAAAACTCATCAATGCCGCACCAGGGATTGTGATCGTGGATGAGGCTTATGCGGAATTTAGCCCGAGTCCGTCAGCAGTAACGTTATTGGAGAAGTACCCAACTAAGCTCGTGGTCTCAAGGACGATGTCTAAGGCATTCGACTATGCCGGCGGCCGACTAGGGTACTTCATCGCAGCACCAGCGTTTATTGAAGCAGTCATGCTGGTTCGTTTGCCTTATCACCTGTCTAGTCTCTCCCAGGCAGCAGCAATCGTGGCACTGCGCCACAGCGAAGACACCCTGTCCACAGTCGCTAAGATTGCAGCTGAGCGTGACCGCGTTGTGGAGACTTTGGTTAAGCTCGGATATAAGGTTATTCCGAGTGAATCCAACTTCATCTTCTTCGGGCAATTTGAGGATCAGCATGAGATTTGGAAGAAATTCCTCGAACGTGAAGTACTCATTCGCGATGTTGGAGTAACCGGATACCTGCGCGCAACGGTTGGTCTGCCGGCAGAAAATGATGCTTTCTTGGAAGCAGCAACAGTGATTATTAAGGAGAGCTAAAAGTGGCGAATCGGATTGGTGTAGCACAAAGGACTACCTCCGAGTCAGATATCCGGGTTGAGATCAACCTCGATGGCAGTGGTAAATCTGAGATTTCAACTGGACTGCCATTCTTCGATCACATGTTGACGGCTTTTGCTACTCACGGCAGCTTTGATCTCAAGGTCCAAGCAAAGGGTGATGTTGAGATTGATGCGCACCACACGGTTGAAGACACCGCGATTGTTTTGGGCCGCGCATTTTCTGATGCAATTGGGGATAAGAAGGGCATTCGCCGTTTCGGCTCCCAGCTGTTGCCGATGGATGAGGCTTTGGTTGAGGCAGTCATCGATATTTCTGGTCGCGCGTATTACGTGATGAATGGCGAGCCAGAGAACATGGAATGGCAGATCATCGGCGGACACTACGCCACCGTGATTAATCGCCACTTTTTTGAAACCTTCGCCATCCATTCGCAGACCACGCTGCACGTCAATGTGCGTTATGGCCGCGACCCGCACCATATCACCGAAGCTGAGTACAAGGCTGTGGCACGTGCGCTGCGTCAAGCAGTTGAAAACGATCCACGGACAACGGGAGTTCCCTCAACTAAGGGAGCGCTGTAAACTCCGCCATGTATTTGATTGTGTGGTTGATGTTCCTCCTGGCAGGACTTTTGGTGGGAGGCGCATGGGCTGCTTACCAACAAGGTTCTAAATTCTGGACAGCTGTTGCCAGCATTTTGGCACTCGCGGCTACCGCGATGGCAATAGCGTGGATGATAGGAGAGATGCCCTAATTGGCTAAAGATCGCAAGAACGCAGGCAAAAAGAACAAGCTCCACACCGTCGATAGCACCCAAAACCTCAACACACCTGCTCCCAAGATGGGACCGGATGCTTCTCTTGCCCCAGAGAAGATGAGTCTGTGGAAGGTGCCTGGGTTTGCTCCCACGATGGTGGCTGTGGCCGCAGCATTCGGTGCTTGGTCTTTATTGCTGCCTGTGGTGCCAACACAGGTTCTTGAAGACGGCGGTTCAGCAGCTCTGGCTGGTGCATCGACCGGTGTCTTCATGGCCGCAACTGTAGCGACGCAGATTTTCACGCCGTGGATGCTGCGTAAGTTCGGCTATCGCTCGGTGATGGCAGTGTCTGCGTTCATGCTGGGTGTTCCCGCACTGGGGCACCTTTTAGGAACTGATGCCTGGGCTGTGCTGTTATTCTCAGCCCTGCGCGGAACGGGTTTCGGCGCGTTAACAGTTGCTGAATCAGCCCTGATGGCGGAATTAGTTCCGCTGAAGTATCTAGGCAAAGCGACGGGCACGCTGGGTGTCTTTGTCGGTGCCTCGCAGATGGTCTTTTTGCCCATTGGTCTGATGATGTCTTCATCGCTGGGGTATGGAGCCACTTATGCCACCGCCGCGGTTATTGGTGTAATCGCTGTCGGCATGGTCTTTAGAATCCCAGATATCTATGCTCAGCCGGATACGGACGCCGATGGTTCAGTGAGTTCTGAAAGCGCCAAACCACGTGTGTCAATATGGAAGCTTGTTCTGGTCCCAGCACTGGGACTGAGCGCGATTTCCATGAGCTACGGTGTGGTGTCTTCATTCCTGCCGGCCACAGTGACTGATATTGATCCGGTCACCGGTGCAGCACTCGGCGGCGTCATGCTGTCTATCGTGGGCGGTGGCGCGATGATTTCCCGCTACTTCGCGGGCATTATCGCTGACCGTATTGGCGAGCCGGGCCGGTTGTACATTCCGGGCCAGCTGACCTCTTTTGCGGGCATGGCTTTGATGTCAGCGACCATCGTGGGTGGCTGGTCCGTGTGGTGGCTGGTGGTTGCCGCAGCCTTCTTCGGTGCTGGTTTCGGTGTGGTTCAGCAAGAAGCTCTGCTGTCCATGTTCGCGCGTTTGCCGCGCAGCCGTTCTTCAGAAGCTTCCGCATTGTGGAATATCGCCTATGACGGTGGTACCGGATTAGGCTCCATGGTCTTTGCTGGTGTGGTCGCTGGTGCAGGTTATGCCGGCGGTTACGCGGCTGGTGCCGCAGTCATCCTGGTGGGTGCGCTGCTTACTAGCCTCGATAGGTTTATCGGACGCCACCGAATTAGTGAATATGACAATATTAAAACTCGCCTCAAGCGCTTGCGAAAGGAAAAATGAATATGAGCACCAAACACGTCGCCTTATTGGATTATGACGCAGGAAATCTGCGTTCGGCACAGCGCGCGCTTGAGCACGTCGGAGCACAAGTCACGGTGACCTCCGATCCGAAAGTCGCGGTTGAAACCGATGGTCTACTCGTACCTGGCGTGGGCGCTTTTGCTGCGTGCATGGATGGGCTGAATGCGATTCAGGGCCCACGCATCATCGGCCAGCGCTTGGCTGGTGGCCGCCCAGTATTGGGTATTTGTGTGGGCATGCAGGTGATGTTTGATGCCGGCAATGAGCACGGCATCCACACAGAAGGCTGCGGTGAATGGCCAGGTTTAGTTGAGCGTCTTGATGCCGAAGTCTTGCCACACATGGGCTGGAATTCCGTAGAAAAGCACGCGGATTCGGAAATGTTCGCTGGTCTGGATGCTGATACACGTTTCTACTTCGTCCACACTTATGGCGTGCGTGATTGGACCTTAGAAACTGAAATCACGACGCCACCCTTGGTGACGTGGGCACAGCATGAGCAAGATAAGTTCGTTGCAGCAGTAGAAAATGGCCCTATTTGGGCCACCCAATTCCACCCGGAAAAGTCCGGTGAAGCAGGATTGCATTTATTACGTAACTGGTTGGAACAACTCTAGGTAGGATAAGACACCATGACCTTTACTTTATTGCCCGCAGTAGACGTTGTTGATGGCCAGGCTGTTCGCCTGGACCAAGGCGAAGCCGGAACTGAAAAGTCTTATGGCACCCCGCTGGAATCCGCCTTGAAGTGGCAGGAGCAAGGCGCGGAATGGCTGCACTTTGTGGACTTGGATGCAGCTTTTAACCGCGGTTCCAACCATGAGTTGATGGCGGAAGTTATCTCTAACCTGGATATCAAGGTGGAGCTGACTGGTGGTATCCGTGATGATGCATCACTCAAGCGCGCATTGGATACCGGTGTGCAGCGAGTCAACATTGGTACCGCGGCACTGGAGAACCCAGAGTGGATTGCCAAAGTACTGGCAGAACATGGCGATAAGATCGCTGTTGATTTGGCGGTTCGTGAGATAGACGGTGAATGGCGCACTCGCGGCAATGGTTGGGTATCTGATGGCGGAGATCTCTGGGAGGTTCTTGAACGCCTAGATTCGGCTGGCTGCACCCGTTTTGTGGTCACCGATGTCTCTAAGGACGGCACCTTGACCGGCCCGAACGTGGAATTGTTGCGTGAAGTAGCCATGGCAACTGATGCTAAGGTCACCGCATCCGGAGGTATTTCCGTATTGGAAGATGTCACTAATCTTGCGCTCTATGAAAATGAGGGCATTGACTCAGCAATCATCGGTAAGGCTTTGTATGAAGGTCGCTTTGATCTGACCACAGCGCTTGACGCAGTGGCTAAAGTTGAACCATTACCTGAAGAAACCCCAATTGATTTGCTGGAGCAACCCGAATGACCTCACCCCTAGAGCTGGTTGCCATCGCTGAAGCTGTTATTGATGATGTAGAACAGATCTTCATCGATGGTCTTGGCGCACCACCGGCGCGGTTTAAAGGTGAAGGCGACTTCGCCACTGAAATCGACTTGGCAATCGAAGACCATCTGCGTACCGCGCTGACCAACTTCACTGGTCTACCTGTTTATGGTGAAGAAGGCGGCGGGAGCACCGACCTGGGCGAGACCCTATGGGTTGTTGACCCGATTGATGGCACTGCCAATTACGCCGCAGGTAACCCGATGTGTGGAACGGTCATTGCGCTGGTGCACGAGGAAACCCCGATTGTGGCGGTAGCCAATTTCCCACTGATTGGTCGCCGCTTGGTGGCGGCACAGGGAATGGAGTTGCGCAGCCTGGGTGGGCCAAATTCCGGCTTTGGTGGCGGTGCGGAAGCACTTGCTTTTGAAGATTCGCGCGGACATATTGGGTGCTCATCGCATCTTCCAGCTGAACTTTTTGCCGATCTCCGCAATGTCGGACTGCGTCCACGCATGTCCGGTTCGGTCGCATTGGACTCAGCCTTCGTCGCCCAAGGCGTCTTTGATGGGGCCGTGAATTTCTCACCGCATCCGTGGGATAACGCAGCCGGTGCACTCTTTGTGCAGTCTGTGGGAGGCGTTGCTACTGATGCCCAGGGCAACCCGTGGACCACCAAGTCCAAGGGACTGGTGGTAGGTACCAATCAGGTGCATGGAACCATCATTGATTCCATCGAACGCACTGGTGTGGGAACCAAGCAGTCCTAAATATGTGCATGCGTGCATTACTTTAAAATTTTCGAACTTTGTTATAGAAGGAGCCCCGTGTCATGGCTGTGGCAATTCGCGTCATTCCGTGTTTGGACGTTGACCAAGGACGAGTAGTTAAAGGCGTGAACTTTGAAAACCTGCGTGATGCAGGCGATCCAGTGGAATTGGCTAAGCGGTATAACGACTTAGGCGCTGATGAGCTGACTTTCCTGGATGTCTCTGCCTCTAAGCATGGCCGTGGCACGATGTTGGATGTTGTGCGACGTACGGCGGACCAGGTCTTCATTCCACTCACCGTTGGCGGTGGAGTGCGTTCCGCCGATGATGTGCGTGAGCTACTGCGCGCTGGCGCAGACAAGGTCTCTGTGAACACCTCAGCAATCGCACGCCCAGAGCTTTTGCGAGAGCTGGCAGATATCTTCGGTTCTCAGTGCATTGTGCTCTCCGTTGACGCCCGCCGCGCTGCCGACCAACCCTCCGGATTTGAGGTAACCACTCACGGCGGTACTAAGTCTGCCGGCCTAGACGCCATTGAATGGGCTCGCCGCGGTGAAGAACTTGGAGTAGGGGAGATCCTTCTAAATTCCATGGACGGTGATGGCACACGCGATGGATTCGATATCGAGTTGCTTGAAGCCGTACGCAAAGAGGTTTCAGTACCGGTGATTGCATCGGGCGGTGCGGGCAAAGCCGCTGATTTCCCACCAGCGGTGGAAGCTGGCGCCAACGCGGTGCTTGCGGCCTCCATCTTCCACTTCGGTGAAGTTACGATCGAAGAAGTAAAGACCGAGCTTTCTAATTCTGGTTTTGAGGTGCGCGCGTGAGCAATTCCACCAATCCAGCTGAATTCGACTTAGCTCCAGATATTGCCGCGCGCCTTAAGCGCAATGAACAAGGCTTGGTTCCGGCCATTGTGCAGGCAGATTCCGGTGAAGTGCTGATGATGGCATGGATGGATGACCACGCCCTGGCGCATACGTTGATGACGCGTAAAGGCACGTATTTCTCCCGCTCCAGAGATGAGTATTGGGTAAAAGGGGAGACTTCTGGCAATGTGCAAGAAGTAGTTGGAGCTCGGTTGGATTGTGATGGTGACACCATTTTGTTGACCGTGCGCCAGACCGGCGGTGCCTGCCACACCGGGGATAGAACGTGCTTTGATGCAGATGACCTGCTGCACCCTGCTCCGGCACACATCCTTTCCAAGGAGAAGTGATTTTATAATGGGACGACGTATCGGCCCTCTGCTCTTTCTGGTTGCGGCTATTATTTTATGGCTGTCTTCCCGCTCCACATGGGTGACCGCAACGGTTGAAGATGAGCTCTCCGGCGGTTCCACTGTGGAACTCATCGGTAATTTCTGGTCACTTGAACTCATGGGGCTGACACTATTGCTTTTGGCCGGAGCTATCGCCGGCTTGGCGCTGCGCCGCATGGGCCGTCGTATGGTGGGTGTTATTTGTGCGCTCGCCGGCGCAGCAGTTGCCTGGGGTCCTTTGCAGCTACTGACCACTGGTGCGGATCCATACCGCGCGCAGCAGCTTTTACAGGCCAGTGAGGCAAACCAGAATGCCGTTGATAATGTCTCCATTTCAGCCTGGGCACAGGTGGTATCTGCAGATGTTGCGATACTGGGCCCAGTCGTTGCGGTCATCGCGGGTGCAGCAGCCGTCTTTGGCGGTGTACTTTTGGCTATGCAACCGGGGGTAGATAAACCCCGCTCGCACAAATATGAAACTTCTGCTGCCCGTGAGGAAGCTTTAGCCGAAGACCTGCAGAATTCCCCTGATTCTGGGCGTGTGATGTGGGATGCATTAGACGCAGATATCGATCCGACGGATCTTCCTAACCAAAAATAGGGCACGATTTTATAATCCTTAGTCCTGCAATATAGCCTAGATGTGATCTAGGATTCACTTATTCTTGAGTTCAGGACGGGAGGTGAGTCATGCCAGCCCCGATCGCTGTAGAAAGCATTCTGCGCGACGTGCTTAATGATGTTGCGTCGCGTGAAGCTGCTGTTCCTTTCAAGGAAATCAAAGCACGCTCGCGCAACATGGAGCCGCCGCGTGATGCCCGCAGTGCCTTGTTGCGCAATGGTTGTTCGGTGATTACTGAACTAAAACGCGCGGTGCCGTATAAGGGCCAAATCGCTGATTTGGATTCCCCTCAATCCATGGCGAACCTCGCGTCGCAACTAGAAGAAGTCGGTGTGCACCTGATGGCGTGCCAAACGGAACGCCGAAGATTCCATGGCTCGCTCGCTGATATGGCCGCCGCCCGTGAAGCCACTACCGTGCCAATGATTTGTCGCGATTTGATTGTGGACCCCTACCAAATTCATGAAGCCCGCTGCTATGGCGCAGATGTTGTCCCACTACAGGTGGGGCTTTTAGAACAAGCTCGCATGGAATCGCTACTGGACCGCATCGAGTCTTTGGGCATGGTTGCCTTATTGGAAGTGCGCACCCCAGCCGAAGCTGACCGTGTCATGCAGGCCGGCGGAAGCGTGGTGGGAATCAATGCTTGGTCTGTGACATCCGACGAACTGCACCGCGAAGCATTTGCAGAAATCGTGCCGGGGCTGCCCGAAAGTGTTGTCCGTATCGCGGTGGGTGGTGTGCAGTCACCGAAGGATTTGCTGCGGTATGCATCTTCGGGGGCAGATGCAATCATGGTGGGGGAATCAGTGATGACGGCGCAAAGCCCATCAGCGCTGGCACGCAGCCTCGTTGCTACAGGCCAACACCCAGCATGTCCTTCGCGCATGCTCTAGTCTCAGAATCCCCGCAATTTATGGCACACTAAATCATGTGCAAACGATGATTCTGGCTAATATTCCATCCCCGCCACAAGGCGTGTGGTACTTGGGTCCTATTCCACTTCGCGCTTATGCGCTCTGCATCATTTTGGGCATCGTGGTTGCCCTGTGGATGACTGTGCGCCGCTATACCAAGATGGGCGGCAATCCTGACACCGTCTGGGATGCCGCCATCGTGGTGATTCCCGCAGGTATTATCGGTGGCCGAATCTATCACGTTGCCACAGATTACGATAAGTATTTCTGTGCGGACTGCAACCCGATGGATGCCTTCAAAATCACCAATGGTGGTCTCGGCATCTGGGGTGCGGTAGCTCTGGGTGCCATCGCGGTGTGGGTGATGTTCAAGGTCAAAGGCATTCCGATGGGGCCTTTCGCCGATGCAGTAGCACCAGGTCTGGTGTTAGCACAGGGAATTGGTCGTCTGGGTAACTGGTTTAACCAGGAACTCTACGGTGCAGAAACCACCGTTCCTTGGGCCCTGGATCTGTACTATCGCGTCGATGAAGCTGGCCAATATGCGCCAATCTCAGGCCGCTCTACCGGGGAAGTTATTGCATCGGTTCACCCAACCTTCCTCTATGAACTCATCTGGAATGTTCTGGTCTGCCTCTTCCTGCTGTGGGCACACCGCGCCTGGAAGCTGGGCCATGGCCGCGTCTTCGCTCTCTATGTTGCTGGTTATACTTTGGGCCGCTTCTTCATTGAGAATATGCGTGTTGATGAAGCCACCATGATCTTTGGATTCCGTATCAATGCGATCGTCTCCGTGGTGGTCTTCATCATCGCCTTGATCGTCTTCTTCACTTTGAAGAAGGGACAAGAGACACCAGAGGAAGTCGATCCGGAGTATCAAGCCAAGCTGAAGGAAGAAAAAGCCGAGGCGACCGAAGAAGAACCAGCCAAGTAATACCCGATTCTTTTTGAGTCTGTGGGTTTTATTTTGCATTTGTTCTGTCATATCAGTGGCAGCGTGGCTTAAATGCGGGTAGGTTTGGACATGTTGAATAACGCTAGAGATAGAAGAGGTTAGGCTCAAAAATGCTGGATAGAAGAACTAAGATTGTTTGTACTCTAGGCCCGGCCGTTGCCAGTGAGGACGCCATTTTGCGCCTTGTACAGGACGGAATGGACGTTGCCCGTCTCAACTTCTCTCATGGTGAGCACGCAGACCACGAGCAAAACTACAACTGGGTGCGTAAAGCTACTGACGAAACCGGCCGTGCCGTAGGCATCTTGGCTGACTTGCAGGGCCCAAAGATCCGCCTGGGTCGCTTTGTCAATGGCTCGGAAAACTGGGCGAATGATGAAATCGTTCGCATTACCGTTGATGATGTTGAAGGCACCCACGACCGTGTCTCCACCACCTACAAGAACCTGGCGCAGGACGCTAAGCCAGGTGACCGTCTGCTGATTGATGATGGCAAGGTTGCTGTTGAATGTATCGAGGTTGACGGCAATGATGTGGTCTGCCGTGTGACTGAGGGCGGTCCTGTTTCCAATAACAAGGGCGTTTCCCTCCCAGGCATGGACATCTCCGTTCCAGCGTTGAGCGACAAGGACAAAGCTGACCTACGCTTCGCACTGAAGCTGGGCGTTGACTTCATCGCTTTGTCTTTCGTTCGCTCCCCAGCAGACATTGACTTGGTTCATGAGATCATGGACGAAGAAGGCCGCCGTGTTCCGGTCATTGCGAAGCTGGAAAAGCCAGAAGCAGTGGACGCACTGGAATCCATCATCCTCGCTTTCGACGCCGTCATGGTTGCACGTGGTGACCTGGGCGTTGAGGTTCCACTGGAGCAGGTTCCACTGGTACAGAAGCGTGCAGTTCAGATTGCTCGTGAGAATGCGAAGCCAGTCATCGTGGCTACCCAGATGTTGGATTCCATGATTGAGAACTCCCGCCCAACCCGTGCAGAGGCATCTGACGTTGCCAACGCTGTGCTGGATGGTGCTGACGCAGTCATGCTCTCTGGTGAGACCTCCGTTGGTGTGGATCCACACAACGTTGTACGCACCATGGCACGCATTGTTCAGCGCGCTGAGACTGATGGCAAGGTTCCGCCACTGTCGCATGTTCCACGCACCAAGCGTGGCGTGATATCTTATTCCGCACGTGATATCGCTGAACGCCTGAACGCCAAGGCCATCGTTGCTTTCACCACCTCTGGTGATACCGCCAAGCGTGTTGCGCGTCTGCACTCTGCACTGCCGTTGTTGGTCTTTACCCCAACCCAGGCCGTTCGCTCCCAACTGGCATTGACTTGGGGCGCGCAGACTTTCTTGAGTCCTAATGTTGCTACCACCGATGAGATGATGAAGTCTCTCGATGAAGCACTGTTGTCCATGGATTCTTATGAAGAAGGTGACTTGGTGGTCATGGTTGCAGGTACCCCAGCGGGTATTTCCGGCAACACCAACATGATTCACTGCCACATCCTGGGTGAAGATATCCAGTAATCATCATTGTTGTGAACTACAACAGCCGCTAGCCGTCATCCGGTTAGCGGCTGTGTCGATCGGAGAGAAGATGCTAGAAGTCATTGCCTTAAATGCTGAAGACGCACGCTTGGCTGAAGCTGGTGGTGCGCATCAAATTGAGCTGGTGGGCACCATGGACAAAGATGGGCTCTCGCCTTCACCAGAAACGGTCAGGGAAGTTCTCAGCTCCGTCACCATTCCGGTGTATGCGATGCTGCGTCTGCAAGACGGTTTTGAAACCACCGAAGATGAAATCCGAGAACTTAAGCAGCTTCGGAAGCAATATCAAGACCTCGCCGTAGCAGGTGTGGTTGTGGGCTTTCTTGACCCAAACGGCGATATTGATGCTGAGGCTCTTACTGAGATTCTGGGTCCAGATCCGATCGATTACACCTTCCACCGCGCGATCGATTTTGCTGCCGAGAATGCCTGGGACACGCTTATGGAGTTACATCCTGCCCGCGTGCTGACTGCGGGTAGCCCTAAAGGCGTCGGCGAAGGTCTGGAAACGCTGATTGCGAAAGCCGCGAAGAACGCCGATCGAATCCTGGCGGGCGGAGGATTGCGGGAAGAGCACATTCCAGACCTCAAAGCTGCTGGTATTAAGAATTTTCACATCGGTACTGCAGCACGGGTGGACAAGAGCTTTGATAATCCGATTGATCCGGATGCTGTGGCACGCTGGGTACAGCTCACCAGCTAGCTGGAAAACTAGCGTGCTAGTTATCGAGTGGTACTTGGCCGCGCATAAGAATGCGTGCGGTGCGTATTAGTGAGGTAGATTCCAGGCCGTCATCGGTGTTATTTGCTGCTGCGACGACTGCGCCCGAAGGCGTACCCAGGCGCACTTTGTCGGTGACTCCGGTGATGGCAGAAACCAATGTGCCTTCGGTGGCAGCGGCAGCAGCTAAGCACATTGCGCCAGTACCGGGAACAGCGAGATGAGCCTTGGACATGGAGATCATCCGTACCATCACATCCACATCACCTGCGGCAAGTCTGGAGCCATCTAGCGTGTGTGAGTCGGTGGGCGCGGCAATCATCGCGATTTTGGGGACTACCTCTGGGCACTGCTCGAACCCCATGGCTAGAGCGCCTGCCTGGCGGAGTTTTTCCAGGGTGTCTTTCACCGGCAGGTTGGCGTCAATATCAGCGGGGGACTCGGTGCCGTCTAATCCCAAATCCGAGGCACGCACGATAACGACCGGCAAGGTCGCATCCACCAAAGACACGGTGTAGTCCTGATCATCGATGCTCAATGTATCTGTCGGGTTTCCTGAAGGAAGTAGCCCAGCGGTACGTGAGCCAGCCGGATTGGGGTAGCTCAACGTAATAGGGGAGCCAGTACCGCTGACACCAGGTAACACGAGGTCACCGTGAGTTTCTGCCTGACCATCTTTAACGGTCAGAGTGGTCTTTACGGTTTTGGAGGTATTGGTATTAAAGAGCGTGAATTCTTGCACGCCATCCCGGCTTTCAAGGAGCCCGGCCGCGAGTGCAAAGGGCACCACGCCGCAAGAGAGATTGCCGCAATTACCGGAGTAATCGACGCTGGCCTTAGCAACCTCAACCTGGCCAAACGTGTAGTCCAGATCGAATCCTGCACGTTTGCTCTTGGACACCAGCATGACTTTGGATAGTGATGAAATTCCACCGCCCATGCCATTGAGCTGGCGTCCATGGGCATCCGGTGACCCCATGACAACGCACAATGCAGTATCCCGCTCAGCCTGGTCAGTTGGGAGGGAGGCTGCATCAAAGAATAAGCCCTTGCTGGTACCGCCACGTATAAAGCAAGCGTCAATCCACGTCCGTGTAGTCATACCCGCCGATTCTACTGGCGAGTATTGCAGGGCCTACTTAGTAATCGGGGTTGGCTTAATCTTCCATACTTCTTCGGCGTAGTCCGCGATGGTGCGGTCAGAGGAGAAACGACCCGATTCGCAGATATTGATCCAGCACATGCGCGCCCACTTCAGCTGATCGTCCACAAAGTCATTAGCCATACGGTCACGGGTCTCACGGTAGTCAGCGAAATCCCCCAGGACATAGTAGGTATCTTGCGCATGCTCGCCATAGCCATCGAGCAGGCCGGAGCGTATCTCGCCGAAGACTCCGTTATTTTCAGCCCCAAGGGTGCCATCGGTCAGTGCATCGAGCACGCGGCGCAGCCCAGGTACTGCATTGTAGAGCTCACCTGGGTTATAGGTTTGCTTCAAACCAGGAAGTTCTTCATTCTTTGCACCGAAGATGTAGGCGTTTTCTTCACCGACCGCTTCAACGATTTCCACGTTCGCGCCATCCAAAGTGCCCAAGGTGAGGGCGCCGTTCATCATGAATTTCATGTTGGAAGTGCCGGAAGCTTCCTTACCCGCAGTGGAAATCTGCTCAGAAATGTCAGCTGCAGGAATGATGTGCTCGGCGGGGGAGACATTATAGTTCTCCACGAATACCACGCGGATAATATCGCGGGTCCGCTCATCATTGTTGACTAAGTCAGCAATCGTGTTGATGAGCTTGATAATCGCCTTTGCACGCACATAGCCCGGCGCAGCCTTGGCACCAAAGATGAAGGTGCGTGGCGGGACTTCTTCACCGTCTTCGGTGATGCGGAAGTACACATCCAGGATATAGAGCGCATTCATCAACTGGCGCTTGTATTCATGCAGACGCTTAATCTGGACATCGAAGATAGTCTCCGGATCCACCTCTGCGCCCTGGTAGTCTTTGACCCACGCGGCGAAATCGACTTTGTTCGCGCGCTTGATATCCAATAGTTCCTGCATGACCTCATCAACGTGCGCGTACGTGCGCAAACCTTTGAGCTCACTCAGGTCAGTGACCCAAGAATCAGAACCATTGAGGCGAGTCAACAAATCCGCCAGGCCCGGGTTACACATGGCTAACCAGCGGCGCGGGGTAACACCATTGGTCTTATTATTGAATTTCTCTGGCCACAGATCATGCCAATCGCTCAGAGTTTCAACCTTGATGATCTCCGTATGAAGTGCTGCTACGCCGTTGATGGAGTAGGAAGCATAGGACGCAATCCACGCCATATGCACCAAGCCATGAGATACCGGCGCCATATAATCAATACGCCCCTGGTCCAAACCCCGCTGCGCCATATCAATGCGGAAACGACGGTCAATTTCCTCAATGATCTCCCATACGCGCCAGAATAGCTTTTGGAAGATCGATACTTCCCAAGTCTCCAGAGCCTCAGCCAAAGTGGTGTGGTTGGTATAGGCGAAAGTGCGGCACACAACGTCCCAAGATTCTTCCCAACCCATGTGGTGTTCATCCAATAAGATGCGCATCAGTTCCGGGATAGCCAGAACCGGGTGGGTGTCATTGAGCTGGATAGAGTTGAACTCATCAAACTGAGTGAGATCCTCACCGTGATGCTTGATGAAGTTTGAAATCATCTCCTGCAAGGAAGCAGAGACAAAGAAGTACTGCTGGCGCACGCGCAGCACCTTGCCCTCATAGGTGGTGTCATTGGGATAGAGCACACGGCAGATATCCATGACCTTTTCGCGCTCCACGATTGCCTCGGTAAAGCGCTGGGAATTGAAAGCGTCATAGTCGAACTCATCAATCGGCTCGGCCTTCCACAAACGCAAGGTGCCCACGTTATCGGTGCCATAGCCCGTAATCGGCATATCATAAGGAATCGCGCGGACGTGCATATCATCAAAGTTCACGCGCCACTGTTCTGATGCACGGCGCACAATGAAGTCATAACCATTTTCCATCCATGCATCCGGCTCTTCTTTCTGGAAGCCATTGTCAAAGGACTGGCGGAAAAGTCCATAGCGGTATAACAAGCCATAGCCGGTGACGGGGTAGTCCTGAGTGACCGCGGAGTCCAAGAAGCATGCAGCCAATCGGCCCAAACCACCATTGCCCAAAGCAGCGTCACGCTCAGCCTCTAGAACATCCACGAGCTCATGCCCGGTCTCTGCCATAGCTTCCTTGGCCTGCTCAACGAGGCCCAGGTTGGAGAGATTATTGAGCAGTGCACGGCCTTGGAGGAATTCTGCGGAGAAGTAGTGCTGCTGACGGCCTTTGACATAGACCTCTTTGGTCTTTTCCCAATTATCAGCAATCTGCTCCATGACCGCAGAAGACAGCCCAGACCAGGCTTTGCGGTTGGTTGCGGATGCAGGGGAGACGCCAGCTGCGGCGCGAATATGACCAGGGAGAGAATTTTCAAAGTGAGGGTTGTTCATGAACTTTCAGACTTCCTTATTAGTGAGGGTCTAAAGATGCGACCACCAAGAAGCCTAATTGCAAATACTCATTATTGCTGGACAACTTATCCTCACCAGTTATGCTGCTACCCATGCCTACCAAGCACTTGCCACACGTTAACCTTCACACCCCACGGCTGGTGTTGGAAGTACTCAACGTTGAGCATGCTGAGACTATGGTGGAGGCCTTATTCAGCCCGGAAATTTATCGCTTCATTGATGACACCCCGCCTACCCTGGATTTTCTTAATTGGCGCTACCGCAAGCAGTCAGATAATTGGGAGGGCCGGCCGGTGTCGTGGCATAACTGGATCATCACGGCGAAGAAAACCGGAGATGCGATGGGCTATGTCCAAGCCACGATTAATCACTCCCGGCGCACAGCGGAGCTGGGTTGGGTGGTGGCACCGAAATACGCAGGGCAAGGATTTGCCAGTGAAGCAGCGCGCCGGGTGATTGCAGAAATTAACGGTTGGAAAGCTCTGCGTATCTTGTGCACTATTGATAGCCGCAATATTGCCTCCCAGCACTTAGCGCGGGCACTGGGGTTTACGCTTGTTGAGCCCGCGCCACAGCAGGCTCAACGCTGGGAGCTTTAGGCCTGCGCCAAGAAAGTCAGCACGGCAGCAGCGCCGGCCTTGGTGGATGCCGCACAAGTTGGTTCAAAATCCGGTAGGAAATCAGATTGGTGATTCACCGGTGGATTATCCAGCAATTCTTCCGGGGTGGAGCCGACTAGCCAGAAGTAATAAGGCACGCCCCAGGCCTGCGGGAGGTAGCAGAAATCTTCCGATGCCGTTGCACGGAGGGCATCCACCGAGTCCGCGCCAAAGACCGCATCAAAAGTTTCGCGCACAGCGATAGACGTCGCCGGGTCATTGTCAGTAACTTCACCGTGGGCAAAGTACTCAAAGGTGGGTTTCGCAGGGCTTGCCGATGCCATACATTCCGCCTCCACTACTCGGTGCAAAGCCTCATAGACGCGCTGGGCCAATTCCGGATCGTAGTAACGGGTATTGAGCACCAGCTCTGCCGAATCCGGGATGATGTTGTTCTTATCGCCTGAATGCAACTCACCAACAGAGATGACAAAGAACTCACCCGGTGGAACTTCGCGTCCGACGATGGCCTGCAGGCGAACCACAATCATCGCGGCAATCAGCGTCGGGTCAATGGATTTATCCGGCATGGACGCATGCGCCGAACGGCCGGCGATGCGGATACGGATAGAGTCGCAGCCGGCCATAATCGGACCGGACATGGACTGCACCTGCCCAGCGGGACCGGGCATCACGTGCTGCGCGACGCAGACATCGGGCTTGGGGATGCGGCTGATTAGGCTATCGGCAAGCATGGTCTTTGCGCCATCAGAGGTCTCTTCCGCTGGTTGGAATAGGGCAATAAACGTGCCCGACCAGGAACCGCGCAAGGAATCAATAATCGCACACGCGCCAAGCAGGGCAGTGGCGTGCATGTCATGACCACAGGCATGCATATTGCCATTGGTGGACGCATAACCCATGCCGGTCTGCTCTATAACCGGCAGGGCATCAAAATCCGCGCGCATCAAGACAGTCGGACCCTCAGATTCGGACCGGAATATAGCAGCCATGCCATAACCGCCGATGCCGGAAATAATCTCACAATCAAACTCGTGCAGCTTCGCCTCAATTTGGGCTGCCGTGCGCTTTTCCTGGTGAGAAAGCTCGGGATTACGGTGAAGATCTTCATAAAATTCACGCTGCCAGTCCAGGTTAGCGCCATGGTCTGCGAGTAGTTGCGAGATAGAATTCGGGTGAGTCATGATCCATCTTTTTGGTTAGGGTACGCTTACTAATATGTCATTTATTCAGTTTGATGTTTTGGTCCCGCACGCCCAGTCCAAGCGCGTCGGCGAAGTCTTTGAAGAAGCCTTAAATCGCCTGGTTGAAGCCAAGCGCATTGACTCGGCTCAGGTAGACATTAATGATAGCCCACGCCTGCAAGACGGCATTGAAGAACAACTGCGCCAAACTTACCGTGATGAACATGAAGACCATGACCTAGAAGACGCTGCAGTCTACCGCTACCTCATCAAGGTAGAAGGCGTGACCGGCTCGCTCAATGAACTGGGTATGGTGCTGGGCCGACTGCTGACCCCACACGCAGTATTGCCAAAGGACTGGGTGCTGCTGGAAGATGAAACCGCACATGAGCTGCCAGCTATCTTCCCATGGGCACTGGCTGTACGCCGCTAAGCTGAATTTTCCGCGGCAAACTGCTCGGCAATGGCACGGCCAGCTTCCTTGAGCTGGTCATGCATCGAGCCTTGCTGGCTCAGCTGATGGGAAAGCACACCTTGGGGCGCTGGGCTATCCAACCTGCCTGCCACGATGCCGAGCGTCGCATTCTTGTGTCCCGCAATCTCAGCGATAGTGCCGACTACCTTGCCGGTTAAAGACTGCTCATCAAAAGCGCCCTCGCCGGTAATGATCAGCGTGTCCTCATTAAGCATCTCCGAAATGCCGTAAAGCCCCGCGATGTGGTGCGCGCCTGCGGTGAGGGCGATGTTGTCCTCGCTGTTGAAAATGACTGACGATAGCCAGGTCAGACCCACGGGGATGGAGCCGGCTGCGCCGAATCCTTCGCGTTCTACATCGATTCCGGTGACCTCACATAGGCGCATCATTGCGCCGGTTAATAGCGGGATGTCCTGTTCGCTGGCACCCTTTTGTGGCCCATACATGCTGGCAGAATGCAGTGGGGAACAGGTGGTATCGCCCAGCATGGTGTACTTTAATCCAGCTGCTTTGATGTTGAGCTGTGCTGTATCAATATCATCTAACATGACCAGGGGTGCACCGCCTTTAGCAAGTGGATAACCTTTGTCATCCATGGGGGTTCCGCCCAATGCGGTGATGATTCCCATGCCGCCATCAACGGTGGCAGAACCGCCTAGCCCCAGAGTGATGTGCGTGGCACCGCGTGACTCGGCATCGGCAATCAACACGCCCGTGCCATAGGAATCTGCGTGCAAGACATCCAAGTCATCTTCCACCGCTGGCAGACCAGATGCCGCAGCAACATCGATGTAGGCGGTCTGCTCAGACAAATAATAGTGCGCAGTTGTTAAACGCCCGCGGGCATCTGTGGTGGGCAGTTCTACCTTTTCCACCTTCTTCCCGCTTGCTGCGAGCGTGTTCGCGATGAGTTCTGACGTGCCTTCGCCGCCATCGGCCATGGGGAGTTGCTTGATTGTGGCATCGGCAAGCACTTCTGCAACACCTTGCGCAATACCGCGCGCTGCCTCGGTTGCGGTGGCGGTGGACTTGAAAGAATCTGGCGCGATGACGATAAGCATGTCTGTGATTATAGCGGGTGAAAAACACCACTATTTACGCGTATTGACCTTTAAAGCTTGCAATATTGGTCGCCCTATAGGAAACTATATTTCTGTCAAACTATTTAAATGCTTGTTCCACCAGTCTGTCCTGCGGAGTTTGTGCCAGAGACAATGTTTGGGAAATAAGTATGGGAAGGGCCCATTATGAGCGTAGATAACAAGATTTCTGATTATTACGACATGTTGCTCAAGCGTAACGCCGGAGAACCAGAATTCCACCAGGCAGTGTCCGAGGTTCTGGACTCATTGAAGATTGTTCTGGAAAAGGACCCGCACTACGCTGATTATGGCTTGGTGGAGCGCCTGTGCGAGCCTGAACGTCAGCTCATCTTCCGCGTGCCATGGCTGGATGACAACGGTAAGGTCAACGTCAACCGCGGCTTCCGCGTGCAGTTCAACTCAGCACTTGGCCCATACAAGGGTGGCCTGCGTTTCCACCCTTCCGTCAACCTGGGCATCATCAAGTTCCTGGGCTTTGAGCAGATTTTCAAGAACTCTTTGACCGGCCTGCCTATCGGCGGCGGCAAGGGCGGTTCCGACTTTGACCCTAAGGGCAAGTCTGAACTGGAAATCATGCGCTTCTGCCAGTCATTCATGACTGAGCTGCACCGCCACATTGGCGAATACCGTGACGTTCCAGCTGGCGATATTGGCGTCGGCGGTCGCGAAATTGGCTATCTCTTTGGTCAGTACCGCCGTCTGGCAAATCAGCACGAATCCGGTGTTCTGACCGGTAAGGGTCTGACCTGGGGCGGCTCCTTGGTTCGTACTGAGGCAACCGGCTATGGCTGTGTTTACCTGACCGCTGAGATGATGCGCGCGCACGGCGAGTCCCTCTCTGGCGCCAAGGTTATTGTTTCTGGCTCCGGCAATGTTGCTATCTATGCTGCTTCGAAGGCACAGGAGCATGGTGCGACCGTCGTAGCAATGTCAGACTCCTCCGGCTACATTCACACCCCGAATGGCGTGGACGTTGACTTGTTGAAGGACATCAAGGAAAACCGTCGTGAGCGCATCTCCGCTTATGCTGAGGCCACCGGCGATAAGTTCGTGGAGAAGGGCAATATCTGGGAAGTTGAAGCAGACGTTGCTTTGCCTTGTGCGACCCAAAATGAGCTCGATGGCGAGTCCGCTGAGCTGCTGAAGCAAAACGGTGTCCGCTACGTTGCTGAGGGTGCAAATATGCCTTGTACCCCTGATGCAGTGCACATCTTCCAGGACAACAAGATTGCATTTGCTCCTGGCAAGGCAGCCAATGCAGGCGGTGTTGCGACCTCCGCGCTGGAAATGCAGCAGAATGCATCACGTGATTCTTGGTCCTTTGACTACACCGATGAGCGCCTGAAGCAGATTATGACCCGCATCTTCCTCAACATGTCCAATACCGCGGCTGAGTATGACCGCGAGGGCGACTACGTTGCTGGCGCAAATATCGCTGGCTTCAAGAAGGTTGCTGACGCAATGCTGGCTCAGGGCATTATCTAAGACCCAATCATCCTAAAATGTTGAAGGCCCCGGAAGATTCCGGGGCCTTCAACATTTTAGGTGAGTACACCCGTTTCTACAGTGGTACCGGGCTCAGGGGACCCTGTTAGTATTTCGCTGCGTAATGCTAGTTCTTCCAAGCTCAACGTTGGGCGGAAGCCAAAAGACACACCGCCTAAATTCTCATTGCGGCGAAGAGCATGCAGCAGCTTCATTTCAGCAGAATTCTCCAGATCTTTGATCTCTACCTTTTTCAGAGCGGGCAGCGTTGCCACAACTTCTGCTGCATCAATGCCGTTTATGTTGCTCAAGTCCAGCTGCCGAAGCGTCGGGTGGTCTTTGAGTGGGCTGAGATCCACGGAAGAAATGTCAGCAATCCTCAATTTCAAAAGCGGAATATCTTCAATGCCCGCAAGATTGAGTTCCGTATTCTTGACACAATTCAGACTCTTGAGGTGCTCCTGCGGTAAATCGCGTACTGAAACCGCGCTCTGCTTGGAAATAGTGAGCTCCTGGACATCAGTTGGAATCGAAGCAACGGCAAAATCATCTGTTTCTTTGATGGTGAAGCGTTTGGTCGGCGGTGCTACATCCGGTGTTAAACGATCCGCAAAAAGATCAGTTAATGAGTCTGCAATGACTTTGGGGCCATCTAGTTCATCTTCGCCGAAAGTGATGATCTGACCTGGTGTTCCATGAGGGCCAGGAACTGTGTCGGTTCCGATATAGTCGTGCGCCCCATCGAAAGCGAAGGGGATCCAGCCAGAGTGGAAACGGCGCAGCTGAGTTAGTCCTGGTGCGCCATTAGTGAGACCGAGATCATTCATGTCGAAATTGCGGGCTACCTCGGACAATCTCTCGTATTGGCTCGCGATGTGACGCGTGTCCAACAGACCCCATGCGTACTCCATCTCATCGGCAATATCAGGATCGCCGAAATCTGGGCCATTGCTTAAGCGCAAGAAAGCTTCCAACTCTGGTGGTATTGGTTGTCCAAGCTCTTCTGCCAACTGGGATAGTTCTTTGCCGCTAGCGCCGTCAGCAGGCTCATAGGCCCCGGAGAATTCAGCCCAGCTGGCCGTGAGCTTACGCAATTGTTCTTCCGTGAGTGCGGGAAGGCTTTCGGTTGCCTGCTCTAGACGCAGCTCAATTTGGGCCGGATTGCCATCTGTGGATGTGGTGACTTTCCACTGGCGTGCTTGGTTAAGGGTAATTTCAA
Source organism: Corynebacterium sp. L4757 (assembly GCF_043673995.1). Taxonomy (NCBI): domain Bacteria; kingdom Bacillati; phylum Actinomycetota; class Actinomycetes; order Mycobacteriales; family Corynebacteriaceae; genus Corynebacterium; species Corynebacterium sp. L4757. The sequence goes on along the minus strand of NZ_JBIMEN010000001.1, from coordinate 413,300 downwards.
CATTGACCGGCTGCGATGGCGCTACGGCCTTCTGAAAAGTAGTAATGGGGTCTGCTGTCGCGCGGGAGAGAGTTTTAGGTTGCGGCAGGGAATTTCCCGCAGCGTTAAACACGCTGAGGATCTTGCTGCGGCTGCGCGGGCTCAACTTTAACGTGACTCTGACGCTGTGGGCATCGGGGATAATGGAAAAGGTCAGGGAAAGTGCTTCTAATAGGGCAGTGAGGGATGCTCGATCGAGAATCATGGCCATAGTATCCAGCCGGGAACTATTTCCTGCAATAGAAAATCTCTGAACATCGGGTTAAGACTTTCTGGGGAAGTATCGGTTGTGGCGTGGGAGATGAACCTTTACTTGAACTTTATCTATACTTGGCTGTCATGTACCGCGTATTTGAAAGCATGGATCAGCTGGTCAACCACCTCGAACAGGCCATGGGTGTGCCTATGACCTCCAATTGCATGGTGCCACGTAATGAAATGTTGGCACTGCTCGACGAAATGCGTAATGCCATTCCCGTTGAGCTTGATGATGCCCAAGACGTATTAGACAACCAGGATGAAATCATTCGTGGGGCCGAAGAGCGCGCTACCCAGACGATTTCTGACGCTGAGGCGCAGGCTGATGAAACCATCGCCCGTGCAGAAGCCGATTCCCAGGCAATGATTGATGACGCGAACCACCGCGCCACCGCTGCGATTGGCCAGGCACAGGATAAGGCGGCAAGCATTGTGGACTCCGCGCGTGCGGAGGCAGAGCGTACCGTTGCTAAGGGCAACGAGTCTTATGAGCGCTCCGTTGCTGAAGGCCACGCTGAGCAAGAGCGATTGGTCTCTGAATCAGAGGTGGCTCGCCGCGCCAACGAGGAAGCTAACCGCATTATTGACAGTGCTCACTCCGAGTCCAATCGCCTGCGCACCGAGTGCGATGAATTCGTGGATGCGAAACTAGGGGAGTTTGAAGAATCGCTCACGGGCATTTTGCGTACTATTAACTCTGATCGTGCCGCACTGCGCCGTGGTGCCGGTGCTTCCGGTAGCCGCGCCACCCAGCGTGGGTACACTTCCTATGATCGCGATGAACGTTAATTCCTCCCAAGAGAAATTAACGTTTGAGAGTGAAGTAGCTTTTAGTACGCATTTGATTTCGCAGAAACACTGAGTGCCGCTGCGATAATCGCCGCAATCATGGCCGGTCCCGCAAGGACCGGCCATACTGCTAGCACGGTAATCAGCTGCTGGAATTGGCTAAACATGCCCACCATTGACGTGGAAAGTGCTGCGCCGGCGCTGAGGATTCCGCCGATGATTGCGATGGATAAGAAGATAGCGCTGGCGCTATTCTCGGCGTAGAAAGTGATTCCAGCTGCTGCGAATGAAAAGGGCAACGCGATGAGCAAGATTGCGATGTCATCCGGTAGTGGGAAGAATGTCAGCGCAAAAATGATAAATCCGTTGATGACCGACCAGCGGACCACACCCCGGCGGGTCATCCCATCATGGGTAATTAATTGCCGGAACTTGCTTTTGGAAAGTGTCCCGAGAATAAAACTAACGATGATCAAAACTATCGCTGGGATGAGCGAGCCAAATACTAGTGGCGCCGCGATAAAATCTTGACCGTTCATGCTTTAAAGCTTAAAGGCTAAAAGCAGCTTTATTAAAGTGAAAAAGGCCCTATTTGTGCAGTACGTAGCACATTGTGAGCGGGCAGACAGGTGAAGTACAGAATCCAGGGTAGGCTTAAGGATGTTATGAACTCTCCACTGAAATTTAATGTGGCACAGTTGCTCCGTGCCAACACGTTTGAACAGCGCGAACAGACCGGGCCAGCACCAGAACGCATCGGTCTGGAAATGATTGCGGTGCCTCAAGGAAGTGAGATTTCCGTCGCGGCGGATCTGACTCCCTTGGGTGAGGGCATCATGGTTGATGCACGGATCGAAGGCACCCTCGAGGGCGAATGTGCTCGTTGTTTGAAGCCATTGCAGCGACCATTCGATCTCAAAGTCAATCAGGTTTTTGCCGCCAGTGATGATTTCATCACCGGTGATGAAGGCGACCAGGACGAAGATATCCCGTCCGTCATTGGCGAAGAGATTGATCTCCTTCAGACCGTGATTGATGAAGCCGGCATGGTGCTTCCTTTCGCACCAGTGTGTGAGGATGGCTGCGATATTGATACGCCTGAGGGTGTGGACGTTGGTGTGTCTGGTGAGGAAGAAGACCGCGTGGATCCACGGTGGTCTGGCCTGGAGAAGTTTCTGTGAGCAAGAAAAAGAAAATTAGCGGTGAACAAGCACTAGAAGAAGCATTTGCCGCAATAGAAACTGCACCTTTGCTCACAAGCTTGGGCGTGGACATTGAAGAGTCTTATCTGCGTTTGGCGTTGACCCACCGCTCTTTTGCGAATGAACATGGTCACCTGCCAAATAACGAGCGCCTAGAGTTCCTCGGTGACGCCGTTCTGGGCCTGTCTATTGCTGCGCGCCTGTATGAGAAATATCCGACGCGTCCGGAATCGGATATTTCCAAGATGCGTGCCTCAATCGTTTCTCGCTTCGGCCTGTCCGATATCGCGCGTGAAATCAACCTGGGCTCTTTCATCCTTTTGGGTAAGGGCGAGGCTAATTCCAATGGACGTGATAAGGATTCCATCCTGGCGGACACTACGGAAGCTCTCTTCGGCGCTATCTATCTGCAGCATGGTTTTGAGACCGCCCGTGGCGTTATCTTGAGCCTCTTTGAGGAAAAAGTTGAGGCTGCTGTATCTACCAGCCAGCACATGGACTGGAAGACCACGCTGCAAGAGCTATGCGCGGAACGCAAGATGCCGATGCCTGTTTACACCGCAACGTCCACCGGCCCTGAGCATGATCAGGTTTTCACCGCCCAGGTGCATGTTGAAGACCAGCTTCTGGGTGAGGGAATTGGCCCTAATAAGAAACAGGCTGAACAGCAGGCGGCTGAAAAGGCGTCCCAGATTATTCGGGTATCCAGCTAGTAGTCCATGCCTGAGTTACCTGAAGTAGAAGTAGTCCGCACTGGCATTGAGCCGCACCTCGTGGGGCACACCTTTGAAAATGTTGAGGTTTTGCACCCACGTGCGAATAGGGGACAGGATGCCCCTTTGCCTGCGGTATTGCAGGGTCGAATGGTCACCGCGGCGCAGCGCCGCGGTAAATATCTATGGTTTGACCTTGATGGGGAAGAGGACGTCCTCTTCGTTCACCTCGGAATGTCGGGCCAGCTGCGAATTGGTCATACCGATTCAAAGCATGTCCGCATCCGCAGTGAGCTTTCCGAGGGCGTCGAATTAAGCTTCATCGATCAGCGCACCTTCGGCCGCTGGCTGGTGGCTCCTTTATCTTCAATCGACCACATCGCCCAGGACCCACTGAGCCCCGACTTCGATATAGTCGCCGCTGCACGGAAGCTGCGTACGAAGAAGACGCATGTGAAGACAGCCCTGCTTGATCAAACCGTTGCTTCAGGCATTGGCAATATCTACGCCGATGAAGCGCTCTGGCGTGCGGGAGTATCTCCGCTACGCAAAGCCAACCGGTTGCTTCAACGCGAAGCAGTTTCCATTTATGAGGCGGCTGCTGCAGTGATGACTGAGGCGCTCGCGCAAGGCGGCACTAGCTTTGATTCGCTCTATGTCAACGTCAACGGCGAGTCTGGCTACTTCGCCCGTTCTTTAAATGCCTATGGCCGCACCGATCAGCCCTGTGATGACTGTGGCACTCCCATTGGCCGAGTTGTGCTCAACGCTCGCTCTTCTCATTACTGTCCGAAATGCCAAGATTAGCATCATTCAAGAGCCGTTTACGCGAAGGTTGTAAATGGGGAGCCCCACTGTTGTTTGTGCTATAAATCACAGCAGTGTAGTTTATTTTTAGATCGATGAAAAGCTGTGTCCAAAAACTGTGCGGGGCTTGGCGAACTGGCTGTAAATCTTGCAATGTCGATTCGTTGCCACTGGCGGTGAGAATTCTAAGCTGAATGACTAATGCTCAAGTGGTAGTTGATTTGCGCCGTCACGTGCGCAAAGGGGTTGTGGTGCTTGAGTTGTGAAGTCAAGAAATTGCTTCAATTGTGAATCATTTTCCGATGCTGGTGGTGAGCATGCTAACCATAGAACCTACGAACCAATGTTCTCCAAGTCTGCCTATAGATGCTGACTAAGTAGGTATTAAATGGGCATAAATTCTTCCGAACCTTGTGGTTTTCTTCGGAAATTGGTTGTTGAAAACTGTGACTCAGGTTGCTCAATGCCTGAGGGATCCCCTTTAATTAGCGTATGACTTTGCTTGAAAATGCAGTGGGCGCGTTAAACGACGGCCTTTGGACATGGATTGTTCCGTGGCTACTCATCGGCGCGGGCATCTTCTTTGGTTTCCGTACCGCACTGGTCCAGCTTCGGATGCTCCCATCAATGTTCAAGTCCGTGGTGGAACGTCCGAAGGGGACAGGCAAGGATGCTGATGAACATTACGGCGGAATCTCCGCCTTCAAGGCGTTTACAATTTCAGCGGCATCTCGCGTGGGTACCGGCAACGTCGCGGGTGTCGCAGTGGCCATTTCTGTCGGTGGCCCCGGTGCGGTCTTCTGGATGTGGATGATTGCTATCTTAGGCGGCGCGACCGCTTTCATTGAGTCGACCTTGGCGCAGCTGTGGAAAGTACGCGATGGCGATGCCTATCGTGGTGGACCTGCGTACTACATGACCAGGGGCTTGGGGTGGAAGCCGTTGGCAGTTATTTTTTCCATCGCGATCTCCTTCACCTTCGGTTTCGTCTACAACGCATTCCAGACCAACGCGATTGCGGAGTCTTTGGCGACGTCCTTCGGAAATGATTCCTTCGGCTTCCGTGCGATCGTTGGTGCACTGATTGCAGTTGTTTCCGGTCTGATTATTTTTGGTGGTGTTCAGCGCATCGCGAACTGGACCCAGATCGTTGTGCCATTCATGGCAGTCGCTTACCTAATTATTGGTGCCTACGTGGTCATCATCAACCTGGACGCGGTCCCAGAGATGATCTCTACCATTGTTGGTCACGCGCTGGGCTTCCAGCAGATTGTTGGTGCTGGCCTGGGCGCGGCAATGATGCAAGGTATTCAGCGTGGTCTATTTTCCAATGAAGCTGGTGAAGGTTCTGCTCCCAACGCAGCGGCGACCGCAACCGTGTCTCACCCTGTAAAGCAGGGCCTGGTTCAGACCCTTGGCGTCTACTTTGACACGCTGGTGGTGTGTACCATCACCGCATTTATTATCTTGCTGGGCGCCGACGTGGAATATGGCGGCGAAGCAGAAGGTGTCTCGTTGACCCAAACCGCTCTGGCATCTGAGGTCGGCGACTGGGGCGTACACTTCGTCACCTTCATTCTCTTGTTCCTGGCATTCTCTTCCATCCTGGGTAACTACTACTTGGCTGAGGCTAATGTGGAATACCTAACCACTTCTAAGAATTGGCTCTTCGTATTCCGTGCAGTAGTAATCTTTTTCGTTTGGTTCGGAGCAGTTGGATCCCTGCCATTCGTTTTCGCACTTGCAGACACCGGTGCAGGTACTATGGTGATTCTCAATATTCTGGCAATCGTGCCGTTGTCGGGCGTTGCCATTAAGCTATTGAAGAACTTCAATCAGCAACGCAAGCAGGGCATAGATCCGGTATTCCACCGTGATATGTTGCCTGAAATTAAGCATGTCGAGGTATGGGATGGCTCTGACCCAGTCACCCGCCGCAGCTTGGAGGATCGAGCAAAGTAAATGGTACGTATGACCGCTTTTGTCCGCGGACACGTTCAAGGTGTTGGCTTTCGCTGGTGGACTAGGTCCCGTGCGCTTGAGTTGGGGCTAGCCGGTCATGCCACCAATAAATCCGATGGCCGCGTTCAAGTAGTAGCCGAAGGCTCCCGCGAGGATTGTGAGAAGCTGCTGAAATTATTGAAGGAACAACCTTCTGCTACCAAGCGCCCTGGTTCTGTGGAGCTCGTAGTTGAGCAATGGGCAGAGCCAAAGGGCGAGTCCGGGTTTGTTGAACGCTAAGAATTTGAAATCCCATCGGGTGCGGTCTGTAGAATTAGCTAAATGCATTTGAAATCGTTGACGCTAAAAGGCTTTAAGTCTTTTGCGTCTGCGACGACCCTAAAATTTGAGCCTGGCATTTGTGCCGTGGTTGGCCCCAATGGCTCCGGCAAATCGAATGTAGTTGACGCCCTCGCCTGGGTAATGGGTGAGGGCAGTGCGAAGACGTTGCGTGGCGGCAAGATGCAAGATGTCATCTTCGCCGGCGCTGGTGACCGCAAAGCACTCGGCCGTGCCGAGGTCACGCTCACTGTCGATAATGCCGATGGTGCGCTTCCAATTGATTACTCGGAAGTCTCTGTCACTCGCCGAATGTTCCGCGATGGCGCGAGTGAATATGAAATCAACGGTGCCAAGGCTCGTTTGATGGATATCCAGGAGCTACTGTCCGATTCCGGCATTGGCCGAGAAATGCACATTATTGTTGGTCAGGGCAAGCTTTCTGAAATTTTGGAATCCCGCCCAGAAGACCGCCGTAGCTACATTGAAGAAGCTGCTGGTGTTCTTAAGCACCGCCGGCGCAAAGAAAAGGCGCAGCGCAAGCTGACTGGTATGCAAGCTAACCTGGATCGCCTCAGCGACCTGACGGAAGAGTTGGGCAAACAGCTTAAGCCATTGGAGCGGCAAGCACAGGCAGCCCAACGCGCAGCTACCGTTCAGGCTGATCTGCGTGATGCACGCTTGCAACTTGCCGGCGATCGTGTTGTTCGTGTCCGTGCAGAGTTCGCTGATGCTCAACGCCAAGCAGAGTTACTGGAAGAACAGGTGGCTCAAGCAACTGAAGCTTTAGAAGAAGCCTCGGGGCTGCAGATGGAGCTTGAAGATGAACTGAGTATTGTCTCTCCAAAGGCGGAAGAAGCCCAGAAGCTCTGGTTTGATCTGTCCACACTGGTCGAGCGCACCGCCGCGACGCTGCGCATTGCCCAAGAGCGCGCTAATAACGCTGGTGCTGCCACTGCCTACCAGGGACAAGACCCAGATGACTTAGAAGCACGTGCAGCGCACGCCGATGAAGAGCATGCTGAATTCGTCGAGGCAGCGGAAGAAGCTGCAGAAAAACTCGAGTCCATCCGCGAAGAAGTTGCTATGCGCCGCGAGGCCTTCGACGCGGCCGATAAAGAACATGCCGCTCAATTGCGTGCAATCGCCGATAGGCGTGAAGGCGTTGTTCGCATTATTGCAGAAGAAGAATCTCTGAGCCGTCAGGTGGAGTCTTCAGAAGCAGAACTCGAACGCAGTGAAGGTGGGGTCAAGGAAGCTGCTGAGAAGCTGCGCAATGCGCGCAATGAAGCCGGGGAAGTAGCTGAGAAGTTACAAGGCTTTGACCGCGAACGAGCACCGCTTGATGAAGCGCATGTTCGTGCACTCAGTGAGTCTGAGGCAGCTGATAGGCGTCTTGACCAGCTCCGTGATGAGCAGCGTGAGCGCGAACGAGCTGTCTACACGCTGCGTTCGCGTATTGAAACCCTCAAGAGCACGATTGTTCCGACCACTGAGATTGGCTTTGAACTGCAGCCTTTGGCGCAGATGATCTCCACGAAATATGACGTGGCGGTGGCAGTTGCGCTGGGTGCTTTCGCTGAGTCCCAAGCCGGTGAAGTCGGTGAAAGTCTCATAAGTGCCCTCACCACGGCGCAGCGCACGACTGTATTTGATACGTCCCGCGGCATTGAGAGCAATTGGCGTATGGAAGCCGAGCTGCCTAAAGACGCCAGCTGGTTACTCGATCACATCGTGGCAGTCCCAGAGGTATCACAAGGTCTGACCCGCGTTCTAGCGGATGTCGTGCTGGTTAAGGATACGGCGGCCGCAAAAGAGATTATTCGCGAAGACCCTCGTTTGCGAGCCGTTACTCCAGAGGGCGTCATGATGGGCGAGGGCTGGGTGTCTGCTGGCCAAGGTGCCCAGTCCACGGTTGAGGTCACCTCCAAGATTCAGGAAGCCGAAGCGCAATTAGAGCAGGCGACTCAGGCATTAGATGAACTCTCCGGCACCTTGGAAGGCGCCAAGTTGGCTGCCGAAGATTCTCGCGTGGCCGCTGCTGGTGCTAAGGCCGCATTGCGAGAGCATGACGCCAATGTTGAAGCATGGAAGCGAGACCATCTACGTCTGGTTTCTCAGGTGGAAACTAGCCAAAGAGACCATGAAAAGCTAGCCGCACGTGCAACCGAATTGGACGTGACTCTTGCTGATTTGCGCGCCAAATTAGCCAAAGCTCGTGATCGTTTGGCCCGCGTCGATAAAGATGAACCAGATACTGAAGCATCCACCACTGAACGGGATACTGCTGCATCTGCGTTGGACACCGCGAAATCTATGGAGATGGAAGCGCAAATGGCGCTTCGTCTTGCTCAAGACAAGGTCGGTCAGGTCGCTGGCCGGGGTGATAACCTTCGCCGACAAGCGCAGCAAGAGCGTCAGGCAAAAGAGCGTCATGATCGTGCCATGGAACGTCGCCGTGCATTGGGAGAGTTGGCCCGCACCGTGGCCAAGCACGCTCGCACCATCAGTGAGCGGGCTACCGATGCGCTGACTCGCGCGGCGGAAGCCCGCGATGAGCTCAATACTCAGCGAACTGCGTTAAATAATCAGCTCAATGCGGCCAAGCAAACCGTCAATGGCGCGCGTCAGCGCGTGGAACAACTGACCAATAAGGCTCACTCCGGTGACATTGCACGGTCCCAAGCCCAGGTGCGCCTAGATGAGGCTGAAGAGAAGATCTCGGAACAGCTGGGCATTGCCATTGCTGACTTGCTGCGTGATTACACGCCTGGCGAAGATTTTGACCGAGCTGCACAAACTAAGCGTTTGAAGCAGGCGGAGAAAGACCTTAACTCCTTAGGCAAGGTCAACCCGCTTGCGCTAGAAGAATTCAAGGCTTTGGAAGAGCGCTACTCCTTCCTGTCCACGCAGCTCGATGACGTGATTGAGGCGCGGAAAGACCTGCAGGGCGTTATTGAGGATGTGGATGCGCAGATTCTCCAGCTCTTCAGTGATGCCTGGAATGATGTGGAAGCTGAGTTTCCAAAAGTTTTTGCCACACTCTTCCCTGGTGGTGAAGGGCGCCTGATTCTGACTGAACCGGACTCATTGTTGACTACCGGTATTGAAGTTGAAGCGCGTCCACCTGGCAAGAAAGTCAAGCGTTTATCCTTGCTTTCTGGTGGTGAAAAGTCCTTGACCGCGCTCGCAATGCTGGTAGCAATCTTCCGTGCGCGTCCTTCGCCGTTCTACGTCATGGACGAGGTTGAAGCAGCACTAGATGATGTCAACCTACGCCGTTTGATTGCGCTCTTTGAGGAACTGCGCAAAGACTCCCAGCTCATCGTCATTACTCACCAGAAACCGACGATGGATGTTGCGAATGTGTTGTATGGCGTAACTATGCGCGGTGACGGTGTGACGCGTGTTATTTCCCAACGTATGAACCCAGCAAACGCAATGGAAGGCGCTAAACGTTAAGATAGGGCGCATGGAAGCGAACCTAGGATTATGGATTGGCATTGCCGTTGTCGTCCTCATCGTGCTCATTGTCCTCATCGTGCTGTGGGGCAAGAAGCGTGGTGAGGATAAGAAGGTTTCCTTTGAGAAACCCGAGGAAGAGCCAAAGGAACTGACCCAGCAGCAAAAGTCCGGTAATTATCAGGCACAGTCTGGGTTTAATTTCGCCCCAGCAAAGACTGCTGAACCGGTGGTCAATGAACCCCATAAGCAAGAAGAACCTGCGAGGAAAGAATCTGCAGCACCAACCCCTGCTGTAGAACCACACAAGCAGGAGCCAGCTAAGCCTGAGCCGGCTTCGCCTGCGGAGCCTGCTAAGCCGGAGCCAGCGAAGGCTGAACCTACTAAGGAATCTGAACAAGTTGCTCCTGCTCCTGCTTCGGTGGAGAAGGGGTCTAAGTCTTCTGTAGAACAGAAGCCGGTTGATGAGCCGAAGGCTGAAGAGTCTCAAGCTGAGCAAGAAGAGCCACAGCAGGGTAGTGGTGCAGCAGTCGCTGGTGCCGCAGTCGCAGGCACTGCTGCTGCAGGCGCAGCTGCAGCATCTGCGCAATCGGACGAAGATGCCGAAGCGGAGCAACCAGAAGAAGAAAAGGTTGAAGAGCCTCAAACAGAAGAGTTACCTGTAGTCGAAGAGGCTCCGGCGGCAGCGCCTTCAGTTGAAGAGGAAGAATCGCCAATCTTTGATGAAGTGGCGGAGGACCTGGATGCTGAAGATGTTGCAGATGATGTAGCAGAGCGTGAGAAGGCACAGGAAGCTGCTGATGCAGCGGATGCGCAGGCTGACTCGGCAGCGCAAGCGCTGGAAGAAACCCCAGTGCCAGAAGATCCTGCCACCCCGCCGGAGCCAACTGAACCTCTTGATGAAATTGCGCCAGCTGGCGGCCGTTTAGGTCGTCTGCGTGGACGTTTGTCTCGGTCCCAGAATGCTATCGGACAAGGCTTGATGGGCATTTTGTCCGCAGGTGACCTGGATGAAGATGCCTGGGAAGAGATTGAAGACACCCTCATCATGGCGGACTTGGGCACCACAGTGACCATGAAGGTGACTGACTCATTGCGCGACAAGATCGCTGAGCGTGGTGTCGCGAATGAGGCTGAGGCACGCGCGATGTTGCGTGAAACCCTGATTGAGGTTGGGCATCCAGAAATGGATCGCTCAATCAAAGCGATTCCACACGAGGGCAAGCCAGCAGTCATCATGGTTGTTGGCGTTAACGGCACGGGTAAGACGACTACGACAGGCAAGCTGGCACGCGTTCTGGTGTCCATGGGTCACTCGGTTCTGCTGGGTGCAGCGGATACATTCCGTGCGGCAGCGGCAGACCAGCTCGAAACTTGGGGCCGCCGCGTTGGTGCCTCCACTGTTCGCGGCAAGGAAGGGGCGGATCCAGCATCGGTTGCATTCGATGCCGTCGCTACTGGCGTAGAACAGCAGGTAGACGTCGTTCTGGTTGATACCGCGGGCCGTCTGCACACCTCTAATGACCTGATGGACCAATTAGGCAAGGTCAAGCGTGTGGTTGAGAAGAAGACCGCAGTTGATGAGGTCCTGCTGGTTATTGACGCCACCGTCGGTCAGAACGGCCTGATGCAAGCACGTGTATTCCGTGAAGTAGTGGATATCACAGGTGTTGTCTTGACCAAACTGGATGGTACTGCCAAGGGCGGAATTGTCTTCCAGGTTCAGGAAGAGTTGGGTGTACCAGTCAAGCTTGTGGGCTTGGGTGAAGGTGCAGACCACCTTGCGCCATTTGAGGTTGAAGGATTCGTGGACGCATTGCTCGGTGAGCAGTAACCTGTTGTTCAACCGAAAGGCACGCCCCTGGCTCCGTTGTGTAGCTGAGGGCGTGCTAATCTTTCTGTGATGACGAATACAAATGCCTCAAAACCCGCTGTGCGTATCCGGCACAACGGCACCAACGGCTATATCAATTCGTGGGGTCCCCATCTGTCTGGCTTTATTCCTTGAAATCAGGCTTAGTTACCCGTTTCTTATTGTCCATATAAATAGGGATATCGAATTGCGATGCTTTTTTACGTTTTAGCCCTTCTCGGGCTCACGGTTGCGGTCGCCCCGCTGGCTTCGCGTCTGATGGGACGTAATGCCGGTTGGCTTCTGGCGTTGCCTTTGCTGGCTGGCGCCGGCATGGTGGCCTCAACCTATAGTACGGATGAAGTACACACTGAATCTGTTGCTTGGATGCCTACCATTGACGTGGAATTTTCATTCCGCCTTGATGGTTTATCTTTAGTTTTCTTGATGCTGGTGCTGCTGATCGGCGCCGGTGTTTTGGCCTACTCAACCAGGTACCTTCACCATAAGGACACGGCCTTTTACTTCTACATCTGTGGCTTCGCTGCGGCAATGGCCATGGTCGTCACCACAGATGACCTTATGGTGTTTTACCTAGGCTGGGAATTGACCACGCTTTGTTCTTACTTCCTGATTGCTAATTCGGGACAAAAAGGACACCAACCGGCCATCCGTACCTTGCTGGTCACGGTGCTCGGTGGTCTATTCCTGCTTGCAGCCACGGTCATTATGGCCATCAGCGCGGACACGATGTCCATCTCTGAGGTCATTGCTTCACCAATATGGTCGCAGAATAAGGGCCTGACCGCTATTGTCGCGGCACTGATTGCTATCGCTGCATTTACAAAGTCAGCACAGTTCCCATTCCAGGCATGGTTGCCGGACTCCATGGTTGCTATCGCACCAGTTTCGGCTTATCTGCACGCCGCGGCAATGGTGAAGGCAGGTATTTACCTGCTGCTTCGCTACTCGCCACTATTTAATGATGTTCAGCTGTGGAATATTATGCTCGTAGTCGCTGGTGGATTTACCGCACTCTTCGGCGCGATGACAGCAGTCAAGTGTGATGACCTGAAAGAACTGCTCGCGTATTCCACTATGTCCCAGCTTGGTTTGCTGGTGATGGTCATCGGTATTGGAACTGACCAGGCTATTACAGCCGCTATTGTTCATACGATTGCGCACGCGTGCTTCAAGGCAGCGCTATTTATGTCTGTGGGCATTATTGAGCATGAAACTGGCACGCGTTCTTACCGCGAATTGCGACACACGCGTATCGTAAACATGCCAATCACCAAGGGCATCGTCTTGATCGTTGGTATGTCGATGGCGGGCATTCCGCTGCTGTTGGGCTTCATCTCTAAGGAAAGCCTCATTACCGCGGCGGTTGAGTCTGGTTTTATTCAGCCAATCGTCACCCTGATTACTGCGGTCATCGTGGTTACTTCCATGTTCACCTTCGCATACTCCTTCCGCTACATCATCGGCTCCCGTGGTGCGACCAAGCACTCTATTGCTGAAGCAGAAATGGAAGCAGAAGAGGGCATTCGTGAGCTGGAGGAAGTTAAGACCATTTCTGAAGCAAAGCCGACCGTGTGGATTGTTCCGGCAATCTTGGCGGTTGTTACCGTTGTCTTGGGTCTGATTCCAGGGCTATTGGATTGGGCAGTGGGCCAAGCAGCGCTGGCAGCGACGGGCAGTGAGCAAGAAGTTCACTTGGCTATCTGGCATGGCTTCAACATCCCGTTGGCACTGACCGCACTCATTATCGTCTTCGGTATTGCGCTGGTGCACTTCAACCGCGAGCTTGCCCGCGCTATGACCAACTTCGGTGCTCCAGTCTCCGGTCTGGATGTCGTGGAGAAGCTGCGCCTAGGTGTGATCGATTTCGGTTCGAAGTTTGCAACCAAGCCATCTGGTACCACGTCGATGCGTCGCCACTTGGTGGCACCGCTGCTCATGCTGGTGCTGATTGCAGTTGTCGGTATCTTTACCCTGCGCGATATTCCAGAGCTCTACCGCGACACGTCATCTGCCATTGACTGGGTATTTACCCTCATCATCGCAGTCGGTGTCATCGCCGCAGTGATGGCCAAGTCACGTCTGACCGTGGTCGTGGTGGTCTCCATCGCTGGCTATGGCGTTACCCTGTGGTTCTACGGTTTGGGTGCCGCAGACGTGGCAACCACGCAGTTGACGGTGGAAGTACTTACAGTCTGTGTTCTGGTCTTGGTTCTGCACCGTCTGCCAGACCACTTCACCCCAGAATCTCGCCGTTTCCACTGGTGGTCCATCGTGCTTGCCGTTGTTGTTGGTATCGCAGCAATGCTGGCCACCTGGGGACTGACCGGCCGTCGCGATAAGTCCGATGCAGCACGCTTCTTCCTGGAACAGGCCGAATCAGACACCGGTGGTACCAATATCGTTAACACCATCTTGGTTGATTACCGTGCATTCGATACGTTCGGCGAGCTCACCGTCTTGGGCATGGCGGGTATTTCCATTGCCGTGCTTTTGACCAAGTTCCGCTTGTCACCAGTGCGCGAGACCCTGCTGGACCGTAAGTCGCCAATGTTTGACGCTGGCGATAACACCATCTTCCTGCGATCTACCACCAAGCTCATCGGCCCAATCATCATTGCTTTGTCCGTCCTGCTATTCTTCCGCGGACACTATGAGACCGGTGGCGGCTTCGTCGCGGCACTGGTTGGTTCCGGCGGCATCGCGCTGCTGTACCTGTCTGCGCCAAGCAATGACAAGGCCAAGGTTCGTTGGCCATACTTCGTGCTGATTGGTTCAGGTGTTTCGATTGCCTCCTTGACTGGACTTTTGGGCTTTTTCGAAGGTTCCTTCCTGACTTCCTTGCACGTTGAAATCTTCGGCACGCACCAGACCTCAGCGATGATCTTCGATCTCGGTGTGTACCTGGCCGTTATCGGCGTGGTGATTGCATCCTTCAACATCGTGGGCATGCCACGAAAGGGCGATAAGGAATTTAAGGTCCTGCTTGACCTAGAGAAGGAAACTTTTTTGGAAAAGCGAGGCGAAAATGCTGATAAGAAGGCTCTCGCTGCCATAGGGGAGCAAGATACGGAAGAAGGGAGCAAATAAATGACCCTGGCTATTTCTGTAGGCCTGCTCATTGGCGGCGCTGTGTATCTCATGCTTCGTCGTGACATGTTGCGTATTGCCCTAGGCTTTACGTTGTTATCGCACGGCGTGAACCTCATCCTGATTTCTACGGGTGGTACCTATGCCCGTAATGAGCCCTTTGGTACGCACACTCATGCGCAGATGGAATTCGCGGCAGACCCCTTGCCACAGGCATTCGTTTTGACTGCCATCGTGATTGCTTTTTCCATCTCGGTGCTCATGTTCGTTACCGCTGCTGTTGGCGATGGTGATGACTCCACGCGTCCAGAACTCGATCTGGATAAGCACAAGGATGTGGTCCTCTAATGTCTTATAACCCTGAACTAGTGGCGTCACTTCTTCCACTTTTTGCGGCCATCCCACTTTTGGCCGCAGGTATCTTGATCATTTTCCCGCGCGTGCGCATACTGCATGAGGTGATGCTCTACACCGTGCTGGGAGCCGGCCTGCTGGGCTCAGCAGCGTTGATTGCCATTACTTCCGATGGCACCGCACTTGCACACCGCGTGGGTAATTGGGATGCACTCGTGGCTATCCCATTTGCTGTAGATATGTTCGGTGCCCTCATGGTGCTGACCGTGTCGATTTTGGCTATCACCTGTGCATGGTTTGCCACCGCGAGTGGATTTTCTAAAGAACCATTCTTTGCACCCCTGACTCTGGTTTTGATGACCGGTGTCTACGGTGCGTTGCTGACTGCTGATATTTTCAACTTCTTCGTGTTCATTGAGGTTATGCTTGTTCCAAGCTATGGCCTGTATGCGATTACCATTTACCGTCGCGGCGGTACGCTGCAGATTTCCGGTCTGCGTCTATTCATCGCAGCGAACCTGTTGGCATCCACCATGCTGCTCACCGGCGTGGGTCTGGTCTACGGCACATATGGTGCGGTGAACCTGGCACAACTTCAGGGCGCAGCGAAGGAAGACCCAGCTGTTGCGATTGCGATGGCTGTGGCCATGTTGGCGATGTTGACTAAGGCATCTGTGGTGCCTATTCACTCGTGGCTAGCGCGTACGTATCCGTACACCTCACCAGCTGTTACGGCACTATTTTCCGGTCTGCACACCAAGGTGGCGGTCTACGCTATCTACCGTTGGTACTCCGTCATCTACGACGGTGATGCGCGCTGGCTGTGGATCCTGGTTCTGCTCTTCACCCTCACCATGGTGCTGGGCGTGCTGGGCGCAGTGGGAGAGAAGACCACACGCGAAATCCTGGCCTTCCACATGGTCTCCCAGCTGGGCTACATCCTCATGGGTGTCGCACTCTTTACTCAGCTAGGTATGACAGCTGGCATCTTCTACCTCATCCACCACATGATTGTGAAGGCATCACTGTTCATGTCCACCGGTGCGGTCGAGGTTGCTTATGGCACTGGTGAGCTGGACAAGATCACCAATATCTCCAAGCGTGAACCAATCATCGCTGTGGCATTTTTCGCTGCGGCTCTCTCGCTGGCCGGTATCCCGCCATTTTCTGGCTTCGTTGCCAAGTTCACCCTACTCATGGGCACGTGGGAAGCAGGCGAAATCTACGCACTCATTGCCATGCTGGCGGTCTCCCTAATTACCTTGTTGTCCATGCTCAAGATTTGGAAGGGCATGTTCTGGGGCGATAGGAAGCTACCTGCTCCACGTCCCCGCGCGGACCAAGACCCAGATGGTCCAGACGCCACCATCGGAGGTGGCGTTGCACAGTACCCAGAGGCACCTGAAGAAGGTGCGTCTGTCGCAGTAAAAGCTGAGTCTGAGGCATATCTGATTGAAGATACGAAGGACTCCCGCCCACGTATCTCTGGCTGGTTGGCAGCACCAGCGGTGATTACCGCGCTTCTGACTTTGGCTATTGGCCTGGGTGGCGAAGTTCTGCTGGGCTGGGCTGATACCGCAGCAACCGGTTTGATTGATACTTCCACCTACGTTGAGGCGGTGCTCGGATAATGGATTTTCTTACTTTCCCATTTCGCTTTATCGGGTTTTGGCTTTGGTACATCAAAGAATTCACAGTGGCCAATATCGCCGTGTTGAAAGACATCATCTCCCGCGGGCACGATTCCACGCCTGGCGTTGCGCGTTATGAATGCCAGTCTGAATCGGAAGCGTGCTACACGCTCATTGCTGCACTGATTACTGTTACCCCAGGTACGTTGGTAGTGGGTGCAGGTTCCAGCACAGAAGAAGGTCAGCGCGTGATGTATGTGCATGGCATGTACAACTCAGATGCTGATGAGCTACGTGATGACTTGCGTGACATGGAAGAGCGCATGCTCCGTGGCGTTATGATTCACCCGCACTTCTTCTCTGACACTAAGAAAGAGGCTTAGGTCATGGTTTTAGATATTGCAATCGTGGTGGTGGTGTTGTCCATCATCCCTGCCGCATACCGAATGCTGATTGGTCCGACTCGTGCTGACCGCGTTTCAGCTGCCGATGCACTCCTTTTCGTCCTCGTTGCACTCGTCGCCCTGGTGGGTATGAGGAAAGAATCCGGATTCACCTTTGACTTGGTGCTGGTGGCATCCGTCGTAGGCTTCCTCGGTGCAGTCTCACTGTCCCGTGCACTTATGCGAGGTGAGCGCTAATGGGAATCCTGGAAATCATCTCAGATATTTTCCTCGTTCTGGGCGCTTTTAACTTCGCGGTCTGTGCCGCTGGCATGTTGAGCTTCCGTGACGCTTATGCGCGTATCTCGGTGCTGTCGACTGCCTCCGGTTTCGGCGTGACCTTCATCCTGATTGGTGCTTTCATGCGTGATCCAAGCTGGTGGAATGTGCTGGTTGGCATCGCCGCAATTATTTTGCTGCTGGGTACTTCCGCGATTGGTTCCATTCTGATCTCGCGTGCTGCAATGCTGCGCCGCGTGGAAATTGTCGACTGTAAATTCAATGAGGCAGACCCATATTATGGGGATCCAGAAGCTTTGGCGCGTGAGCAATTTATGCGCGATGACCAGATGGATAGGCTTTCTTAGAAGTCCTCCTCTTCCATACAAACAACATAAAAAGCCAGTGCCGTGCGCACTGGCTTTTTGTGTTGTTTAGGTCACAAAGGCTACCTATTCTATAGTGTGATAGATATTCTAAAACGGTACCTATCAAACTATAGAAAGTGGACTATTATGACCCCCGATGACCTCATGTCCACCTCGGGTAATGCCGCCTGGATGCTTATTGCCGCATCGCTGGTATTGCTCATGACCCCGGCCCTTGCATTGTTCTATGGCGGAATGTCCTCACGCCGCAGCGTCATGAACATCATGATGATGAGCTTTGGCACCTTAGGCGTGGTGTCCGTGACCTACATTTTGTGGGGCTGGTCCATGTCCTACGGCACCCACAGCCTCTTCGGTATCGTGGCCAATCCCTTTGAATTCTTCGGACTAAACGGCCAAATTGTGGATGAGGCCGGCAACTACGTGGCTGGCGCTTCCGGTTATGCCAATGTCATTGACATCGGGTTCCAGCTCACCTTCGCGGTCATTTCCACCGCACTGATTTCCGGCGCTTTGGCTGAGCGTGTGAAGTTCTCCACCTGGCTCGTCTTTTCCGGAGCCTGGGCAACCCTGGTCTACTTTCCGTTGGCACACATGGTCTGGGGTGGAGGATTGCTCTCACACGCTGAGCAGTCCATCTCTTCCTGGCTTTTTGGCACTGAAGGTGGGGAAGCGGTAGTCGCTCCGATTGACTTCGCCGGCGGTGTAGTCGTGCACATCTCCGCGGGTACTGCGGCGCTGGTGCTCTCGCTGGTCATTGGCAAGCGCGCAAGCTTTCCTAAAAGTCCGGCGCGCCCTCATAACCTGCCATTCACCATGCTCGGTGCAGCCCTGCTCTGGTTCGGCTGGTTTGGTTTCAACGGTGGCTCCGCATTCGCTGCCGATGGTCTCGCGGGCCTAGCATGGTTGAACACCACCGCGGCGACTGCCGCAGCGATGCTCGGCTGGATGCTCATTGAAACCATTCGCGACAAGGCAGCAACCTCCCTGGGCGCCGCCTCAGGTGTGGTGGCAGGCCTGGTGACAATTACCCCGGCTGCCGGCGCGCTGAATCCTCTGACCTCGCTCATCTTAGGATTTATTGGCGGCATCCTGGCTTGCTACGGCGTTGGCTTGAAGTACAAGTTCGGCTTCGATGATTCTTTGGATGTCGTGGGCGTCCACCTAGTGGCAGGCCTGTGGGGCACCGTGGGCGTTGCACTTTTTGCCACCGAAGGCGGAATGCTGACGGACAACTTCACCTATGGTCTGCAATTGCTCATCGTTCAAATTGTTATTGCGGTTGTCGCGATGCTCTTCGCCGGTGTCCTGACCTATCTCATTGCACTTGTCCTGGCTAAGACCATGGGGTGGCGCGTGGATAAAGAGGATGAAGTCAATGGCATCGACTTTGCCCAACACCGCGAAACCGCATATGACCTACCCGGGGGCAATACTTTTGCAACTTCAGGCGCTACTATAGACAGAAGTGGTCAAGCGCCGACACTTCCATCCCGCACAGATATCAAGGAGTAAAACACCATGAAACTGATTACTGCAGTTCTCAAACCCTTCACGTTGCCGGATGTGCGCCAAGCTCTGGAACAAATCAACGTCCACGGTCTGACCGTGACGGAAGTTCAGGGCTATGGCCAGCAGCGCGGACACAACGAGGTCTACCGCGGCGCAGAATACGCCACGGACTTTGTACCTAAGATCAAGCTCGAGATTCTTATCGCCGATGACCGCGTGGATGAGGTAGCCAACGCGATCATCGAGGCGGCCTACACCGGCAAGATCGGTGATGGCAAGCTGTGGATTTCCCCTATTGAAGAGGTCGTTCGTGTCCGCACCGGAGAACGTGGCGAAGACGCTGTCTAACGTGATTTTAGACCCGCACGCAATTCGCGCTGAGGCTTATTCCTCAGCGCGATTGTTGATCGACGACCTCACGATCCCGCCACATACGGCACTAGCGGCCACCGGTTCTTTGGCGCGGCGTGAGATGACTTCCTATTCGGACATGGACTTGGTGTTAATCCATGCCCCTGGTGAGAAACTCACTGATGAAGCGATTAGTGCGTTGTGGTATCCCATCTGGGATGCGAAGTACCACCTGGATTATGCGGTGCGCACCCCTGATGAGTGTGCCTCGATTACTGACACCACTGCGGCATTGAGCCAATTGGACCTGACCTTTCTGGCGGGCAATAAGCAGCTGGTTGATGAAGCACGGGCCAAGCTTTATGCCACTTGGCGGGTGTCTTTGCAGAAGAACTTTGATAAATTCCTCGACTCTTCTATTGAGCGTTGGCGCATGGCGGGACCGATTGCGTCCATGACGCGGCCAGAGATCAAAAATGGCCGCGGGGGATTGCGTGATATTCAGCTGTTGCGGGCACTGGCGCTTGGTTATCTCTGCGATGCTCCGGACCTCACCGCCGAACGCAATCTCTTATTGGATATTCGCACCCTCTTGCATGCGCATTCGCGCCGGCACCGCGATACTTTGGAGCCGGAATTCGCAGCAGAGATTGCTGATGACCTAGGTTTCAAAGACCGCTATGAGCTCTCAGCCGAACTCGCGCAGGCTGCGACCACAATCAGTACCGCGGTTGAGCGAGGGCTGTCCACCGCACGCGGGCTGGTATCCAGGCGCACCAAGCACTCCGTGCGCAAACCGCTGGATGTCGATGTGGTGGATGAAAGCGGATATATCACCCTCGCGCGCAATGCGAACCTTGATGACCCAGGCTTGGTTCTGCGCGTGGCGGCTGCCACCGCGCGCACGGGCAACCCGGTCAAAAGTGGCGTGTGGAATCTCCTCAAGTCCACCCCAGCGTTGCCGCCGCGGTGGCCGCGAGCGAGCGTGGATGACTTCTTCACGCTGTTAACCAGCCCCGAGGTCATTATTGAGATGGACCAGCATGGCCTCTGGGAAAGGTTCGTTCCGGAGTGGAACCACATTCGTGGCGTCCTCCCACGTGAGCGCACACATTCGCACACTATTGACTTTCACTCCGTGGAAACCGTATCGCGCTGTTCAGCGGTACGCACCACCGTGGCTCGTCCAGATTTGCTCCTGCTTGGCGCACTCTTCCATGACATCGGGAAAGGCTATGGCCGGCCCCATGAACAGGTGGGCGCGGAGATGGTCGCGCGCATGGCGCAAAAGATGGGGCTCAACCTTGCTGACCGGATGCGTGTGCAAACACTCGTGGCTGAGCACACCACGCTCTCACGCCTGGCTGCGCGCATGGATCCAGCTTCCGATGAAGCGCGTAACTTGGTGCTCGATGCCGTGCATTATGACCCGCTGACACTTTCGATGCTGACGGTGTTGACTGAGGCGGACTCGAAGGCGACTGGTCCGGGGGTATGGAATCATCGGATAGCAGCGGCTGTGCACCAGCTTTCCGGCCGCAGCCTGGACATGCTGGATACCTTTGTCCCAGCCAAACCGCGGGTTTATGCACCTGATGAGATTGGCATGCGTACCGACTGGGAGAACCAGATTCTTACCATTACCTGGCATGGTTCTTATCAGCGCGAGGTGGTGCGTGTGCTTGCTGTCGTGGCAGCGCTGGGGTGGATCATTACTTCGGCAGCCATGGTGCGCGAAGAAAATGGCACTTATTCTGCCGAATTCAAGATTCGTGCCCTGCATGAACGCTTAGAGCGTGCCGCTAATGAAGAGCGATTCGTTCAAGCCTATAAATCGGGTGTGTACTCAGTACTACCCAATATTGAAAAGGTGCCATCGACTGCGAATTGGCAAGTCGGTGGAGTATTTGAGGTGCGCACGGTCGATCAACGTGCGGCTTTAGGGCATGTGATTGGTAAATTACCTGATGTAAAATGGTTGACGATGACCTCTCCTGGCGCCACGATGGTGGTCCAAGCGGCGATGAATGAAACAATTTCTCGTGCCGGACTAGCGAGGAATGTGACCGAAGCACTATCTGGCGGCTAAGCTAGGGGAGTTAAACAGTTCCCGAACGAAAAGATGTGCTTAAGTGTTCGAGTCACTATCAGATCGCTTACAAACGACGCTGAAAGGTCTGCGCGCCAAAGGCAAGCTGACCGAGGCGGACATCAACGCCACTGCGCGTGAAATTCGTCTTGCGCTCCTTGAAGCCGACGTGTCTTTGTCCGTCGTGCGCGGGTTCATCAAGCGTATTAAAGAACGCGCTGTTGGCGCAGAGGTCTCCGAAGCGCTGAACCCTGCTCAGCAAGTTATCAAGATTGTCAATGAAGAGCTGGTCACCATCCTCGGTGGTGAAACCCGCCGACTGCAGATGGCGAAGAACCCGCCAACGGTTATTATGCTGGCCGGTCTGCAGGGTGCTGGTAAGACCACCCTGGCGGGTAAATTGGCTAAGCATCTCGCTGGCCAAGGCCACACGCCAATGTTGGTGGCCTGTGACTTGCAGCGCCCAGGCGCAGTTCAGCAGCTGCAGATTGTTGGTGAGCGCGCCGGCGTGAAGACTTTCGCGCCTGATGCCGGTACCTCCGTGGATGCGCATGACCATGAGATGGGTACCTCTACTGGTGACCCGGTTCAGGTTGCGCAGTCCGGTATTGAGGAAGCAAAGCGCTCCCAGCATGACGTGGTCATCATCGATACCGCGGGTCGTTTGGGTATTGATGAAACCCTGATGACTCAGGCGCGCAATATTCGTGATGCCGTCAACCCAGATGAAGTCCTTTTCGTCATTGACTCGATGATTGGTCAAGACGCTGTCTCCACAGCCGAAGCTTTCCGTGATGGCGTGGACTTCACCGGTGTTGTATTGACCAAGCTGGATGGTGACGCCCGCGGTGGTGCAGCACTATCTATCCGTGAAGTCACCGGCAAGCCCATCATGTTCGCGTCTACGGGTGAGAAGCTGGAGAACTTCGATGTCTTCCACCCAGAACGCATGGCCAGCCGAATCCTCGGTATGGGCGATATGCTCAGCCTCATTGAGCAGGCTGAAGCCACCATGGACCACGAGAAGGCAGAGGATGCGGCGCGCAAGCTCGGCTCCGGTGAGCTCACCTTGGATGACTTCCTTGATCAGCTATTGATGGTCCGCAAGATGGGCCCAATCGGTAACTTGCTCAAGATGATGCCGGGTGGCAAGCAGATGAGCGAGATGGCCGATATGGTCGATGAGAAGCAGATCGACCGCATCCAGGCCATCATCCGCGGTATGACCCCGCAGGAGCGTGAGAACCCTAAGATCCTCAATGCTTCCCGCCGCAAGCGTATTGCGCTTGGTTCTGGTGTTGAAGTCGCTGACGTTAATCAGCTTATTGAGCGCTTCAATGAAGCGAAGAAGATGATGTCTAAGATGGCGGGCCAATTCGGCATGGGCGGCGGTGGACGTTCTGCCACCAAGAAGAAGCCAAAGGGCCGTAAGGGCAAAAATGGCAAGCGCAAGAAGGCTAAAGGCCCTTCACGCGGTGGCGGAATGCCAGGTGGTATGCCAGGAATGCCAGGCGGCATGCCGGGTATGCCTGGCGGCGGCGGAATGCCTTCCATGGAGGAGCTACAGAAGCTGCAAGATCAGATGGGCGGCCAAGGCGGCGGTTTCCCAGGAATGGGCAATAAGCTGCCCAAGGGCATGGAAAATATCGACTTGAATAACCTCAAGTTCGATAAGTAAATACCCTGCTGCTTAAGCACAAAGCTCGAGCCCCTGACAATCATTGGTCAGGGGCTCGAGCTTTAACTATTTGAAGGCTTCCTGCTTTATGGAGCCGGAACGAACTCGCCCGGAGCAGGCTCATAGGGAACTGCGCCTTCTGGAGAACCCACTGCAGGTGGAGCTTCAGCGGGCGGAACCTCAGCTGGTGATACCTCGGCGGGTGGAGCTTGTTCTACAGGCGGGGCTTCTTCGGCAGGAGGCGCGTCCTGGTAGACCGGCGGTACCTCTTCGCCCGGCAGCATCTCTACGGGAGCTTGCTCGCCACCTGGATACTCATTTCCCGGCAAGCCGGGTTCAGGATTCGGTGCGGGGTCGAAGCTGGGCTCGCGTGGCTCAGGCATTGGCTCACCGGCCATGAAAGCGCCGATGTAGTCAGCAAAGAGCGGCATCGCTGAATCAGCAAAGGCATTGGAGATATGGTGCATGTCGCGATAGACCATGGTGTTGCCAATAACAACCGGGCACCAGGTGGCGTCACAGAACCAATTCGACGTATCTACTGAGACCATATTCGGAAGATTCGACAGAATCTCTTCAGCTGGGTCAAAAGGCGTGTAGACGCGTTCACGCGCCATGCCACAGCCAATCGGGTCTTCAGTAGCAACAAAGCACTCATCGAATTCACGCGCCATGCCTTCTTCATCGAAGCTCCAAGGATTATCGCGCAGACCCATGAATGGGATGCCGGCTGCGGCTAGTCCTTCCCAGAAACCGGCGTATCCGGCCGGAACCATATCGGGGCCGTGACCATATTCGCCCTGTGGGCGAGTGGTATTGGAGATGACCAAGTCTGGGTCGGCCTCCAGGATTTTATCCATCGCCAATTCGCCCCATTCGGCACATACCGGGGTGACACCGGAGGTATCGCCCAGTTCGATCGGGCAGTCCTGGCGCAGAAGCGGCACCAATTTGAAGCCCATTTGCTTGCCGAGCTTATCCAAGCCCGAAGACCACTGCTCAGCGTGGGAGCCGCCCACCAGATAGACCGTGTAGTCCGCGTCAGCGTCACCGAAGATACATGGCTGACCATTAACGTCGGTGTCGAGGAAGAAGTCAGCCGGGGCATCCTTAGCGATGAAACAATGCACGGTGGAGACCGGTGGCATGATGCCACCGACCAAAATTGGGTCTGGCTCCAAGGACTGAACTTCGGGAACATCAGCACCAAAGTGTGCCATCACGCCTGGATATGTAGCCGGATCGAGGGTTTCTCCTTCAGCGCCCTGAATAGTGCGCAGCCACATGGGTTGCACCATGAGCAAAGCGACCATGGATGCAGCCACCACCGCACCGCCGACCGCGCGTAACTGTCCAGGACGTTGCTGGAGTGAAGAACGCGCGTGATTGACTGGCATATCATCTGCCATTGGACGCTTGGTGCGCTGACGCAGGGGCTTTTCGATGAAGCGGTGCGTGAGGTCTGCTAGCAGCAGGGAGACCGCGATGATAATAACGCCCAGCCACCATGGTGGGGTAGCAAGCCCGAGTGCGGAGGTAGACAGAATCAACAGCGGCCAGTGCCAGAGGTACAGAGAGTACGCAATGTCGCCGAACCAGCGGGCAGTCTTGGATGCCATGATGCCGGACATCTTGCCGCCGGCACCACCACCGATAATGATGAGTACCGCGCCGCCAAGCGGCAGCAACGAAAGTGGTCCAGGATATGCGGTGGAATCCGCGATGATTGCGCCCGTGAAAAACAGAGCCAGAAGGCCCACGACGCACATAATGTTGCCCAGAAGTACTGAGACCCGAATCTTTGAGCCATAGATGGCTAATACCGCACCTAAGGTGAGCTCCCATGCGCGGGACCAGGTGGAGTAGTAGTTTTCACCGGTGCCAAAAAGACCATGGCGGGATGCATAAGCAAAAGACACAATCGTGATGATGATCAGGATTGGGCCGGCAATCTGGTTGACGGTGGGGAAGCGCTGTGGGCGCAGCCCACCAGTTGGCTTAAAGCGCATGATTGATGCCAGCAGCAGGGCAAAAATAATGCCCATGAGATAGAACTGGCCTTGAACCGCCATGGACCACATGTGCTGCAGTGGGGAAGTATCAGCAGAAGCTGCCGCATAATCAGCATCTTGACGTGCTAGTTCCCAGTTCTGGTAGTAGAACAGCGTTGCCGTGATCTGCTGGGTAAACTCCGTGCGCATCAGCTGCGGAGTCACAAAATAGACCAAGAGCGTGGTCACGCCAATAACCAAGATGAGTGCCGGCAGCAGCCTACGCAGGGTGCGCCAAATCGGCCACCAGGGATTCAAAGAGGCATTTGGTTTACCGGCATAACGCAGTTGCGAGCCCAGGAAGAAATACCCAGAGAGGAGCAAAAACACGTCAACGCCGCCAGATACGCGGCCGACGAAGACGTGATAGAAGACCACTAGGGCAATGGCAATACCGCGAAGTCCGTCCAAGTCATAACGGTAACGGAAGTTACGTGCTGCATCAGTGCTCATTTTAAGATCATATGGTCCGAATCTATTCGCGTGGTACAGCAGAAAATCTGATGTCCATTCAGTGGCAGGAATTCGTGGACTAGACTACTCGGTCAATGTCGCGAACTCATATTCCTCCACGCCGGTTTTGGGAATTAGTATCACAGGCTGTAATATGTTCCAGGTTGTGTGTATTCACACGACTGCGTTATGCCGCCACCGACTACGGTCGACCGGCAGTCACACGCAGAATAAACCATCAAGGGTTGAACCGGCTTAAAGAAAATTTTAAGTGTCTGAACTGCCCAGTGACTTATATAGAAGGAGCCAACCATGGCTGCAAAGATTAAGCTTCAGCGTATCGGTAAGATCCGTAACGCACAGTACCGCGTCATCGTCGCTGACGCTCGCACCCGCCGTTCCGGCCGCGCAATCGAGAACATCGGCATCTACCACCCGAAGGAAGAGCCATCCCTCATCCAGATCGACTCCGAGCGTGCTCAGTACTGGATCGGCGTTGGCGCACAGCCAACCGAGCCAGTTCTTGCTCTGCTGAAGATCACCGGTGACTGGCAGAAGGCCAAGGGCCTGCCAGGCGCAGAGGGCACCCTGAAGGTTGCAGAAGAGAAGCAGTCCAAGCTGGACATCTTCAACGCTGCACTGGCTGAGGCTAACAACGGTCCTTCCGTTGAGGCTGTCACCGCAAAGCGTGCTAAGGCAAAGGAAGAGGCAGAGGCTAAGGCTGCTGCTGAACTCGCTGCCGCAGAAGCTGCTAAGGCCGAAGAGTCTTCCGAGGAAGAGTCCGCAGAGTAATTTAATTACTTCGCAAAACCTTTAAGCGCCGTTTCCCAATTGGGAGACGGCGCTTTTACTCTATTATGCTTGGACACATGGAATTAATGATTGGTCGTGTCATTAAGTCACACGGTATTAAAGGTGAAGTTTCCGTGGACGTGACAACCGACAGCCCCGAGCACCGCTTTTACCCAGGCGCGCAACTTCGCGGCAAGCAGGGAAATAAAGAACATGAGTTCACCATCAAAACGGTGCGCGCACACAAAGGCCGCCTATTGTTGACTTTCGAGGAAGTTAAAGATCGCACGATGGCTGATTCTTTGCGCGGGGTGCAATTCTTTGCCGAACCAATCGAAGAAGACGATGATGAAGGCTTCTACGATCATGAACTCGAAGGCCTTGACGTAGTGCTGGATGGAAAAGCCATCGGCAAGGTCACCGGCGTTACCCACGGTCCCACCCAGTCCCTGCTGGAAGTCACGCTCGAAGGTGGAAAGGAAGCGCTGATCCCATTCGTGGAAGAAATCGTTCCTGAGGTGGACCTCGATGAGGGAATCTGCACCATTACGCCACCGGAGGGGCTGTTAGACCTGTGAGGATAGATGTTGTCACGATCTTCCCCGAGTACCTGGATCCTTTGCGCCATGCTCTTTTAGGCAAAGCCATTGAACAGGGCCGCCTGCAGGTGGGTGTGCATGACCTGCGTTCTTGGGCAACGGGCGTGCATAAAACGGTAGATGCTTCCCCAGCTGGTGGTGGACCGGGCATGGTCATGAAACCAGAAGTCTGGGGTCCCGCCTTAGACGAGGTTGCTGCAGGCACCGTTGCGGGCACAGAACTTGATTCTGCCGAACCGCACTTAAACCGCCCGCGCCATGATGAGCTGGCGGGAGAATCCGGCCACTCCTATGAAAAGAGTGGTGATGATTCCCACCTGCCCTTGCTGATTGTTCCGACCCCGACGGGTAAGCCTTTTACGCAGCAAGACGCCCGCGACTTCTCCCATGAAGAGCACATCGTTTTTGCATGTGGTCGCTATGAAGGCATTGATCAGCGCGTTATCGATGACGCGTATAATCGTTACCGCGTGCGTGAAGTATCCATCGGTGACTACGTGCTCATCGGTGGGGAAGTAGCGGTGCTTGTCATCGCCGAAGCCGTGGTACGCCTGATTCCAGGAGTGCTGGGTAATAAGCGTTCCCATGAAGAAGATTCTTTCTCCGATGGATTATTAGAAGGGCCCAGCTACACCAAGCCGCGCGTGTGGCGCGATTTGGAAATCCCCGAAGTACTCACTTCCGGCAATCATGGCCTGGTGGACCGGTGGCGTCGCGAGCAGTCTTTGAAAAAGACCTTTGAGCGCCGCCCTGAATTACTTGAAGGTGCCGAGCTCGATAAGGCTGATAAGAAATACTTGGAAGGACTTGGATGGACATCAGCGTAGATCTCTCAGTCTTGCTCTTCTCATCACAATGGGACGATATTCTTCAGAAGATTCCCGCAAATGAGAACATCGACGTTGATAATATCGCCGTGGAATCGCTCTATAATGCGTGCGAGACCGACAATATTTTAGTCAACGAATATTGGCAGCGCCACGGAAAAGCCCCAGCTGGTATGGACGTGTACCGCATCATCGTTAACGGCAAATCAGCACTGCCATTAAACCGATGCGCCACCGCTATTGCTGAAGCTTTCCCACCAGAAGTCATCTGGTACGGCACCGCTGAAATCGGACATACCGAATTCGGCCTGGGCACAACGCTGGCGTGGACTAAGTCCCTTTAACGTTTAAGACCTGGCGCAACTCGTGCTTAATCTCCACTAGCTGCGTAGCATCTTCCATGACCTGGTCGATGTCCTTGTAGGCATCGGGAATTTCATCAATCCATTCCTTGCCTGAGCGGTACACAATGCCGTCCATGCGTGATTCCAAATCTTCCACGGTAAACCGCTTGCGCGCCTCAGTGCGGGAGAACCTGCGGCCCGCGCCATGCGGTGCCGAGCGCAGCGCCGGTGCAAAACCTTTGCCCTGAACCACGTAGGAACGCGTACCCATGGAGCCAGGAATAAGGGCCTTGACGCCGGCATCGGCAAGCACGGCGCCTTTACGCGTCAACCACACTACCTTGCCATAGTGTTCTTCTTTGACTGTGTAATTGTGGTGGCAATTGATGCGCTCTTCCTCCACAACGTCACGGCCAATGAACTCAGCCAAGCAATCAGAGAAGCGGTCCATCATCTCTTCACGGTTGAGGTAGGCAAAGTGCTGCGCCCACGCCAATTCCTTCAGGTAAGAATCAAACTCATCTGTGCCTTCGGTTAAGTAGGCCAAGTCCCTATCTGGCAGGCGCACCCAGTGCTTATCGCACTGTGCTTGCGCGGCCGCAATGTGCTTCTGCGCAATCTTATTGCCCACACCGCGTGAACCTGAGTGCAAGAACATCCACACTCGGTCTTGTTCATCCAAGCAAAGTTCAACGAAGTGATTGCCGCCGCCCAAAGAGCCCAGCTGCTGGCGCCATTTCGGGGAATGCGAAAGATCGATTCCGTCCTCATCCGCCATCTGGGCAAGCTCACGCACTCGGCGGTCAGCGCTTCCCTCAAGATGCCACTGGTTGTAATTGCCAGGAGACAGCGGAATGGCTTCTTCGATCTCATCGCGCAGCGGAATCAAGTCCTTTGGCAGATCGTCTGCGGTAAATCCAGTGCGCACACCGATCATGCCACAACCAATATCCACGCCCACTGCTGCGGGAATGACGGCGCCGATGGTGCCAAAGACCGTGCCTACCGATGACCCCATGCCCACGTGGGCATCCGGCATCAGGGCAACGTGTGGATAAATAAAGGGCATGGATGCGAGTTGCTCAGCCTGGGTCATGACGGCTGGCTCAAGCACGGAAGCAAAAGCTTCAACGTGGATCTTGTCATTGAATTTGCGTGGTGCGGTCCGCTTGGAACCGCGTGAACGAGACATGTGTCTTGCTCCTTAAAAGTAAGTGGAAAACGAAAAATCCGGCGTCAGCTTGCTCGCTGCGCCGGGGGAGAAATACAGGTGTATCTATCTAAAGACACACCTTGTGCGCGCATGCGAAAAGAACCCTAGTTGCTGCTGATGCAGATACATGGCGGTTTCCTTTCTTGTTGATGTCACGCACTAGCTAACACTAGAGATGCGCGGGAATTAAAGCAATAGGTGGGCCAAATTTTATCGCTGCTAGACTGATCCGAATGATTGCAGCGACTATCGCAGAAGAAATTGGGGTTCTTCAGAACCAGGTTGAAACGGCTTTAAAGCTCCTCGCGGAAGGCAATACGGTTCCTTTTATTGCCCGCTACCGTAAGGAAGTCACCGGTGGTTTGGATGATACGCAACTGCGCACCATTGAAACCCGCGCGAGCTATCTCAAAGAGCTTGAGGATAGGAAACAAGCAATCCTCGAAGCCATTGAAGAGCAGGGCAAGCTTACCGATGACCTGCGTCAAGACATCCTTTCCTGCGACACCAAGGCGCGGTTGGAAGACTTATACCTGCCGTATAAGAAGCGCCGCAAGACCAAGGCAGATATTGCTCGTGAAGCAGGACTCGAACCATTGCTTGAGCGCCTGATTGCTGATCCGAGAGCTGACCCTAACGGCCTGGCGAAGGACTATCTGTGTGAGGGCTTTGAGGATGAGAAGAAGGCACTCGAGGGCGCGCGTGCCATTATGGTGGACCGCTGCGCACTGGATGCGGAGCTTGTGGGCAAGGTCCGCGAAGAGATGTTCAGTTCTGGATCCATGCAGGCCTCCGTTGTGGCAGGCAAGGAAGCTGAGGGCGAAAAGTTCAAGGACTACTTTGAGTTCTCTGAAGACTTCACGTCTTTGCCATCGCATCGCATCCTGGCTCTTTTGCGTGGTGAATCCGAAGGCATTTTGCAGCTCAACCTCGATGCGGGCGATGATGACCTCTATGAGCACATGATTGCCGAGCGCTTTGATCTGGACCGCAGCTCTGACTGGTTGGCCCAGGCTGTGCGCTGGGGCTGGCGCACGAAGCTCTATATCTCTGCGGGTTTGGACGTGCGTATGCGCCTGAAGGAAATCGCTGAAGAAGGCGCGCTGAAGGTCTTTGCCACCAACCTACGCGATGTACTCTTGGCGGCTCCTGCTGGTCAGCGCGCGACGTTGGGCATTGATCCGGGCTACCGCAATGGCGTTAAGTGCGCGGTTGTTGATGCCACCGGCAAGGTATTAGATACCACCATTGTGTATCCGCACCAGCCGCAGAACCAGTGGTCACAGGCAGTGAAAACTCTCTCAACCCTGTGCGCTACGCACTCGGTGGATTTGCTGGCAGTGGGCAATGGCACCGCATCACGCGAATCAGAAAAGCTCGCTGGGGAAGTAGCAGACCTCATCGCGCAGGCCGGCGGCAAGCGCCCAATGCCAGTCGTGGTGTCCGAGTCCGGCGCATCCGTCTATTCGGCATCCCAGCTGGCTGCCGATGAATTCCCCGACATGGACGTCTCCCTGCGCGGTGCGGTCTCGATTGCGCGCCGCCTGCAGGATCCTTTGGCAGAGCTGGTCAAGATTGACCCGAAGGCCATTGGCGTGGGCCAATACCAGCATGACGTGAACCAGGTTTCCCTTGCACGTACTTTGGATGGCGTGGTCGAAGATGCCGTTAACGGTGTCGGCGTAGATTTGAACACCGCTTCCGCGCCACTTTTGGAGCGCGTTGCCGGCATTAACACCACCATTGCGGACAATATCGTGGCTTTCCGCAATGACAATGGCACCTTTACAACTCGTAAGGAATTGAAGAAGGTCCCACGTCTGGGACCCAAGGCCTATGAACAGGCTGCCGGATTCTTGCGGATCACCGGCGGCAAAGACCCACTGGATGCGTCCGCCGTGCACCCGGAGGCCTACCCAGTGGTGGAAAAGATCGCGAAAGCAACCGGCCTTTCTACTCCCGATCTCGTCGGCAATACCCGAGCGCTGCAGAAATTGAACCCGGCTGACTTTGCCGATGACACCTTCGGTATCCCAACGGTGACCGACATTATCGCGGAGCTGGACAAACCAGGCCGCGACCCACGTCCAGAATTCAAGACCGCAACCTTCAAAGAAGGCGTGGAGAAGATCTCTGACCTCACCCCGGGCATGATTTTGGAAGGCACGGTCACTAACGTGGCTGCCTTTGGTGCCTTCGTGGATGTCGGAGTTCACCAAGATGGACTGGTGCATATTTCGGCCATGAGCAATTCCTATGTCTCCGACCCGCACGAGGTTGTGCGCTCTGGCGAAGTCGTCAAAGTCAAGGTCGTGGAAGTGGACGTCCAACGCAAACGCATCGGTCTGACGCTGCGCTTGAATGATGAAAAGCCACAAAAGAGTGCGCAGAAGAGCGCGCCGAAAAAGAAGAAGGCACAAAAGAAGGCACCAGGCGGTTCGATGGCAGATGCCTTGAAGAACGCGGGCTTCTAGAAAGATTTGGAATAAGTGCGCAGCCTGTGACAAAATTACAGACTGTTCTATGTAGATGGATATGAACCGGTTAGTTATTTTACGCTTGGGTCCTCTATCCCAAATTGAAAAGGATTGCTATGAGCAACATTCTAGACAAGGTTGATGCAGCCTCCCTGCGCGACGATATCCCAGCTTTCCGCCCAGGTGACACCCTGGACGTTGAGGTGAAGGTTATCGAGGGTAACAACCAGCGTACCCAGCTCTTCAAGGGCGTTTGCATCCGTCGTCAGGGTTCCGGGGTTCGTGAGACCTTCACCGTTCGTAAGGTTTCCTTCGGCATCGGTGTAGAGCGTACTTTCCCAGTACACTCTCCAAACCTGGAGTCCATCACCGTTTCCCGTCGCGGCCGCGTTCGCCGTGCGAAGCTGTACTACCTGCGCGATCTGCGCGGCAAGAAGGCTCGCATCAAGGAGCGTCGCTAGTCGATGTAAAAATTCCCTGCACACTATCTCGTGTGCAGGGAATTTTTTATGCCATCAGCTGTCTCGATGCCAGCTCACGATAGAGCTCAGAAGATTTCATCAGCTCCTGGTGCGTGCCGCGGGCTTGGATCTGGGCATCATCGATGACCAGAATCTGATCGGCATCCGTCACCGTGGATAAGCGGTGGGCAACGATGATGACGGTCTTATCTTCGCCGGCTGCCTCAATCGCGTCCAGAATGAGCTGCTCATTGTGTGAGTCCACCGCAGAGGTGGGTTCATCCAACACCAGGATCGGGGAGTCCATAAGCAGCATGCGCGCCAGCGCCAAACGCTGGCGCTGACCACCTGATAAGGACACGCCGCGATCGCCTAAGACCGTGTCCAGGCCTTCAGCGTTTTCAAAGCGATCACGGAGGTTCACCTGGTCTAGTGCCGTCCAGCATTGCTCATCAGTAACAGCCGCATTCGCCAGTTTCAGGTTTTCGCGCACAGTGCCGGCCAGGATGGCAGCTTCTTGCTCAACGTAGCCCACCTGCGCGCGCACGGATTCTCGTGAGAGCTCCGCGACGTCTTGATCGCCCAGATAAATGGTTCCTGAAGTGGGATCATAGAAGCGTTCCATCAATGCCAACGTCGTGGACTTACCGCCACCAGAGGGGCCCACCAACGCGGTCTTGGTGCCCGGGGCTACTTCAAAGGAGATATCAGTAAGCACTGGGCTCTTTTCGTCATAGCTGAAAGACACCGAATCAAATGTAATAGCTGAGCTGGGGCGAGCATCCCCGCCGGAAGAATCTTCGAGTGGTTCATCCAGCACGTTGTTAATGCGATCTATTGCACCCATTGCTTGGCGCACGGTGGTAATCGCGCTGAAAATCATGCCCAGCGGCATTGATGCCATGAACATATACAGCACGAAAGAGACCAGATCGCCTACAGAAATAGTTCCTGCAGCCACGCGCGCACCGCCAATGCCTAACACAATGAGAAAAGAACCCTGCAGCGCGAGCCCAGAGACGGGGTTGAGCAATGCACCCACCGTAGCCATCTTCACGCCCTCGCGGTAGGCAGATTCTGCTGAGCAATGCAACTCTTTTTCCACGCGCTCTTCTGCACGTGATGCACGCAGGGTACGAACCGCCACCAAGGACTTATCCATACCAGCGCCCAATTCACCGACAGCTTCCTGCGCGGCCTTGGTGTATTTCTGCATCAGCCGGGAGGTGAAAATCACCGCCACCATTGTCAGAGCGATAACGCCCAGCACCACTAAGAGCATGGTCACATCGATTAACGCCATTAGAAAAATCGAACCACCAATGGTAAGTACCGAAGACACAGCCTGAACCAGACCACCCGTAAATGCGGTGCGCACCAGCGTGGTGTCTGAACCAACACGGGTGACTAAGTCGCCAGTGCGGTGCTTGTCATAAGTGTGAATCGGCAAGCGCAAAAGATGCGTCACCAGATCCTGGCGGGTGGAAAATACTGCGGCCTCAGCCGTGCGAGTTAGCAAGAACCACTCCAAGCCATTGGCCAGCGTTGATAACACCAGCAAACCTACCAAGATGGAAATCAGTCCGCCCATGGGCTGCCCAATATTTTCAATAATCTGATTAATCAGCATGGGCTGGGCAAGGCCCATCAAAGAACCAACGAGGGAGAGGATAATAGCACCGGTGAGCGCTACCTTATGGTGTCCCAGCATGGAGATCAGAGTTTTAAAAGAAGAAGACACAAGGTACCAGTCTAGAGTCTGAATTGAATTAAAGGCTGCTACGATCGTCTGGGTGAATGACAATAACGCTAAAGATAAAAAGCAGTTGCCGTGGTTCGTTGAAACCGTGCTGATCGTGGCAGTGGTTTTGGCTGTAGTGGGCTTGCTGCAAGCGTTCGTTGGCCGCCAGTATGTCATCCCATCCTCCTCGATGGAACCTACTTTGCACGGCTGTGCTGGCTGCACCAATGACCGGATCATGACGGAGAAGTTTAGCTACTACGGCTCGGATCCGGAACCTGGTGATGTCATTGTTTTTGAAGGCACCGAATCCTGGAATACTGGCTGGGAATCCCCACGTTCTGATAATTCCTTCATCGCTGCCATTCAAGAGGGCTTAAGCTATGTTTCATTGGCACCGCCTAATGAAAATAACCTGGTTAAGCGCGTCATCGCTACTGGCGGACAAACCGTTGAGTGCCAGGCAGGGGACCCAGCAGTCATGGTTGATGGTGAACCTATTGATCAGTCTTATGTGCTGGATCCGCCAACCTACCCAGTCGACCCGGCCACGGGTTCTGAAGAATGCGGTGGTGATTACTTCGGTCCGATTACCGTCCCAGAAGACAACCTGTTCGTGATGGGCGATAACCGCACCAATTCCGCTGATTCCCGCGCGCACTCCTTTGATGAGCACCAGGGCACCATCCCGTTGGAGAATGTTCGCGGCAAGGTTGCGTTTGTCTTCTTCCCGTTTAGCCGCATTGGTGGAGTAGATGACCCAGAGATCCAAGGCTAGTAGTGGCATCTGGTCAATGGTGTGGGAAGGATTCCTCATCGTTGGCCTGGCATTTGTGCTGCTCATTGGTTTCCAGGCTTTCGTGGGGCGTCCCTATGTCATTCCATCGGCATCCATGGAACCAACCTTGCATGGCTGCGAAGGATGCAATAATGACCGTATATTTGTTGAGAAAGTCAGCCAATATTTCTCTGATCCCGAACCTGGTGATGTCGTGGTCTTTGAAGGACCGCCAGCCTGGAATGTTGGTTTTACGGTTGAGCGTTCCAATAATGTATTCGTGCGTGGCGGGCAAAACCTGATGGCGGCTGCGGGTTTGCGTCCCAATACCCAAAATATTTTAGTCAAGCGAGTGATTGCCACCGGCGGTGACACAGTGCAGTGCCTGGAGGGCGATCCGGGCGTGATGGTCAATGGCAAGAAAACCGATGACTCTTTCATCCAGTCACCGCCGGATATTGAAGTGAACCCGCAGGGCGGTTCTGCCGAATGTGGAGGGCAATACTTTGGTCCTGTGACTGTTCCCGAAGGCAACATTTACATGATGGGGGATAACCGCACGAATTCCTTGGACTCGCGCTATCACATGGGCGATATGCTCCAAGGCACCATCCCCGTGGATAACGTCAAAGGCCGCGTCCGGGCCGTGTTCTATCCAACTTTTCGTTGGGTCGAGTAAATGCGCACGCTGGTTCAAAAGCGCACCTATGAAGTTGCGCTTTCAAAGGCAGGTCTAGGTCCAGTCGCTGGCGTTGACGAAGCTGGCCGTGGCGCATGTGCAGGCCCCATCACGATTGCCGCGTGCGTTCTTCCCGATAAAATCATCCGCGATTTGGACACGCTGACGGATAGTAAGAAGCTCAGCGCCAAGCAGCGCGAAAAGCTCTTTCCCATCATTAAACGCACCGCTATTTCTTATTCCATCATTCACATCGGGCCCGAAGACATTGATCACCGCGGTATTCAGCATGCGAATGTCTCGGGCATGCGCCGTGCGGTGGCGGGCCTGAATATCCGCCCTGAATATATTCTTACCGATGCCCTCAAAGTCCCCGGGTTTACCGCGCCCTCACTGCCGGTTGTCGGGGGCGATTTAGCTTGCCGATGCATCGCTGCCGCCTCCGTGCTTGCCAAAGTATCCAGGGATCACATCATGGAAGAACTTGATGAAGAATATCCCGGCTATGGTTTAGCGCAGCATAAAGGCTATGGCACCAAAATCCACAGCGATGCCATCAAAGCATTGGGCGCCACCCCAATTCATCGCATGAGCTATTCCAACGTGGCGGAAGCACATTTGGAATATGAAACTACTAAAGTAAACCGAAGTTACGTCGAAGGAGAAAATAGTGAGCGCTGAAGAGCTGGAAAACTATGAGGCAGAAGTAGAGCTGTCCCTCTACCGCGAGTACCGCGATGTGGTTAGCCAGTTTTCCTATGTCGTGGAAACAGAACGCCGCTTCTACCTGGCTAATGCGGTAAAACTTATCCCGCACACCAATGGCCCAGACGTGTACTACGAGGTGCGCATGTCAGATGCATGGGTCTGGGACATGTACCGTTCCGCACGGTTTGTACGCTATGTCCGCGTGATTACGTACAAGGACGTCAATATCGAAGAACTCGATAAACCGGAGTACATCCTGCCCGAATAGCACGTCACTGTGGATAACTTTTCTTGAGAGAGCGGTTATCCACAGTTTTGCGTTTTCACAGCGCATCCACCATTGCTCTTTCTGCTTCTACTGCCTGAAACTGGACTGTGACCAGTACATATGGCTAAAGCAGAAAGAATGCAATGAATCGAAATAAAACTTTAGGCACACGCGGTGAGCGCATCGCCGCCGATTTTTACCGCGCCCGCGGCGCTAGTGTCATCGCCGCTAATGTTCATTACGCAGTTGGCGAATTAGACCTGATCGTGCGCGAAAATAACACCTTCGTCTTCGTTGAAGTCAAGACGCGCAGCACGCCAGCTTATGGGGTCGCCGAAGCCGTTACCCGCCGCAAACTGCAACGCATGCGCAAAGCCGCAGTGCAGTGGCTAAACGGCAAACCATTATCCGAAGTCCGCTTCGATGTTATCACCATCCTCGCCCAAGGTGGAACCCATTCCCTTGAGCACTTTGAGGGGGTGAGCTAGATGGCCCTCGGAACGTGTTCCACGGTGGCCTTAGAAGGCGTAATTGCCCATATTGTCACCATTGAGGCCAACATCGGCGCAGGGCTGCCTGGTATCCAGGTGGTGGGGCGAACTGATACGGCGATTAATGAGTCACGCCAGCGCATTAAAACCGCGATGATCAACTCGGGGCTTTCCTGGCCAAAGACCAAGATTGTGGTCTCCATGTCACCGGCGTCTTTACCGAAGTCAGGCTCGCACTTCGACTTACCACTTGCCATCGCAATCCTGGCAGCGGATATGGATCATCTCCCCAAAGGCGTTCTCTTCCTTGGTGAGCTCGGCCTCGATGGCAGTCTGCGCCCAGTACCCGGCATCTTGCCTGCGATAGTCGCGGCAAAGAAGCATGGCTTTCACACGCTCGTCATACCACCAGGAAATTCTTCGGAAGCCTCATTGGTTTCTGATACCCGTGTGCTGCTCGCCCGAAACCTCCGCGAAGTCCTCGAATGGCTCTATGGAAACCGCGACTTGCCCACGGCAACGCCGCGCACGCAGTCATCCCCACGGATGCTCGATTTCGCTGATATCGCAGGACAACATGAAGCAAAATTTGCAGCGGAAGTCGCCGCTGCCGGCGGGCATCACCTCATGATGATTGGGCCACCAGGCTCCGGCAAGTCCATGCTGGCCGCGCGGATCCCTTCAATTCTTCCCGCGCTTACTCATAGCCAAGCAATAGAATCCACCGCGATTCATTCCATCGCAGGCACCTTGGGCAAGACGATTACGCATGCACCGTTTATTGCCCCGCATGCGTCAGTATCGCGGCCCGCACTACTAGGTGGTGGTAGTGGCAATCCACGCCCCGGTGCGGTGAGCCTGGCGCATAATGGAATCCTTTTCCTCGACGAGGTCAGTGAGATAGGGGCAGCAGTGCTCGATAGCTTGCGCGCACCACTCGAAGACGGCGAAGTCCATCTCGCCCGCGCGCGCCGGGATGTCACCTATCCCGCACGTTTCCAGCTGATTATGGCGGCTAATCCCTGCCGCTGCGCGGCCGAGGAGCCCAGTGCGTGTGTCTGCCGCTCCCAAGTCCGGCAGCAATACCTACGCAATATCTCAGGACCATTGCGTGACCGCCTCGACATAGTTATGGAACTCAGTGGGCAAGCAGCGGTCATCCACGTGGAGAATGAAGAGGCATCGGCAAGCATTGCCCAACGCGTTGCCGCTGCTCGTGAGCGCGCGGCCCACCGCTGGTTCAACCACGGCCTTGATGTCGTGCACAACGCTGCCATGTCATCAACCTACCTGCGCCGGCACTGCCCAGCAGATGAATCCGGAATGGCGCTACTGGGTGCCTACCTCGCCGAAGGCCAACTCACTCAACGCGGCGTCGACCGCTGTCTAAAACTCGCCTGGACCTTAAGCGACTTAGACGGAGATGCCCAACCGGGCCTTGACCACATTGCTCGCGCACTAGAGCTGCGAGGTGACAATGTTTCTGTGTGACACACCCGAACAAGCCTGGGTCTATCTCAACCGCGTCATCGAACCACCATCACGCACCCTGGCAACCCTGTTGCAAGAATACGAAGTAGAACGCATCGCCTATGGCGTCTACCACCAACAATCATGGGTCGGAAACCTGCTCGGCGAGTCCCAAGCGCGCCGGGATTGGCTACGTCAAGAAGAAGACCTAGCCACTATGGAGCGGATGGGCGCGCGTCTGATTACACGCGATAGCCCCGAATGGCCTGAGATGGCCCAAGCCTTTAGCTTCTACGGCAATGCGGAAGCACCTACCAACTTCGATAGGGAAGCTATCCCACCGAATTGCCTATGGGTGCGTGGGCAACCTTTGAAACCCAATGTCGCGCAATCTGTTGCGATGGTGGGGACGCGCGCGATTACCGCCTATGGCACACAAGCCACACGGGCACTCGTCGCGGACCTCGCCAAGCACCAGTGGAGCATTGTCTCTGGCGGCGCGCTCGGCGTGGACACAGTCGCCCATAGTGCCGCAATTGAGATGCAAACCCCAACGGTTGCGGTCGCAGCCTGTGGCATTGACTATGACTACCCGGCCCGCAACGCAAGCCTTTTCCATCGCATCGCGCAGACCGGAACCATCGTGAGCGAATACGCGCCGGGCACCACGCCACAAAGGCACCGTTTCCTTTCACGTAATCGGCTGGTTGCGGCCATGACTGCGGGGACCGTGGTGGTGGAAGCAGCGTATCGCTCTGGTGCACTCAACACCTTGAACTGGGCAGAAGCATTGGGCAAAGTCGCGATGGCCGTGCCTGGTCCCATCACCACGCATGGTTCTTTGGGGTGCCACCAGCGCATTCAGGAAGGCCGCGCGCAATTGGTAGCCAGTGGGGAAGAGATTCGCGAGCTCGTTGGCAAAGTTGGTGAGGCAGATGCCGGTGCGCAATATGAACTCGATTTTGCTAAGTCACCAGTCCAGCAGCTTTCGCGCAATGAGCTCAAAGTCTATGATGCCGTGCCGCTTTACGATGGCTCCCTAGCCGAAGACATCGCCCGAGACTCGGGCATGCGCCTGCCGCTGGTGGTGCACCTGCTGCTCGTCCTGGATAAGAAAGGCCTCATCCGGAGGGAAGGAAAGAATTGGACTAAACTTTCCTCGTATGAGTAATGCCCAGATGGTTGAAGCTATTGAAGACTTTGCCGAACATCAGCGATTGGTGCTCGGCAGGTCTGAAGCCACCATTAAGGGCTATAAGTCAGACTTGCTGGATTTGGCAAGCACCATTTCATTGGCAGAATTTAACCTCAAGCACTTGCGCAGCTGGTTAGCGGCAGCGATGCAGGCAGGCAAATCCCGCTCCACGCTCGCACGTCGTACGGCTAGTGCTAAAGCCTTCTCCAAATGGGCAGTCAAGCATGGACTCCTGACAAAAGATGAGGCCGCGAAACTCTCCACGCCAAAGGTGCCCAAGCATCTGCCGAAGATCTTGGATGAAGATGACGCTCAGTCAGCTATGGAATCACAAACGGCCAAAGATGAGCTGCATCAGCTACGCGATACGGCGATGTTAGAGCTGCTCTATGCCACCGGCATGCGTGTCTCTGAATTAGTGGGAATCGATCTCAATGACATCGATTCTTCCCGCCAAACCGTCCGGGTATTGGGCAAAGGCAATAAAGAGCGCGTGGTGCCTTTCGGCACTGCCGCCCAGAAGGCATTGGAGAACTGGCTTGCAAGCAGGAACCAGATGGCAAAGGATACCTCGGCGCTTTTTGTCGGCACGCGTGGTAATCGCATTGATCAGCGTCAGGTGCGCAGGGTAGTAGAGGCCGCCGGCCAGGTTTCCCCGCACGCGCTGCGGCACTCGACGGCGACGCACATGCTGGAAGGCGGGGCAGACTTGCGTATCGTGCAAGAGCTGCTCGGACACTCCTCGCTGCAGACCACGCAGGTGTACACGCATGTGACCTCAGAGCGGCTGAAGAAAGTCTTTAACCAAGCTCATCCACGGGCTTAAGGCGGATAGCCGGGGAGAGCAGGTCCAGGGGATTCATGTATTGGTCTTCGCCGGTGCGCGCACCCCAATGCAGCCCCGGATAGCCATCAAAGGGATGGCCCAATATTCCAATTGCTTGGCCCTCTGCAACGACATCACCTTGAGACACCCACGCGTGCACGGGTTGATACGTCGTGCGTATGCCATGGTGCTGAATGGAGATGGTCGGAGTCCCCGCCACAACGCCAGCAAAAGCGACCGTGCCATCACCAGCCGCAAGGACGGAATCGCCAATCCCCGCGCCTAGATCCACGCCGCGGTGTCCTGGAAGCCAATTCTTAGGCGGCGGATTATAAGGACGCAATACGGATGTGGCATAAGAATGACCAGTGGTCGGATCAACCCAGGCCATGGTGAATGGAACCAGTAAAAGCCATAGAAATCTCATATACTCATCTTCTAAGGGGCAGTGTGTGAATGCCCAGGGGAGCATCGGCAAGCAAAGCAAATCTGTGGATAACGTGGATGGTTGGTATACATGTCAACAAAAACCTGTGGACAAACCGTGTCTCGGTTTGATATGAGCCCAGAATCTGTCTATTATCGATACCGCAGTGTGTCTACACGCTGACTTCGCGCGGCGAAGACAACTCATCGACGAGGTCCCATACGTGGGTGTTAATGAGATAGCTTCGCAGCCAGGGTGCGGCAAAACCGCACAATATTCATTTTAAAAACCGAAACTGAAAGCGAGCGAAACCATGGCAGTTGTAACCATGCGCGAGCTCCTCGACGCTGGTGTGCACTTTGGCCACCAGACCCGTCGCTGGAACCCAAAAATGCGTCGTCACATCTTCACCGATCGTAACGGCATCTACATCATTGACTTGCAGCAGACCCTGACCTACATCGATGAAGCATTCGAGTTCGTCAAGGAAACCGTTGCTCACGGCGGCACCATCATGTTCGTCGGCACCAAGAAGCAGGCTCAGGAAGCTGTTGCTGAAGAAGCAACCCGCGTTGGTATGCCTTACGTCAACCACCGCTGGTTGGGCGGCATGCTCACCAACTTCCAGACCGTTTC
The DNA here is from genome assembly GCF_043673995.1 of Corynebacterium sp. L4757. Classification (NCBI taxonomy): domain Bacteria; kingdom Bacillati; phylum Actinomycetota; class Actinomycetes; order Mycobacteriales; family Corynebacteriaceae; genus Corynebacterium; species Corynebacterium sp. L4757. Next base: position 371,685 of record NZ_JBIMEN010000001.1, on the reverse strand, counting down.
CAAGCGTCTGAAGCGCATGAAGGAACTTCAGGCGATGGATCAGGCTGAGGACGGCTACAAGGGTCGCACCAAGAAGGAAGTTCTCATGCTGACCCGTGAGCGCACCAAGCTGGAGCGCATTCTGGGCGGTATCTCAGAGATGTCCAAGGCTCCATCCGCCCTGTGGATTGTTGACACCAACAAGGAGCACATCGCGGTTGCTGAGGCTCACAAGCTGAACATCCCGATTGTTGCTATCCTGGACACCAACTGTGACCCAGATGACGTGGACTTCCCAATCCCAGGCAACGATGACGCTATCCGTGCAACCAAGTTGCTGACCGGCATCATCGCGACCGCTATTGAAGAGGGCAAGAAGTCCCGCGAAGAGCGTCAGTTGGCTGCAGCTAAGGAAGCTGCTGGCGACTCCGCTGAGAAGGATGAGCGCGATGCAGCTGAGGCTGCGGCGGCGTCCGACCCAGCTTCCGCTGAATAAGCTTTAAGGACATGCCCCCGTGCCAAGCACGGGGGCATGTTGTTCGCATAGCCGACGAAACTATTGAAATTCGGCTACGCTATTTTCTGAACATTGTTGATTAAACGAGGAGGATCGCCCCGACTATGGCGAACTACACTGCTGCTGACGTAAAGGCTCTGCGCGAAGCTACCGGCTCCGGCATGCTGGACTGCAAGAAGGCTCTGGAAGAGTCCAACGGTGACTACGACAAGGCTGTTGAGATTCTGCGCATCAAGGGCGCAAAGTCTGTTTCCAAGCGTGCTGACCGCGAAGCAACCGAGGGCCTGATTGCTGTTTCCGGCAACACCATGGTTGAGATCAACTGTGAGACCGACTTCGTTGCTAAGAACGCTGACTTCCGTGCATTCGCAGACAAGATTGTTGAAGCAGCAGGCGCAGCTAAGGCTAACTCCGCTGAAGAGCTCAACGCTGTTGAGATCGACGGCAAGGCAGTTTCCGTCCTGATCGACGAAGAGTCCGCAAAGATCGGTGAGAAGCTGCAGGCACGTCGCGCTGTCACCGTTGAGGGCGACAACGTTGCTGTTTACCTGCACCAGCGTTCCGCTGACCTGCCACCAGCAGTTGGCGTTCTGGTTACCTACGAGGGTGACGCAGAGGCAGCTCGCGCAGTTGCAATGCAGGTTGCTGCAATGAAGGCAGAGTACCTGACCCGCGACGAGGTTCCAGCGGACATCGTTGAGAAGGAGCGCGAGATCGCTGAAGCTACCACTCGTGAAGAGGGCAAGCCAGAAGCAGCGCTTCCAAAGATTGTTGAAGGCCGCCTGAATGGCTTTTTCAAGTCCATCGTTCTTCTGGAGCAGGCTTCCCTGTCTGACTCCAAGAAGACCGTGAAGCAGGTTGCTGAAGAGGCTGGTGCAACCATCACCGGTTTCCAGCGCTTTGAGGTTGGCGCTTAAGCTAGTTTCTTAAACCCGGTCAGATGTCTGGCCGGGTTTTTGTGTGCCTAATGTAAGATAGAACAGACTCGAAATCATCTTCAAGGAGAATTATCCCGTGACTACCGAAAGCCGTCGTACAGCCTATAAGCGCGTGATGTTGAAGCTAGGCGGTGAGATGTTCGGCGGCGGCCAAGTCGGCATTGATCCGGACGTTGTGGAAAACGTGGCGCGACAGATCGCAGAAATCGCCCGTTCCGGTACCGAGGTGGCTGTAGTTATCGGCGGCGGCAACTTCTTCCGCGGCGCAGAACTCTCGCAGCGCGGCATGGACCGTGCGCGCTCGGACTACATGGGCATGCTCGGCACCGTCATGAATTGCTTGGCTCTACAGGACTTCCTCGGCCAGCTGGATGTTGACTGCCGTGTGCAGACGTCCATCAACATGGCGCAGATCGCTGAGCCATACCTGCCGCTGCGCGCGGAGCGCCACCTGGAGAAGGGCCGCGTGGTCATCTTCGGTGCTGGTATGGGTATGCCATATTTCTCCACCGACACCACCGCCGCACAGCGCGCGCTAGAAATCGGCTGCGAAGTGCTCTTCCTTGCCAAGGGCGTGGATGGTGTGTACTCCGATGACCCACGTTCCAACCCGGATGCTGAACTCTATGATGAAATCACCCCACGTGAAGTTATTGAACGCGGCTTGAAGGTTGCAGATGCCACCGCATTCAGCCTGTGCATGGACAACAACATGCCAATTTTGGTGTTCAACCTGCTGACTGAGGGCAATATTGCGCGCGCCATCAATGGTGAGCGTATTGGTACCTTGGTTCAGTCTTAATCTGCTACATTGAATTCGAATTAATAAGGAGTACGAAGAAATGATTGATGACATTCAGCTCGAGTCTGAAGAGCGCATGACCAACTCGGTTGAGCACACCCGTGATGAACTGATTACCATTCGCACTGGCCGCGCCAACCCAGCCATGTTTAATGGTGTTATTGCGGAGTACTACGGTGTACCGACCCCGATTACTCAGATGTCGTCCATCAGCGTGCCTGAGCCACGCATGCTGCTGATCAAGCCTTATGAGCAGGCCATGATGGGTGAGATCGAAAACGCTATCCGTAACTCCGATTTGGGCGTGAACCCAACTAATGATGGCCAGGTTCTGCGCGTGACCATTCCGCAGCTGACCGAAGAGCGTCGTCGTGATCTGGTCAAGGTTGCTAAGTCCAAGGGCGAGGATGGCAAGATTGCTATCCGCAACGTTCGTCGTAAAGCAATGGAACAGCTGAAGAAGCTGCAGAAGGATGGCGACGCAGGCGAGGATGAAGTCGCTGCCGCTGAAAAGGAAATGGAGAAGGTTACCGCCGGCTACATTGACCAGATCGACAAGCTTGTTGCTAATAAGGAAGCAGAGTTGATGGAGGTCTAAGATCTCAAGCTGGGTGCCGCCGATAATCGGCGGCACTTTCTATTGTGACGAAAGGCGACGATGAAGACTGTGCCAAAGCCAAAAAATAGCGCTGGAAGAAATCTCCCAGTAGCTATTGGCGTCGGTGTAGGTTTGGGCGCACTGGTAATTTTTGCAGTCTGGGCCGGACCGCTGATTTGGTATCTCGTCGTCGCTGGTGCCGTTGGCGTTGCCATGTGGGAAGTGTTGACGCGCCTGCGTGAGCATTCTTATCACCTTCCGCGCACGCTGATGATCATCGGCGGGCAAGCAATGGTGTGGAGCACCTGGCCGCTGGAGACTGGCGGGCTCATCGCAGTCTATGTCATCTCCGTGCTGGCATTGATGTTTGGCCGGCTTTTCCATAATGGTCGGCACCGTCCGCCAATTAATTACCTGCGGGATATGTCCGTTGGAGTCTTCGTGCTCACGTGGATTCCGATGTTCGGCTCATTCGCAGCAATGCTATCAACCACCTCGCAGGGTGGGGCCTCGATCATCGTCTTCATGTTGTGCGTTGTGGCCTCTGATACCGGGGGCTATATCGCTGGCGTAATGTTCGGCAAGCGCCCAATGGCGCCGGCTGTGAGCCCCAAGAAGTCCTGGGAAGGCTTCATCGGATCGATTATCTTTGGCATGATTACTGGCGCCTTGAGCATTCACTTCCTCCTGGAGCGCGAAGCTTGGGCGGGCGCCATAATGGGCCTAGGACTAGTGGTGTGTGCAACCCTTGGTGACTTGGTTGAGTCCCAATTCAAGCGGGAGCTGGGCATCAAAGATATGTCTCAGATTTTGCCCGGCCATGGTGGCCTCATGGACCGCCTCGATGGCATGCTGCCGGCGGCCATGGTCACCTGGGTCGCTATTTCTTTCCTAGGTGTTTAATCTGGCGGCGCAATTCCAGCATCCGCCATCCACCAATCAGCGCCATAAAGAGTGCGCCACCAATCGCAAAGAGTAAGAACGCGATACCCGCTGGGAACTCACCAGACCATGCGAAGACATTAAGCTCCACTGACTGCTGATTCTGCAAAATAAAGATGATCAGCAGGATGAGCAAGATTGCGCCAATGATCAACGCGATCCAGGTGGACGCAGCGAACGAGCCCTTTACTGATGGCTTTTCGGCTGGGGTCTCAGGAATCTCTATTTCGGTTGAGGCAGGCTCCTGGGAGACATCCGTGGTTGGTTCTTCATCGAAAGATTCTGTTGGGTTTGGTGTAGTCATACTCCTCATTAAATATGCTTTCAAGGGTTTTGCCCACTCTGGCGCGCCTAGGATTGTGAAAAATAGGCTAAATCATGGGAAGATGACGCATATGGCGCAACCAATTGAATTGAATTTTACTAAGCCTCGCCGCGGGCTTCCCCCAAAGCACTTCGCGGACTATACCGAAGCAGAAAGAATCGACATCCTAGCTGAGCTTGGTCTGCCCAAATTCCGAGCTAAGCAGCTGGCAAAGCACTACTACGTTCACCACACGGTAGACGTTAGTGAGATGACAGACATTCCGGAGTCAGCGCGTGAAGCGATTCAGGAAAAGCTTTTTCCGCCGTTGATGACCCAAATTCGTGATTTCTCCACCGATGATGGTGAAACCACCAAGTCCCTGTGGCGCCTGTATGACGGCACCCTTCTAGAGTCTGTGCTGATGCGTTACCCAGGCCGTGCGACTTTGTGCATTTCTTCCCAGGCCGGTTGCGGCATGGCATGTCCTTTCTGCGCGACTGGACAGGGCGGTCTGGACCGCAACCTGTCCGCCGCCGAAATCGTGGAGCAGTTGCGCAATGCTAGCAAGACCATGGCAGCAGAGGGCGGCCGCCTGACCAACGTTGTGTTCATGGGCATGGGCGAGCCATTGGCTAACTACAAGCGCGTGGTGCATGCCGTGAAGCAATTCACCGACCCAGATGGCTTTGGCATGTCCATGCGCAACGTCACTATCTCCACCGTTGGTTTGGCGCCGGCTGTGCGCAAGCTTGCCGATGAAGGCCTATCCTGCACCCTCGCCATTTCCCTGCACACCCCGGATGATGAGTTCCGTAATGAACTCGTTCCCGTTAACCAGCGTTGGGATGTCGATGAAATTTTGGATGCTGCTGCGTACTACGCTGATAAGACTTCACGCCGTGTATCCATTGAGTATGCACTGATTCGTGATAAGAACGATCAGGACTTCCGCGCGGACATGCTCGGCGAGAAGTTGCATAAAAAGCTAGGATCGAAAGTCCATGTGAATCTGATTCCGCTGAACCCAACCCCGGGTTCGGAGTGGGACGCTTCACCTAAAGACCGACAGGAAGAGTTTGTGCGCCGCGTCATCGCGCAGGGAGTTCCTTGCACTGTTCGCGATACTAAGGGACAGGAGATTGCCGCGGCTTGTGGACAGCTCGCCGCTGAAGAAAGGCAATAATGGACGCACTTCGGATCGAAGGCCTCACGAAAACCTATGGTGAGAAAACCGCTGTTAATAATTTGAGTTTGAGTATTCCCTTTGGCTCAATTTATGGCATAGTCGGTCCGAATGGTGCAGGCAAGACCACAACCTTGACAATGGTCACTGGCATCACCAAACCTGATGCCGGTAGGTCCTGGATCGCCGGTCATGAAACCGGAACTTTGGAGTCCAAAGAGGCAATGGGGCTTCTCATGGATGGTGCGCCTGTCTTTGAGAAGCTTTCCGGCGCTGAATACTTGCAGTACTTGGGTGCATTGCGCTCTATGCCCGAGCAAGAAATAGAGCAGCGCAGTCACGAACTGCTTACAGCGCTCGGGCTCGCCGATGCTGGCACCAAATACATCGGCGATTACTCCGCCGGTATGACCAAGAAAATCCTGCTCGCGGGTTCCATCCTGCACAATCCAGAGGTGCTCATCCTGGACGAGCCATTAGAGGCCGTTGACCCAGTGTCTTCCCGCATGGTGCAGCAGTTGTTGCGCAGCTATGCCTCGCGCGGCGGCACGGTAGTTCTGTCCTCGCACGTGATGGAGCTGGTAGAGGGCCTGTGCGACCATGTTGCGCTCATCAATAATGGCGAGGTCGCTATTTCTGGCCCCATCGATGAGGTACGCCAGGGCCGTTCGCTTACCGATGTCTTCGTCGATCACGCCGGCGGCGCCGACTTCGATGACACCACATTTACCTGGCTGCGAGGCGAATAATGACCTTCACGCTGTTTAAACTTCACCGCACCCTCTGGTGGCGCACGGTCAAGTCGAATGCGTCCATCATCATCGCCTCGGCCATGATCTTCCTTTATGGGCTGCTCTCCGTGCTGTCTATGTTTTTTGAGATCACGGACCCGGAAGCACTTCACGCACCCGTTGGTCTGGGCATGATCGCGATGCTGGTGCTGGCAATGTCTATGCCTGCCAATGAACGACAGATCACGGAAGAAGCCTTCCGCACCCTGCCGATCGAGAACCTGAAACCAGCGATGGCGTTATCCACCGTCTGGACCTCCCGCGCCATGCTGTGTATCTTCTTCTCCGTACTCTGGGCCATCGTGGGCTTTCTCAACCTGAGCACGGGCCGAGCTATCCTCTTTGCCATTGGTATGGTCTTCGCTGCCGCCACGACCATTATTTATATGGATGTCATCGCCAAAGTCGGCCAGGCGCGCAAGGGCTTGCTCGGCATCATCGGCGGCATTGGCATCATCGTCATGATTTTCTATGTTGCCAGCATGAGCAATCCAGAGATGATGGACATTCCGCTAGAAGAAGTGGGCGCTTTCCTCGCCTGGACCCCTTTTGCGGCGGCAACTGGTTGGGCCACTGGGGGCATCGTTAAGCTGCTTATTGCTCTGGCAACCATTGCGCTCGGTGTGTGGCTATGGTGGCGCGATATCGAGCAAGCGCCCGTGCAGACCAAAGATCGCCAAAAGAAGGACCTGCGCATTGCAGGGTTGAAGTCGCCGGCAGGAATCGAATTCTCACGTAGTTTCCGCTACATCTTCCGCGACAATCGTCTGCTTCTGTCAATCTTGGTTTTGCCCACCGTCGTCATCATTCTAGTCGTGCAGTCGATCACCCAAGATGTGCCCGAGATCGGCTTTATGGCGATTGCCGTGTGTGCGCTTTTGTCCGGCATGATGGCGGTCAACGACTTTGGTTATGATGGCCCAGCGCTGTGGACGAAGATTGTTGCACCCGTGCCAATGTATAAGTTGGTCCTAGCCCGGCACTTTGCACACATGGCCATTCCCACAGCATTCTTCGTGGTATTTGCAGTGGTCATGATTGCGATGGGAGGTGGGCTAGCCATCGTGGTTGCACTGGTCAGCGTGGGCATCCTGCTGACATCGGCTGCGCTGTCATTATTCCTTTCTACTTTTAATCCTTATCCAGTCGCGGCACCTGGAACGAGCCCGTGGGCCGATAAGTCTGGCTATTCCTCCGCTGCCTTCATTGCTGTATTTGCCCTGATGATCCTGGGCTGGCTCCCGGTAGCTCCGGGAATCGTATTGATAGTCTTTGGACAGCTCGTTGCCGGTGTCATTGTTGCACTCCTGATCCCAGCCGCAATTTATGCCGGGGTCATCTTTGCCGTGAAGAAGACCACTGATGCGCGTATGCCGAAGGTTTACAAGAAGGTCGGCGCCTGGGTGCGTTAGAACGGTGGCTCCTCATCGTCATAGTTATCGGTGTCTTCGAAGTCGACCGGTGGCAGCACTACTGCATCAATTCGTGCGAAGTCCTGCGCCCGCTTTCGCCGGGCCGCGTTAGCCTGCGCGTAGGTTTGTACCCAGCGCTTATTGCCTTCTGACATCGGGCCGGTTGCGACCGTGGACTCCCAGGTTCCATCTGGGAAGAGCCAGTAGACATCGCGTGTGACTGGGTCCATGATGTAGAAGGCTCTGCGGTCAGTCTTGACGTTGTGGTGATGCTGGCACAAGCTCGCCAGATTCCAGGGTGCGGTTGGACCACCTTCTGAGTGGTTGTGGCGGTGGTCGGTTTGGCTGCGGTGAGCAGACTTCTCACATCCTGGCCAGCGGCAGGTTCCGTCCATCCCGACGACCGCGCTGCGGATGGCGTCAGTAGGAGAGTAGGACTGCGTTTCTGCCGTTGCGGCCTGGTCCATGTCGCGGGTGGTGGAGACACGCTCCAGAAGGTCCTTGCCCTCTAGCCAGCCGATGCCCGGTATAAACACCGGGGTATTCTCCACGTCTTTTGCGCTGTAGAGATTCAAGATGAGCTTGGCCTGAGGATTCTCTTCTCCCGTCAGGAGCTGGATGGCAGCCTGAGCTAAAGAAACGCCGGTGCGTTCAGCGAGTTCCCGAATACAGGAATCGATGACAGCACCGGCCTCAGAGCCAATCTCCAACTCAATGAAGGCTCGCTCTCCGGAATAGTTGATGACGTATCGCAGGCGATTGGATTTACCCTCTAGATTGAGCGTGGAATCCTCGACCGCAAGCATCTCATTAAGAAACTTAACTATCGAACGGCGTGAAGGCATCCGCTGATTCTTCTTGGTTGGGGTTATGTACTCAGCTAATTCAAGGTCAATGCGGTGGAGCGAGCCGGGGTCCGGACTGGGACCTAGCTTGTCTAGGGTGTTGTTGATTCCGATGAGTCGGTCAATGTCTAAGTGATATAAGCGTCTAAAGATTGCATTCGTTGCCGGAAGCTCTTTCAAGCGGAGCAGGGCAAAAGCTGCGGAAGCGCAGTAGGACATCGATACTCCAAAAGCTGCGGACATGGTGCGTCCATAAAGTTCGAAGTCTTCTTCGTCCTCGGGTAGGTTGCTCATCCATGCTTGCAGGTCCATGCAGCGGCGTAGGACTCCTTGCGCTGTGAGCGGGTCATTGACATTGCTAATGGTGTAGTAGGCGGATTCATCTAAAGGCTCGGGGCGGATGGAACAACCTATGGAGTCCCACATGACTGATGCTAATTGCGTGTCCATAATTCCTCGATTATTCGAACAAATTATCTAACACTGATTCTAGCGAGTTTCCCGGCTAGCGCAAGGGAAATTTGGTAACAATTTGGAACGGGTGTTCTATTGACTAGACCAAAAAGAATGCCGCCCACGAGGGGCGGCATTCAAGGTGTTGAGATTAGTCGTTCAAAGCCTTTGGCTTGACGCGCAGGTGCTCAACTCGAGCTGGCTCAATGTTCAGGGAGCGCAGTTCGGCATCGGAAAGCTCTGCGTACTGACCGCTCAAAGTCTTCTGCTCGTAGATCCAGTCTGGCTCTACGTGACCTTCTGGTTTGTTGCGGCCGGTGACGGTGCGAACCTGGGAGAGCTTTGGCTGGAAAGCGTGAATCAGCAGGCCAATAGCAATCAGTGCTGCGAAGACGAAAAGGAACACGGTCTCAACATGGCCCTGGTGGTTGCCGAAGTTGTACGCCATCAAAATGAAGACGACTACCCAGCCGGCGATCTGGGTGCCAGTGCGTGGGGTGCGGGACCAGCCGAAACCAGCTGAAGGAACGTCACTGGTGGACACGCCGTCGTATACCTCAGGCGCCTTGTTGTGAGAAGACACGTGCTCTCCTTATTTCTGTCAAAGCCACAATTCTTCCCATTACTTTAGCCCATTTACTGCACACTCGCGTAAACCCACCCCCGAATATTCTGTGATGTTGACTAAGGTGGGATGGGTGAAACGTATTTTGATTCTTGGTTCGACGGGGTCCATCGGTACGCAGGCTTTGGAAGTTGTTGCCTCAAACCGCGATAAGTTCGAAGTGGTCGGCATTGCGGCTGGTGGCTCGAACCCGCAATTGGTGATTGAGCAGGCGCAAGCTTTCAATCTTTCGGCTAACCACGTCGCGGTGGCAAATGCTGAGGCGGCCAGGCAGGTATCTGAAGCTTTAGGCGGCACCGTCGTGGACTCCGCTGCGCAGCTGGTGCGCGATGTGGAGGCAGATACTGTCTTGAATGCACTGGTCGGCTCCATGGGGTTGGAGGCAACGCTGGCAACGATTGATGCCGGCGAAATCCTGGCGTTGGCGAATAAGGAGTCCTTGGTTGCCGGCGGATCGATAGTGATGGATCGAGTAAAGCCGGGGCAGTTGGTGCCAGTCGATTCCGAGCATTCAGCGATGGCGCAGTGTTTGCGCTCGGGCGAGCGTGGGGAGCTGGCCAGGCTGGTGTTGACGGCTTCAGGCGGGCCTTTTCGCGGCTGGACTAGGGAGCAGATGTGGGAAGTGACACCTGAGCAAGCTGCGGCGCACCCGACGTGGTCGATGGGGCAGATGAATACGCTCAATTCGGCGACCTTAGTAAATAAGGGGTTGGAGCTGATTGAGGCTACGTTGCTTTTTGATATTGATGCCGAGCTTATCGATGTCACTGTGCACCCACAGTCCATCATTCACTCCATGGCAACGTTTGTGGATGGATCGACGATTGCACAGGCTTCACCGCCTTCGATGAAGCTGCCAATTTCATTGGCACTTGACTGGCCTCATCGCGTGCCTGATGCGCAGCCGGCATTGGACTTTAGCCAAGCGATGGACTGGCACTTTGAGCCGGTGGGTGAGGCTTTCACCGCGGTGCAGTTAGCTGCCGACGTCGCCGGCAAGGGGACATTTCCCGCTGTCTATAACGCGGTCAATGAAGAAGCAGCGGCGGCATTCTTAGCCGGAAGGATCAAGTTTCCGCAGATTGTTGATTGCATTACTGAGGTCCTGGATTCTGCTTCTCAGTTTGCTGGTGTACCCTCAAGCGTCGATGATGTACTCGCGGTTGAGAAAGAAGCCCGCGAGCGCGCGGGTGTTGTCTTAGACTCCTGGGCTTAATTTCTTAAAGAGAGGTCCCACATGGCGAATCTGCTGGGCATTGTGCTTTTTGCCCTCGGCATTTGCATTACCGTTGCGCTGCATGAAGCAGGGCACATGCTCACAGCACGGGCCTTTGGCATGCGGGTGCGCAGATTCTTTATTGGGTTTGGCCCTAAACTGTGGAGCTTCAGAAAAGGCCACACTGAATATGGCGTAGCGGCATTGCCGCTGGGTGGCTTCTGCGACATCGCAGGTATGACTTCTCAGGATGACTACCTGACTGAAGAAGAGCGCCCCTATGCCATGTATAAGAAGCCATGGTGGCAGAGGGTCATTGTGCTTTCGGGTGGTGTAGCGGTCAATATCCTGCTGGGATTTTTGATTCTTTTTGTCATCGCGCAGACCGCCGGGCTGCCAAACCCAAATGCAGATACCCGCCCGGTGGTGAGTGAAGTGACGTGCTCCGCGAACCAGCTGGCCAATGGTGAAGTCGAGGAGTGTATTGGCGTCGGCGCTGGTGGCCGTGCCGGTATCGAACCAGGGGATAGAATTCTTGTGCTCAATGGTGAAGAGTTGGACAGCTTCCAACAGCTGCGCGAGGAAGTGTTGGTGCGTCCAGGCGAGACCATCGTCTTAGATGTTGAACGCGCGGGTGAGGTTCGTGAAATCTCGGTTGAATTAGATAGCGTTCAGCGTTTGAACAATGGTGAACTGGTTGAAGCTGGCTCTATTGGGTTAGCGCAGGAACCGCTGGATATCGTCGAAAAGCATGGCTTTATCGGCGCAATTCCTGCGACCTGGAACTATTCCATGTACATGTTGGATGCGACGGTACAGGGAATTATGCAATTTCCTGCGAAGATTCCGGGCGTCGTGGCATCAATTTTCGGTGCCGAACGTGACGTGGAAGGACCGATGTCGGTGGTCGGTGCTTCGCGTGTCGGCGGCGAATTGGTAGAAGCTAACCTGTGGGCAGCATTCTTCACGATGCTCGCTTCGCTGAACTACTTCCTCGCTCTGTTCAATCTCATACCTCTGCCGCCATTTGATGGAGGTCATATTGCGGTAGTGCTCTATGAGCGGATGCGCGATTTCTTCCGCAAGCTATCAGGCAAGGCTGCAGGCGGTCCGGCGGACTATACCAAACTCATGCCGGTGACGTACGTTATAGCGGCCGCGCTGATGTCGGTGGCGGCCATTATTATCGTGGCTGACTTCGTTAATCCGATCAGATTGCTCGGCTAAGAACGGGTGCTAAAGTAGGGGAATAATACCCCCATGACTATAAGGAGAATAAATGTCAATTGGTCTAGGTATCCCAGAGGGTCCTCCACCGACTCTTTCGGAGCGCCGTAAGACACGCCAATTATTCGTTGGTCCCGTTGGCGTGGGTTCAGACCATCCGATCTCCGTGCAGTCGATGACTACCACCAAGACGCATGATGTGAATTCGACCCTGCAGCAGATTGCTCAGCTGGCTACCGCTGGCTGTGACATTGTGCGAGTGGCGTGCCCACAGACTGCTGACGCAGAGGCTCTGCCAGCTATTGCGAAGAAATCACCAATTCCAGTTATTGCTGATATTCACTTCCAGCCGAAGTACATTTTCTCTGCCATTGATGCAGGCTGTGCCGCGGTTCGCGTGAACCCGGGCAATATTAAGGAATTTGATGGCCGCGTCAAGGAAGTCGCGAAGGCGGCCGGGGATGCAGGCGTCCCTATCCGTATTGGTGTTAACGGCGGTTCTTTGGACAAGCGCCTTCTGGAGAAGTATGGCAGGGCTACCCCAGAGGCTCTGGTGGAGTCTGCGATTTGGGAAGCTGGCCTCTTTGAGGAGCACGGCTTTGGTGATATCGCGATTTCCGTGAAGCACTCTGACCCTGTGCTGATGGTTGAGGCTTATCGTCAGCTGGCTGCACAGACCGATTACCCATTGCACCTAGGCGTGACGGAAGCGGGCCCGAAGTTCATGGGCACCATCAAGTCTTCCGTAGCGTTTGGCGCTTTGCTTTCCGAGGGTATTGGTGACACCATCCGCGTGTCCCTGTCAGCGGATCCAGTGGAAGAAATCAAGGTTGGTGACCAGATTCTGCAGTCGCTGAACCTGCGCCCACGCAAGCTGGAGATTGTTTCTTGCCCATCCTGTGGTCGTGCACAGGTTGACGTGTACAAGCTGGCTGAGGAAGTTACCGCCGGCCTGGACGGCATGGAGTTCCCACTTCGTGTTGCCGTGATGGGCTGTGTTGTTAACGGACCTGGTGAAGCACGTGACGCTGACTTGGGTGTGGCATCCGGTAATGGCAAGGGCCAGATCTTCGTTAAGGGTGAAGTCATTAAGACCGTGCCAGAGACGAAGATTGTGGAAACCCTCATCGAAGAGGCCATGCGCATTGCTGATGAGCAGGGCTTGGAAGCTGTTGAAGGTGCGAAGGCGGAAGTGCGCGTTACTCGCTAGATTCGTAGCATGAGCTGCTAAGCTGCTAACTCATGAAACGGACGGTATCTCTGCTGTGTGCGGTAACAATGGCTGCTGGTGCAGTCGTTGCCTGCACGCCCAAACCGGTCTCGGCGGACCCAACCGTGGACTCGATTATTTCCGCGATGGAGTCTGGCGAGACCTTCGGTGAGTACTTTGATGAGCCGTCCATTGCAGATGAGGTTTTCACCTCGACCTATGAGAGTCTGCAGGCAGAAAGTCTTGATGTTGAATTACTTGGCATTGAGCAAAATGATTCGCGGGCTACCGCAAATTACTCCGTCACGTGGGATTTGCCGCGTGATAGGGAATTATCTTATGAAACCTCGATGGTGCTGACCAAGGCCAATGATGAATGGACTGGTCGATGGCAACCATCGATGGTGCATCCTGCACTTGGTGCGAATCAGCACCTAGAGTTGCGCTCCATCCCCGCAGAGCGCGCCAGCGTGGTCAGCTCTGATGGCGTGGAATTAATGCGCCCGGGGCTGCAGTACCGTGTCATTGCGGATATGCGCGAAGTTGAGAATATCCCAGCACTTGCGCGGGAAGTATCCATGGCAGTTGAACGCGCCGGTGGCAGCACCCCTGATGATTTAACTGAGCAAATGGCTGAAATCGACGGAAATTTTTCGGTGGGGGTGTATAACGAGGACATCGGCAAGCAATTGCAATCTCGTTTCGCCGATCACGAACATGTTCGCATTAATGAAGAGCCCGCGCTGGTGGTCAGGGATCCTGGCTTTGCCCGTGATTTGATGTCACGTGTCTCCACCTTGGTATCGGACCAGGTTGATGGAGTCAATGGCTGGGCGGTGTCCGTAGTCAATGATGAAGGCGCGGCCTTCTCAAATGTGGAAGAGCATGCGCCGGATCCTTCACCGGCTGTTCGTGTCAGCATTGACTATGATGTGCAGCGCGCCGCCGAAGAAGCAGTGAATCTGCGTGCGGATTCGCAGACAATGCTGGTGGCCATCAGGCCGTCGACGGGTGAAATTCTCGCTGTTGCGCAAACTGAAGAGGCTGACCGTGATGGTGATGTGGCTCTGAGTGGCCAATACCCACCTGGTTCTGTTTTCAAGATTATTACGGCTGCGGCAGGCGTGGATCAACAAGGTTTGAACCGTGACACGATTGTGCCATGTCCAGGCACGATGGACATCTATGGACGTGTGGTCACGAACTATAATGGCTTTGCGTTGGGCAATGTGCCACTAGGTGAGGCCTTTGCGCAATCGTGCAACACTACGTTCGCGGACATGTCCACCAAGCTGGCGCCAGGTGAGTTGGCTGATGAAGGCAAGCAGTTCGGACTCGGCCTGGATTATGATATTCCAGGTTTGACCACCATGACGGGCAGCATTCCAGAAGGTGAAACGCCCCTGGAGCGTACTGAGGCCGGCTATGGTCAGGGCTATGACTTGGCTTCACCATTTGGCATGGCGCTGGTCTCTGCAACGGTTGCTAATGGCAGCACACCGATCCCGTCATTGGTGTCCACTGAAGAGACGAAGGTCTCCGAAGAGGTGGAACCACCAAGTGAACATGTCATTAATCAGCTGCGCTCAATGATGCGGCAAACCGTGACCTCCGGTACGGCTGCGGGCATGCAAGCTTCCGGTGAAATCTTTGGTAAGACTGGTGAGGCCGAGATTAATGATGGCTCGCACGCGTGGTTTACCGGCTATCGTGCTGATGATGACATTGCTTTCGCGACCCTCGTGGTTCTTGGTGGCGGCTCTGAGACTTCCGTATCAATAACTGACTCTTTCTTCCAAAACCTGGATGAACATCGAGCCGAACCCCAAAGCTAGCAAGGCGGTTAGGCAGGACTACCATGGGGGACATGAGTAGTCGTGAAAAACTAAAGCCTGGAAAACCAACCCCTGTTCGCAAGGTCCCGGAAAGCATTGAGCGTCCAGAATATGTCTGGAAAGACACCGTTCAGGAAGCCATTGGTGAGCCTTTCGTTCAAACCCCTGAAACCATTGAAGCGATGCGAGAGGCATCAAAGATTGCGGCGAATGCGCTGAAGGAAGCTGGCGCGGCCGTTGCACCTGGCGTTACTACCGATGAAGTTGACCGTGTCGCGCATGAGTACATGTGCGACCATGGCGCTTATCCTTCAACCTTGGGCTACCTGGGCTTCACCAAATCCTCATGCGTGTCTTTGAATGAGATTATTTGCCACGGCATCCCTGATAGCACCGTCATCCAGGACGGCGATATTGTCAACATTGACGTCACGGCATATAAGAATGGCGTGCACGGCGATACCAATGCAACCTTTCTAGCCGGTGAAGTTTCTGAGGAGCACCGCCTGCTGGTGGAGCGCACCAAGGAATCCATGATGCGCGGAATCAAGGCTGCTAAGCCTGGCCGTGAGGTTAACGTAATCGGCCGTGTCATTGAGGCTTATGCTAACCGATTTGGATACAACGTCGTGCGCGACTTCACCGGCCACGGCGTGGGCCCAACCTTCCACAATGGGTTGATTGTCTTGCATTATGATTCCACGGCATACCGCAACGTACTGGAGCCGGGCATGACGTTGACCATTGAGCCAATGTTGAACCTCGGCTCATTGGAATACGATATTTGGCCAGATGACTGGACTGTTCAAAACCGTGACGGCAAGTTCACCGCGCAATTTGAGCACACCATTGTTATCACCGAAGACGGTAATGAGATTCTCACGCTTGCGGATTAGCAGATAGCTAACTTAAGACGAGATTAAGACATAAAAAATCGCAGCCAACCGAAAGGTTGACTGCGATTTTTAGCTTCTAAGAAGAATTACTTCTGGATGAAGTGTGGGAAGAAGCCGTTGTAAACGCCGTAGTTGTAAGCAGCGATAGCGCCGCCAACGATGGTGCCGATTACAGCAACAACGTTGCCATCGC
The DNA here is from genome assembly GCF_043673995.1 of Corynebacterium sp. L4757. NCBI lineage: Bacteria > Bacillati > Actinomycetota > Actinomycetes > Mycobacteriales > Corynebacteriaceae > Corynebacterium > Corynebacterium sp. L4757. The sequence goes on along the minus strand of NZ_JBIMEN010000001.1, from coordinate 355,716 downwards.
GCCACAGACGAGCCCAACCTGGGTTGGTGATGTCGCCATTGTCGCCGTCGTTGCCCTTTTCTTTGCCGAAGATTTCGGAGCCGGAAGCGTCCTCGCCAGCGTTCATCAGCTCGCCGAACTTAGAAGACAGGGTAGGGTACTGTTCGGAGTCATCGGAGGAGAGGGTTTCCTTTGCCCTGTCCGAAGACAATACGGAGGAGCTCTCAACTGCGGTGGACTCGGAGTCCTCGTGGGTCTCTGCAGCGGAAGCAGCGGTGATGCCGGTGAATGAAACTGCGAATGCGGTTGCGGCAGCAACTGCAGCGGTGCGGAAATTACGCATTATATTAAAGCCTTTCGGGGGGAATTAAATTGGCTGTAGATTACTGGCCGAACTGGATGTAGTTAGCTGCTGGGCCAACAACCAGACCGACGAGGGAGCCGAGGGATGCAACGATGGTCAGAGCGTAGAAAGCCTTAGCCCAAGAAGGAACCTCGTCGAAGTTCTTGGAAGAGCCGAACACGTCTTCACCGGTGAACTGGGTGTTCTTGTTGTCATCTTCGCCCTTGTTGACCAAGCCGGAGTCACCGATCTTGGAAGACAGGGAAGCGCCGCCCTCGGTGGACTCGTCCCCAGAAGCGGATTCCTCGGAAGAAACGCCCTCTGCGGAAGCGTTGGTGTCGTTGTTTGCCTCTTCAGCAGAAGCAATGGTGGTGCCGCCGAAAGCGACTGCGATTGCGGTTGCGCCGGCGATGGCTGCATTGCGGATACGCATGTGATATGTCCTTAAATGTCGTACTGGCAAGGCTTCCAGATGGAAACCTAAGTGTTATTGGAAACTCAGGGTATTTCCAGAAACACGCGGTTGCCGGTTTACGGCTTTAGCCGGTGTCACATAGCGACTCTAACGAAACAATTACACTTTCGCACGCTAGACACCTTAAATGTTGCAACTTTTAACCCCCGAAAAGTTAATAGGCACCTGAACCTATTTCAGTAAAAGTTAAGGTTGTTGCAATTTTTCCCAGTTAGGAGCTCGCAAAAGTGGGGGTGTGTGATTGTTGTCACGTAACGCGATCGGGAATTGATTATGCGGCTTAAAACTCGAGACCGAGGAGCGCATTCTCAGTAACTTCGGCCAGAGCAGGGTGAATCCAGTACTGGTTCTGTGCGAAATCTCTCACGTCGATGTCATATGCCATGACGGTAATCATCTGCTGAATCAGGGTGGATGCCTGAGGGCCGTAGAAGTGCGCGCCCAGCAAACGGCCAGAATTCTTATCTGCAATGAGTTTACAGATTCCATCCTGGTCTTCCATTGCCCATCCATAGGCCACATCGCCGTAATTTTGTACCTTCACGGTGATGTCGTGGTTCTTGCTTGCCTCTTCTTCGGTCATGCCGACATAGGCAATCTGCGGATGGGTAAAGATAGCGGCTGGGACATGCTTGTGCGGCATTGGCTTCATGTCTTCTGGGTGCAGCATGTTGTGGCGAACTGCCTTGGTCTCTGCATTGGCAACGTGCTTGAGCATGTATGGGGAAGAGACATCTCCGAGCGCCCAGACGCCATCGGCGGTGGTGCGGCCAAATTCATCAACCTTGATGCGGCCATCGTCATGCATGTCAATGCCGGCGGAGGCAAGGTTCATGAGATCGCCATTCGGGATACGGCCGGTGGCTACCAGGATGGCATCAGCTTCCTTTGTACTGCCGTCATCGAAAGTTGCCTTGATTCCATGAGCGGTATCTTCAAGTCCGGCCACGTTAATGCCAGTCTTCACGGTGAAGCGTTCGCGTGCTTGCACGTTGAATCGATCGGAGATGTCCTTGTCCGTAAAGCGCAGCAAGGTTTCAGAGCGGTTGACGATGGTGACATCGGTGCCCAGGCCATCAAAGACATGCGCGAATTCCATAGCGATAAATCCGCCACCGACGATAATGAGAGACTTTGGTTGCTCAGGTACACGCATGATGGTCTCATTGGTATGGAAGGTCGCACCTGAATTGGCGATGGCCTCGGGGATCTGTGGACGGGAACCAGTAGCAATCACGATTTCGTCGCCGGTAATGATGTCATCGCCAACCTTGATGGTCTTTTCGGCAATGAACTCTGCATGTTGGTCATACACGGTGATATTTGGGGTTTCATCACCACGGCGGTAGGCCTCACCGCCTTCAGCAATCTTGTCAATGCGGTTGGTGAATACGCGGTCAACGATTGATTGCCAGTCGACGTTAGTGATTTCACCCTCTAGGCCTAGCTTCTGTGAATGCGTGGCTTGGTAGGCAACGTCGGCGGCGTAAACGTACATCTTTGTCGGGATGCATCCGACGTTCATGCAGGTACCGCCGAACTTGCCCTTCTCAATAATCGCAATCGATATATCGTCATGTTCTGGGGTGGGGATGGAGTTTCCCGAACCTGCGCCAATGATGATCAGATCATAATGAGTCATTTTCTAAAACTTCCTTAAGAATTCTTCGGTAATGGCAAATGCCTCTGCGCGTGCTGGAGGTAGTGATAGGAACACATCATGCCGTGCTCCCAGGATAGTGTGTATGTCAACATCTTTCCCCAGGTGTGGTGCCCACCTGCGGGTTTGCTCAGCGTCAATGACGGCGTCAGCAGTATCTGTCTCAGCTGAATACGGGTGGCCAAGATGTGAACGGTGCGATGTGAGTACCAGCGTGGGCGCCTTCACATCTACTTGGTCAGTGTGGATACGGTGTTGGTTATTGAGTACCGTGCGCAGCCACCCTAGGTATTTTCGGTGGCCTCCGAGGGGCTTGAGCTGGAGATCGTAGTTCCACTCACCGTGGTAATCCTTGTGAATGGACTCGCCGAACGCCGTTAGGCCGCCACCAGGAAAAGGGAAGACCGGGAAAATCTTTCCCACGATATTGATAATGGGGCGAATGAGGTTGATTTGGGTTTGCGTAAAGCCCATCAAATCTAGCCACGGGCTATCAAGTACCAGCGCTGGAACCTCGAGGTCTCTTTCACCTAGCCACATCGGCACAATCATGCCGGCGGTGGAGTGGGCGATAGGCACCATGCTTGGATGCCTACCGATGATCACCTCATACGCAGCATCTAGGTCCTCAAAATAGTCCGTGAGATCCGTAACATAGTGCCAGAGTTCACCTTCGCGGCGGGAGCGACCGCATTTGCGGAGATCGATGGCATAGAACGCGTAGCCCTTCTCATGGAAATATTCGGCCACATGGGTCTGGAAGAAATAGTCCGTCATGCCATGGACCCACAATAAGGCAGGGCGTTCGGTGATATCTTCTGGCACGTAGCGCACCAGGGTGGCCTGGTTTTCTCCCAAATCTAGAGTGAGTGATTGATACGGTTCGCCCAAGATATCGGGCTGCCATTTATTCATGGATTTAAATATTATCTCATTGTATTGAATCGCTGGAGTTTGTTTGGGGCGAAATGAGCTTTAATAAACCTTAAGGCGTATGGTTGTAACCAATGCGTGATGTGTGCGCGACTTATTAAACGATCATTTTTATTCGATAATGAAGAGGTAATGTCTGGTGTCCCCCGCAAAGAATGCAGGCCAAGCAGTTGATACCGTCGATGTCGCACTTGTTGGTGCTGGCGTCATGAGCGCGACCCTGGGCGCAATGCTCAGGGAACTGGAGCCAAGTTGGACGCAAATGATTTTCGAGCGCCTGGATGGCCCAGCTCTGGAATCATCCTCACCTTGGAACAATGCTGGTACCGGCCACTCGGCTCTGTGTGAGTTGAATTATACGCCAGAAAAGGGCGGCAAGATTGACGTTTCCAAGGCTATGGGCGTCAACGAGAAGTTCCAGGTGGCACGTCAGTTCTGGACCCACCAGATCAACAATGGCATCTTGGTTGAGCCACGCGACTTCATTAACCCAGTGCCGCACGTTTCTTTCGCGCAGGGTGAGATCCAGGTTGACTACCTCAAGCGCCGCTATGAGCTGCTCAAGGACAATCACCTTTTCCCAGATATGCAGTTCTCTGATGACCGTGATGAGTTTGCGAACCACTTGCCATTGATGGCGAAAGACCGCGATGAGGATTCCAAGGTTGCTATTTCTTGGACCAATGTTGGTACTGACGTTAACTTCGGTGCGTTGACCAAGCAGTTCCTGACCGCAGCTAAGGCAGCCGGTACTGAGATTCGTTACGGCAATGAAGTCACCAACATCAAGCGTGATGGTGATGGCTGGAAGGTCTACACCAAGAACGTACACACCGGCGATACCCAGGTTGTAAAGGCGAAGTTCGTCTTCGTTGGCGCTGGCGGCAATGCATTGGACCTGCTGCGCAAGGCTGGCGTTCGTGAGGTTGCTGGCTACGCAGGCTTCCCAGTTTCTGGACTCTGGCTGCGTTCCAAGAACCCAGAGCTCATTGAGCAGCACAACGCTAAGGTTTATGGCAAGGCAGCGGTTGGGGCTCCACCGATGTCCGTTCCTCACCTGGATACCCGCGTTATTGACGGCGAAAAGGGTCTACTCTTTGGCCCATATGGTGGCTGGAGCCCGAAGTTCCTCAAGAGCGGTTCCTACTTGGACCTGTTTAAGTCCATTCGCCCAAATAACATCACTTCTTACCTCGGCGTTGCTGTACAGGAATTCGGCCTGACCAAGTACCTCATCCAGGAAGTGCTCAAGGACTTCGATGACCGCGTTGAAGCACTGCGTGAGTATGTTCCATCCGCTGATGGTGATGACTGGGAGACCGTCGTTGCTGGCCAGCGTGTTCAGGTGATTAAGCCAGCTGGCGCGCCACGCTTTGGCTCACTCGAGTTTGGTACCACCTTGATCAATAACCCAGAAGGCAACATTGCGGGTCTGCTTGGTGCCTCCCCAGGTGCTTCCATCGCACCGGCCGTCATGCTGGAATTGCTGGAGCGCTGCTTCGGTGAGCACATGATCGGATGGTCCGAGAAGCTCTATGAAATGATTCCGTCTTATGGCGAGAAGCTGGGCAAGAACCCTAAGCTCTTTGAAGAGATTTGGGAGATCACCCAGAAGACCCTGCAGCTGGATGACGCTCCAGAACTTTAAGTTCCGCAGAAGGTCATAAACCCCTCGAGGTCACCCGGATGTGATAAATCCGGGTGATATTCGTGGGGCTTTTTTACTGCCTCCAGCAGCTCAAAGTAGTACGTCAAGTCCCCATCGGTTGCTTGCTTCAGAGCGCTATCTAATGGAATATTTCTGGGGATAGTGACCGGGGAGTTCGGATCCCGCTTGTGGTTTTCTTCCGTGACATCTCCATCCAGCTCGATGGCATCCTCTGCTTCGAGGGCATCGTTCATGATGTCGGTGAACTCCGCCATGGTGTTATTAGCAATGTCGATGGCGGTATTGGGATCATCATCGAATAGCGGCACAAGGGTCTCAGCGAGGCGCGCCAAGTTCCAACCCAAGATATTGGGCTGATTGCCAAAACGGTAGCGCCCCTGGGTATCGATGGAAGAGAAGAACGTGTTTGGGTCGAAGTTTTCCATGAACGCGCACGGACCATAGTCAATGGTCTCACCACTCAACGTGGTGTTATCGGTATTCATCACGCCGTGGATAAATCCCAGACGCTGCCACTTGGCCACGGTCCTAGCTTGGACTTGCATTACCGCGCGGAAGAGGTCCTCATAAGTTGAACCTGGGTAGTGGCGTTCGATGGCGTAATCGGCAAGCTGCTTAACTTGGTCCGTCATCGCGGCGTATTGCATGGTGCCGACGCGAATGTGGCTCGAAGCGACCCGCACCATGATCGCAGCGGGGACAACGCGGTCGCGCTGAATTTTGCGGCCCGTGGAGATGACCGCCAGCCCGCGCGTGGTGGGTACACCGAGCGCGTGCATAGCTTCGGACATGAGGTATTCGCGCAACATCGGGCCAATCGCACCGCGGCCATCAGAACCAGGCCGTGAAAATGGCGTGGGGCCAATGCCTTTGGCGTGGATATCAAAGCCCTTGACCTCGCCGAGCAACAGCGCGCGGCCATCACCTAAGACAGGGGAGAGCTGCCCGAATTGGTGGCCAGAATAGGCCATTGCGTGTGCATTGCCGGCATGACCAAGAAGAAAGTCCAGATCGGGCTCAATACCGAGCTCAGAAGCGAGGTCTTCATTGAAGACAAGCAATTTGGGATCGGGTTGTTGTTCACCGGCGGCTTCTTTGACCATATCCGGCAGGGCTTGGGCATAAGTGTGTTCTAAAATCATAGAGACTTTCCAGACGATAACGTGCCAGAAACCCGAATGTGGACGCTACCGCCCACCCAGATTTCCTTAGCGTCATCAAAGATATGGACCACACCAGCGCGGCCAAGATTGCCGCCCTGGGTGGCGGTATAGGATTCAGGAACCAGTTTTCGAGAACGCATAAATTGCGCGACAGAGCCATTGAGAGAGCCAGTTACTGGGTCTTCCAATCCATACATGAAAGCGCGCACTTCATAAGCTGGGCCCTCGGCATATGTGCCAACGACACCAACTTTTTCATCGTGAGTGGCCTTCGGCTGAATCGCCTTGACGGAGTCGGCATCTTTGAGCTGCAGAATTTTCCAGCCGGGGCCATTATCTCCCCAGCCATGGTCAATGACTTGCTCTGGATCAATGTTGAGGGCAGCGCAAGCACTGGCGACTTCAGCTTCTGTCAACGGTCCGGACTTGATTAAATCCGGGGTAGCGAAAGAGAAGATCTTTTGTTTCTTGCCTTCTTCATTGCGGATTTTCTCTTCCTGGACGGTAACCAATCCAATGGCGCATTCTTGGATGATCTGGCCACTCTTGATGGGATCAATACCCAATGAGCGCCACGCGCGGGCGCTGCCGAGGGTTGGGTGACCAGCGAAAGGGAGCTCTTCAAAAGGAGTGAAGATTCGCACACGATAATCAGCGTCGGACTGAGTTGGGGGAAGGAGAAATGAGGTTTCGGAGAAGTTTATCCAGCGCGCGATGGCTTGCATCTGCTCGGTATCCAAATCACCTGCATTGGCGATGACTGCTAGCGGATTTCCAGAAAAAGGCGTGGTGGCAAAAACGTCTACTTCGAAATACTCGTGTTCCATACCCCACAGTCTAGGTCACAATCAGGATGCGGATTACCATTAATTTCCATGTCTCCTTTCGAATTCATGGCTGATGGAACAATCAAGCAAATAAACCCATTTTCAGGCACCGAAGTGTGGACGGTGCCGGGCCGTGGAAAAAGACCATTGGAGGCCCCAAAAGTCGAGGTTGGGGAGTGCCCGTGTGCGTTTTGTTGGGAGCGCAAGCGTGATACGCCACCGGAGAAAGCACGCATGCTTGCTGATGGTTCTGTTCATCGCGGCGTGCTGGCATCCGAGCTTGATTTAACGGAGCCTGATTTTCGCCGGATTCCCAATCTCTATGAGATTGTCACGTTCGATTATTGGAAAGAAAATTACGGATTTGAATTAAACGCGACTCAACGCGCGCATATGGAAGCTTATGCCAGCGAAGCAGCAGGACGTGAGCATCTCGCACAATTTGAGAATCCCGAAAGATTCTTTGGCGGCGGACATGACCTGATTGTGGCCCGCAGGCATCACGACGAGCATGGGTTGGTATCAGCTGGGAGACTTTCACCTGATGAGCACTTCCGCTTTATCAAATTCACCGCGGATTCGATGCGAGAGCTCTATGAAAATATGCCACACGCCAACTATGTGGTGGCATTTCAGAATTGGCTAAAACCCGCGGGTGCTTCTTTTGACCATCTGCATAAGCAATTGGTGGCCATTGATGGTCGCGGGCGAAGCCTGCGGGAGTTAGAGCAGCGAGTGCTGGAGAACCCGAATCTATTCCAAGAGCAAGGCGTGGATGTTGCCAGAGCACATGAGCTCATCATTTCCGAAAATGAGCACGCGGTGCTCTTTGCGGGGTTCGGCCACCGGTATCCGACCTTAGAGATTCATTCAAAGGTGACAGGTCTGCCGTGGGAACACAGTGATGCGCAAGTGCGGGGATTTAGTGATCTTGTGCAACTGGCACACCGAGCGATTGGGGCGGGCGTGCCATGTAATGAGGAATGGCACCACCAGCCAAGGGACGTGGATCGTGCGATGCCATGGCGGGTGAACCTGAAATTGCGTAACTCGACGTTGGCCGGGTTTGAAGGCGGCACGCATATCTACATCAATACGATTTCGCCGTGGGAGTTACGCGATGAGGTCTTGGAAAATTTGGCTAAACAACCATCGTGATTTCATTGCCTTGAACGCCCTTGAAATTGAAGCCTGGCGTATCGAGGATGTCCTCGATGGAGGAGGCATCGGTGCCGGCGATTTCGCGCGCTAGCTGGCCCTTGTAGAACTTATTGAAGTGGGAGATGACTTTGCCCTCGATATTTTCCACACGAACGGTGATGGCATCTTTGACCTTGCCGAGTGTTTGGTAGGTGCCGGAGCGCAAATCGATAATGAACTCATTTTCGGCATTGAGGGCATCAGTGATGGCTGTACCCCAGCGAGATTTCATGGTGGCGCCGTGCAGTTTTGTGCCGCCGGAGAGACGGTAGAAGGGAATCATGTCGCGTGCACGGATGACACCAAAGAGCGCTGAGCCAATGGCAAGCTGATCCCATGCTTTATCGCTGAGAGTTTGTGCATCAAGTGCGTCATAAAGAACACCGGTGTAGCGCAGCAGGGCTGGCGCGGTGGGGCCAGTAAAAAGCTTAGTATTTTCCTCGGCCTCGGGGCGTAGCTTTTCAGAGATCTTCAAAGCAGCAATTGCTTCATCGACGTCAAGTTCTTGCAGTACAGTGGCTATTTCTCGACGATTGGGATTGAGTGAAGGGAAAGATAGCCTCTCAAAATCGAGTGGGGCGCTGTCGCCGCCGAAGGCTTTAGTTTCGCTAGGAGGGAGGATAATGAGCATGCAAATAGAGTACCCGTGTATTTTGGGATCATGATTACTCGTCTTTCTGATCTGTTTTTGCGAACCCTGCGTGAGGATCCCGCAGAGGCCGAAGTTCCAAGTCACAAGCTTCTAGTTCGCGCAGGCTATCTGCGCCGCGCCGCACCCGGCGTGTATTCGTGGTTGCCACTGGGATTAAGAACGCTACGCAAGATTGAAGACGTTGTTCGTCAGGAGATGAATGCGATTGGCGCGCAGGAACTTTTGTTCCCAGCTTTGCTTCCACGCGAGGCCTATGAGGCAACGGGCAGATGGACCGAATACGGCGATAATCTCTTCCGTCTGAAGGACCGCAAGGGCGCAGACATGTTGCTGGGTCCAACGCATGAGGAAATGTTTACTCAGACGGTGAAAGACTTGTACTCCTCCTACAAGGACTTCCCGGTCACCTTGTACCAGATCCAGACCAAGTACCGCGATGAGGAGCGCCCACGCGCAGGTATCTTGCGTGGTCGTGAATTCATCATGAAAGACTCCTACTCCTTCGATATGTCCGATGAAGGATTGGAAGAGTCTTACCAGCGCCACCGCAAGGCGTACCAGAACATCTTCAACCGCTTGGGCATTGACTATGCCATCTGCCAGGCGACCTCCGGTGCGATGGGCGGCTCTGCATCAGAGGAATTCTTGGCGGTTTCACCTTCCGGTGAAGACACCTTCGTGCGTGCAACTGAGGGAGACTATGCGGCAAACGTTGAGGCCGTGGAGACCCCGGTTCCAGCAGAGATTGACCACACGGGTCTTCCAGATGCGGTGGATTATGAGACCCCGGACTCTGAGACCATCGATACGCTCGTGGAGTGGGCCAATAACGAGGGGCTGACCATTGATGGCCGCGCTGTAGAAGCGAATGACACGCTCAAGTGCATGATGGTGAAAATCACCCAGCCAGGTGAAGAACCAGAGTTGGCTGGCGTGCTTATCCCAGGTGGTCGTGCATTGGCGCCAAAGCGTCTTGAGGCGTCCATTGAGCCTGCAACATTTGAGCTGGCGACTGAGGAAGATTTTGCGCAGAACCCATTCTTGGTCAAGGGCTACGTGGGACCACGTGGGCTGAATGCTAATGGCGTGAAGGTCTATGCCGACCCACGCGTGGTCTCTGGCAGCTCCTGGATCACCGGTGCTGATGCGAAGAATCGCCACGTGGCTGGTTTGGTTGCTGGCCGCGACTTCCAGGTGGATGAATTCGTCGAAGCAGCAGAGATTCACGAAGGTGACCCAGCGCCTGGTGGACAGGGTGTGCTGACGCTGCAGCGCGGTATCGAGCTGGGCCACATCTTCCAGTTGGGTCGCAAGTACACCAAGGCATTTGATGTTCAGATCCTGGATGAAAATGGCAAGCGTGCGGTTCCAACCATGGGCTCCTACGGCATTGGCGTATCTCGCATGATGGCAGTTTTGGCCGAACAGCGACATGATGAAAAGGGCCTGAACTGGCCATTGGATGTTGCGCCTTACCAGGTGCACGTTGCGGTAGCCAATAAAGATGAGGACGCAATCAAGGCTGGTAATGAACTGGTCGAGGCACTCGATAAGGCCGGCGTTGAGGTGCTCTTCGATGACCGCCCAAAGGTCTCACCAGGTGTGAAATTTAAGGATGCTGAACTGCTCGGCATGCCTTTCTGTGCCATCTTGGGGCGCTCCTTCAAGGATGGCATCATCGAACTTCGCATCCGTGGTGGCGAGACCCTAGAGGTACCAGCAGAGTCCATCGTGGATGAGCTACTGGCTCGCGTTCGCTAAATTTCTGCAGCTGTGTGAATCAGCCAGGCACGCCACTGCGAATCCTCAGTGGCTACGGCCTCGGCTTCAAAGCGGTCGCGGCTTGATTGCACTAGATCATCAGCGAACTCTTGAGCGTTTCCTTCTGGCCAGTCGGCTTCATAGCCAGCTTGCGCCAGGGGAGCGCCCTCGCCGATAAACCCTGCGAGTTCTAGGGCGATATTCTCGTGAACCTCGGTGTCCACGGTCGCGCCCTGGCTTTCAGCGACATCGAGCGCATAGATGGTTGCGTGCTCGGATTCTAATAGTGATGTTGCGGATGCGATGAGATCTTCATCAGCTTCCGGTAGCTGGGTGGTGCCATCGGCAAGCGCAATAGCCTGATCGACGATAAGGGGAAGAGATTCTTCGGGGGCGTCATCGGCAAGCTCAATAAGCTGCGCAACCGGGTCATCGGTGGGAGCATAAGAATCTTGGCTATCAATGGTGCAGGTAGTTGGCACCGTGCCATCTTGTTCTACACCACAGACGCGATTAATCTCGGCAAAGAGCTGCTCCGATTGGCTACGGCGTAGCTGTGCATAAGCCTCATCATCGGCTTCTTCTGCGTCTGCTTGGGCGGTTTGTGCAAGCTCTACGAGGGCTGCATTGGGGCGTGGACCAAAAAATTCCACGACAGAGCAAGAAGCAAGCACGGGTACGCACGCAACAATGGCTGCTAGAGAAAGTCGGCGATTCACGTGGAAGACCTTACCCTTATCGCATTAAGGTGTGAGTCATGGCTTTCCCAAGTGAACAAAAACTAGAGCAATTCTTGCAACCCCTCGTCGCCGAAAAGGGATTGGATGTTGAACACATTAAAACCACCAAGGCGGGCAAGAAATCCCAGGTGGCTATCCGTCTCGATGGCGATAAGCGGCCATCGTCGGATGTGCTGGAGGAGATGTCGCGCATCATCGGAGATGCTTTTGATGCGGCGGAGGAATCCGGGGAGCTGAACTTTGGAGCGGGATATACGCTCGAGATTTCCACGCCAGGCGTGGACTTGCCGTTGACCGAACCTCGGCATTTTCGTCGCAATAGGGGACGCTTGCTCAAGCAGGGGCGAATTGGTGCGCTCAGCGACGATGAGAAAGAAGTGATTGTCGTAACAAGCACCAAGGATATTGCCAAGGTAGAGGTGCAGCGATTGGAAAACCTTGCGGGTTCAGTGGTAGAAATTGAATTCGCGCCTGCTCCCGTCGTGGAACAGGATATTGTCGAGCTAAGCTTCGAAGCGGCCAAGGAATTGGTTTCCTAGCTCGAGACGAACATTTGATGAAAAACGTTGAAGGAAGAACAAGTGAATATTGATATCAACGCGTTGCGCGCTATCGAATCCGAGCGCGGTGTTGAGCTAAGTGACCTTTTGACCTCTGTCGCAAATGGTTTGCTGTACGCATACACCGAATACCGTGATGGCGACATTGATGAAAAGCAGAAGTCCCGCGTAGATATTGATGCAGACACTGGCGAAGTATCCGTCATCGTCACCGAATTTGATGATGAAGGCGAAGTGGTCACCGAATACGATGACACCCCAACCGGATTTAGCCGCGTAGCGGCGCCAGCTGTCCGCGACGCCATTTTCAAGCGCCTGCGCGAAGTTGAAGCTGACCGCGCATATGATTCCTATGCAGAACTGCAGGGCACTGTCGTGTCCGGTGTGGTTCAGCAGGATTCCTTTGTTAATTCTCGTGGTATCGTCAGCGTTCAGTTGGGCACCGAGATTGATATCAAGGAAGGCCGCGCGCAGGATGGTATTTTGCTCCCTGCCGAACAAATCCCTGGTGAGCGACTGACCCACGGCACTCGCGTTCGCGCTTATGTTGTTGGCGTGCAGAAGGAAGCGACCCGCGTGCAGGTACTGTTGTCTCGCACCCACCCAGAATTGGTGCGCGGTCTCTTTGAGCTGGAAGTTCCAGAGATTTCTGAAGAAGCAGTAGAGATCGTGGCAATTGCACGTGAAGCCGGACACCGCTCGAAGGTAGCTGTGGCAGGCAAGGTCAAGGGCTTGAACGCAAAGGGCGCATGCATTGGTCCACGCGGTCAGCGTGTCACCAACGTGATGAAGGCACTGGGTGGCGAGAAGATCGACATCATTGACTACAACGAGGAACCAGGTGTGTACGTGGGTAACTCACTTGCACCATCCAAGGTGGTTCGCGTGGAAGTCATTGATCATGAGGCTCAACTTGCGAAGGTCACGGTTCCGGACTATCAGCTGTCTTTGGCAATTGGTAAAGAAGGTCAGAATGCACGCCTTGCGGCCCGTTTGACCGGCTGGAAGATTGATATTCACTCCGACGCCGAAAAGGCTGAATAGCACGGGCGAGATGTCGCAAGTTCAATTTTGGCGTCTTTTCAAGTAGGATTAGCAACGGCCCAAGTGCAGCAGGAAAGGAGTTGGGTATGACCCGACTTCGGACGTGCATAGCAACACGAAAGCGCCTGCCGGACACGGAGTTATTGCGTGTAGTGGCTGATAAACAAGGACGTATCATCCCAGACCCCGGCAGACGGCTTCCCGGAAGGGGAGCCTGGATTACACCAGATTTAGCTGCATACGAGCTTGCGGAGAAGCGTCGAGCATTCGCTCGTGCACTCCGACTGTCCGCACCCGTGGATACAGGTCAGGTACGCGAGTACATATCAAAGACCGTCGAGATTGTAAGGAAGACCGAACACTGATGAGCACACAACGATGAAGCATCAGCGATGAAAGTCAGTAACTGATCCTAGGGGCGCCTTGTCGCCTCTAGGGAAACCAAGAGGAGACAAGTGGCAGGTAAGCTACGCGTTCATGAGCTGGCGAAACAGCTCGGAATTACCAGTAAAGAACTACTCGCTTCGCTCAAAGAGCAGGGTGAGTTTGTAAAGACCGCATCATCCACCATCGAACCACCGGTGGTGAAGAAGATGCGTGCGCACTATGAGGCGCAGGGCATCGGTGCATCCGATGCCCCAGCTAAGGAAGCGCCGAAGAAGCCGGCGGCTCCTAAGCCGGGTGCGCCTAAACCAGGTGCACCAAAGCCAAAGCCGGAGGCAGCTAAGACTGCCGCGGCTAAGTCAGCAGCACCAAAGCCTGTGGCTGCTCCGAAGCCAGAAGCAACAAAACCTGCTGCTCCGAAACCTTCTAATGCGCCGAAGCCAGCTGCAGCAAAGCCGGGCGCTCCAAAGCCTGGCGCGGCGAAGCCTGGTGCTGCAAAACCAGGTGCTCCGAAGCCGGGTGCGCCAAAGCCTGGGTCTGAGGCAGCAGGCGGCGACAAGCGCGCAATGCCAAAGCCTGGCGGTTCCCGTCGGGTTGCGAATAACCCATTTTCTTCCGGTGGTGGCGCAGGAGAACGTCCTGGCCCACGCCCAGGTGGAGCAAAGGGTCCACGCCAGAAGCCACAGGGCGGAAAGCGTGAAGGTGGTCGCGAGCAGCGCATCGATAACCGTGAGAATAAGCCACAGTCTGCTGGACAGGGTGGCGGTCGCCGTCCATCTCCAGCGATGATGCCATCTCATCCAAACCCAGCAGCGATGCCACAGAAGGCACCTTCTGGCGGCGGACGTGGCCGTGGTGGACGCTCCGGCGGCGGCGCTCAGGGCGGACCAGGTGCTGGCAACCAAGGCGGCGGTTTCCGCAGTGGTCCAGGTGGACGCGGCGGACGTCGCGGTGGTACCGCTGGTGCATTCGGCCGTCCAGGTGGCGCACCACGTCGTGGTAAGAAGTCGAAGCGTCAGAAGCGTAATGAGTACGAGGAGCTACGCGCACCAAACGTAGTGGGTGGCGTGCGCTTGCCAGATGGCAAGGGTCAGTCCATTCGCTTGCGTCGCGGCGCATCCTTGTCCGACTTCGCTGAGAAGATCGGTGCGGATCCAGCAGCATTGGTTCAGGCACTGTTCAACCTCGGTGAAATGGTGACCGCAACCGCATCTGTTTCGGAAGAAACCTTGCAGCTGCTCGGCGCTGAGATCAACTACGATGTCAAGGTCGTGTCCCCTGAGGACGAAGACCGCGAGCTGCTCGAGTCCTTCGACCTGCAATTTGGTGATGATGAAGGCGATGAGGAAGATCTGGCTAAGCGTCCTCCAGTCGTTACCGTCATGGGTCACGTTGACCACGGTAAGACCCGTCTTTTGGACACCATCCGTAAGACGAATGAGGGCGCAGGCGAGGCCGGCGGCATCACCCAGGGCATTGGTGCATACCAGACCCAGGTTGATGTTGACGGCGGCGAGCGCACCGTAACCTTCCTGGATACCCCAGGTCACGAGGCCTTTACCGCAATGCGTGCTCGTGGTGCGAAGTCCACCGACTTGGCCATCCTGGTTGTCGCTGCAGACGACGGCGTGATGCCTCAGACCATTGAGGCAATCAACCACGCTAAGGCTGCGGACATCCCAGTTGTGGTTGCAGTCAACAAGATCGATAAGCCTGAGGCAGCTCCGGAAAAGATCCGTGGCCAGCTGACGGAATACGGTTTGGTTCCTGAAGAATACGGTGGCGACACCATGTTCGTGGACATCTCCGCTAAGGCAGGCACCAATATTGATGCGCTGCTGGAAGCAGTTGTTCTGACCGCTGATGCGGCTCTGGAGCTGACTGCTAACCCAGACATGGACGCGCAGGGTGTTTCTATTGAGGCTCACCTTGACCGTGGACGTGGTCCAGTGGCTACCGTCATCGTTCAGCGTGGTACTTTGCGCGTTGGTGACTCGATTGTGGTTGGTGACTCCTTCGGCCGTGTTCGTCGTATGCTCGATGAATTTGGCCAGGACGTGGAAGAGGCTGGCCCATCCCGCCCAGTCCAGGTTCAGGGTCTCAACGGTGTCCCAGGCGCTGGCGATAACTTGCTGGTGGTTGAAGATGACCGAGTGGCTCGTCAGATTGCTGCACAGCGAGATGCTCGACGTCGTTCCGCACTGCAGGCTAAGTCCCGCAAGCGCGTATCTCTTGAGGATCTGGATGCAGTTCTCAAGGAGACCTCGACTCTTAACCTCATCCTCAAGGGCGATAACGCCGGTTCTGTTGAAGCACTGGAAGATGCCCTGCTTGAGATTGAGATCGATGACGAGGTACAGCTGAACATCATCGACCGTGGTGTGGGTGCTGTTACCCAGACCAACGTCTCCCTGGCTGCTGCTTCTGATGCTGTCATCATTGCGTTCAATGTTCGCGCTGAAGGCAAGGCTACGGAAGAAGCTAACGCTGAGGGCGTGGATGTTCGCTACTACACCGTCATTTACCGCGCTATTGAAGAAGTTGAGCAGGCACTCAAGGGCATGCTCAAGCCAATCTACGAAGAGCGCGACACCGGTGAGGCTGAGATCCGTGCACTGTTCAAGTCCTCCGCTATCGGTACCATCGCTGGTTGTATGGTCACCGAGGGCAAGGTCAAGCGCAACGGCAAGGTTCGCATTGTCCGCGACGGCAACGTTATCGTTAACGATGCCAAGATTGAGTCCCTGCGTCATGAGAAGGACGACGCAAACGAAATCAACGCTGGTTATGAGTGCGGTATGGTTCTGTCCTACCCAGACATCCAGGTGGGCGACTTCATTCAGGCATATGAAGAAGTTGAGGTTCCACGTACCTAGTCCGATGACGGAACGTGAAATCAAAGTAAGCTAGTCAGAAGCCGGGCCCGGAATCGGGTCCGGCTTCTTCTAGCCTTAAGCAAGTGTTTTCGATCTTTAGTGCATGCACTAGGATTGAGCAGAGTTTCCAGAACAAAAGAAGAGGCGAATACCATGGCTGATCATGCACGCGCGGCCCGAATGGCAAAGCGCATTCAAACAATTGTGGCAACAGCAATCGAGCGCGAGATTAAAGACCGCAGGCTTGAATTAGTGACTGTTACCGATGCTCGTGTGACAGGCGATCTGCATGATGCGACCGTTTTTTACACGGTTCGTGGCGTGGATATTGATTCCGAGCCAGATTTGGACCAGGCTGCGGAGGCGCTCAATCGAGCTAAGGGCCAGCTACGCAAGATTATGGGTGACCAACTTCAGGTGCGTTTCACTCCAACCTTGTCTTTCGAGTTCGATGCTGTGCCTGAGGCTTCTGCACACATGGAAGAGCTTTTGGCACGCGCCCGCGCACGTGACGAGGAACTGGCTAAGTTGAAGCAAAACGCAAAGCCAGCAGGCGATGCGAATCCATATAAGACGGAGTCAGAGTAGAACATTCTTATGACTGCGATTTCCGAGGTGGTGTCAGCACTTCTCAAAGCTAACTCTGTGTGCATCGTGGCACACTTGCGCCCAGATGCTGATGCATTGGGGTCCATGGCTGCTTTGCGTTTGGCGCTAGAGCAGTTAGGAAAAGACACTCGCTGCGTCATCGGTCAGGATCGGCCGATCTCAGAGAATCTTTTTACGATCCCGGGTACGGACACGGTGGATGTCGTGACCGACCTGCCGCAGGATTATGACCTATATGTGACAGTCGATTGCGGATCTTTGGATCGGACTGGGTTCTTGGCCTCGGGAATCGCGAATCTGCTGCGCCACGGCAAGGTAGTGTGCATTGACCACCATGCGTCGAACCAGGGGTTTGGCAATATCAACTTGGTTCTGCCGGAATGTGAATCGACGACAACGGTGCTCAAGCCGGTGCTAAAGGAATTGGGTGCTGAGCTCAACCACGATATTGCGCATGCGCTTTATGCAGGTTTGGTGACCGACACCGGAAGTTTTAGGTGGGGAAGTCCGAATATGCATATCTTTGCATCTGAGTTGATGGCATTTGGGCTGGATACCAAGCAGATTTCTACTGACTTATTGGATTCCACCACAGCTGGGGATCTGCAGATGATTGGCCGTGTGGCCGCGGATGTGCAGATTGTTGAAGCGGGGGAGATTAACCTTGCGATTTTGGTGGGACGCTATGAAGTGATTTCGGGGCATTCCGATTCGGCCGTGGAATCATTGGTTGACTTTGTGCGGGCATTGGATGGCACGGACATGGGCGTGGTCTTTAAAGAACAGGTGCCGGGCTATTGGGCGGTGTCCTTGCGTTCCAATGACATCAATTGCGCGAAGTTAGCCGCGCGCTTGGGTGGCGGTGGACATACTCCAGCCGCGGGCTATTCCACTCGTGGGGAACCAGAAGAGATTATTGCGGAACTAGTGAATATCATTGAGCAGTACTAACACTGATACGGTCTCGGCACGTCAAGTCTTTGGGCTTGCTTTACCCGCTTTGGGCGTGCTGGCGGCCATGCCTTTGTACTTGCTGCTGGACACTGCCGTTGTGGGCCGTTTGGGGGCAGAGCAGCTGGCGGCGCTCGGTGCTGCCGCAGCAGTTCAGTCAGTTGTCACCACGCAGCTGACATTCTTGTCCTATGGCACAACTGCCCGGTCCTCGCGGCTTTTCGGCGCAGGTAAGAAGGATGAAGCCGTCGCTGAAGGTGTGCAGGCAACGTATGTGGCCTTGATCGTTGGTGTCTTCCTGGCTTGCATCATGTGGATTTTTGGTGGGCGGATCGCGCTGTGGATGACGGGCAATCCGGAAACCGCGGAACAAACGGCGACTTGGCTGCACGTGGCCGCGCTTGCCATACCCATCACGCTGGTGGAGATGGCCGGTAATGGCTGGCTGCGAGGAATTCAAGACACACGCAAGCCCTTGTACTTCACATTGTCCGGGCTGATTCCAGGCGCGATTGCCGTGCCGCTGTTCGTGCATTGGTGGGGCCTGGTCGGTTCGGCGTGGGCCAATGTCTTGGGCATGGGCATTATCGCGTTGCTATTTATGTGGGAGCTGAAGAAACAACACGTCGGCTCGTGGCGGTTGCGCCCAGCCGTGATCAAGCGCCAATTGGTGCTGGGGCGTGACTTGATTATTCGCTCAGCCAGTTTCCAGGTCGCATTCCTATCAGCTGCAGCTGTTGCTGGGCGCTTTGGTACTGCTCCATTGGCCGCGCATCAGGTGATGCTGCAGATCTGGAATTTCCTGACGCTGGTTTTGGATTCTTTGGCGATTGCCGCGCAAACTCTCATTGGTTCGGCACTCGGTGCGGGCACAGTTGCGAAGGCACGGCATACTGGTACGAAGATCATGCACTATTCGGCGATTTTCTCTCTTGCGCTCGCAGCGGTCTTTGCCGTGGGGGCTGGGGTAATTCCGCAGATTTTTACTTCCGATGTACACGTACTCGAAGCAATGCGGGTTCCATGGTGGATCATGATTGCCATGGTCATTGCCGGCGGCGTGCTCTTTGCCTTCGATGGTGTGCTGCTGGGCGCGGGTGATGCGGCCTTCCTGCGCACCATCACGGTGGGCTCAGTACTCATTGGCTTCTTGCCTGGCATCTGGATTTCTTATTCCTTCGATTTGGGGCTGTCCGGAATTTGGGCTGGATTGGCCATATTTATCGGGCTGCGCACCATCGCTGTGGTGTATCGCTTCTATTCCATGCGTTGGGCTAAAAGCTAACGCTTTGGCAGCAGTGCGCGATAATTAGGGAAGAATTAAACGGCTGCTAAAGTCTCAGTAGTTAGAACATGGACGGAGCAGTAGGGTAGGGACACATGGCTGGAAAGGCATCGCACACGACATTGTGGGCGGTCGCTGACCTGCATGCTGCAGTCAAAGCGAACAATAGCCGCATTGATGAAATCCAACCAACGCATCCATCGGATTGGTTGATTGTTGCAGGGGATGTCGCAGAGCGCACCGAATTGGTGCTGCAGGTCTTAAAGAAATTGCGGTCCAGGTTTTCCAAAGTGATTTGGGCTCCCGGAAATCATGAATTGTTCTCACGGTCGAATGATCGCTACCGCGGGCGTGATAAATATGATGAGTTGGTCGAAGGCTGCCGCGAGATCGACGTGCTGACACCTGAAGACCCGTATCCGGTATTTGATGGTGTGACCATCGTGCCTTTGTTTACGCTTTATGATTATTCCTTCCGGGCACCAGGTACCACCGTGGAGCAAGCGATTGCGGCTGCAGCGGAACGCCAGATTATGATGACCGATGAGATTGCGATTGCGCCTTTTGTTGACGTGCGTGCCTGGTGTTGGGATAGGTTGGCCTATTCAATCAAGCGGCTCTCACGTATTTCTGGCCCAACCGTGTTGATTAATCACTGGCCGCTGGTGCAAGAGCCGACGCTCAAGATGCGCTGGGCAGAGATTGGTTTGTGGTGCGGTTCGCGGCACACTAGGCAGTGGCCAACCCGCTATAACGCACAGTCAGTCATCTATGGGCACCTGCACATGCCCTCGGTAGAAAAGATTGATGGAGTAGACCACATAGAGGTCTCGCTCGGCTATCCACGTGAGTGGATGTCACATGAAGGAACACAGCTGTGGCCATATCCAGTTATGACAATGGGGGAGGAGTATTAGACATGTTAGAGCCCTCCCTATTCCCAGCGATTGCCCGTTTTTGTTATGTCAAAACCGGCACGGAAACAACTGATTTATTTAACTATCAGAACCTGCATCCCCTAGAGCAGTCTTTAGTTTCGCACTCTGTTGAGGTGCGTAAAGCAGAGTTTGGTGATGCCCGCTGGTGCGCACATGAAGCCCTACGTGAGCTGGGTTTTGTTGGGGAAGAGCCAATACTGCGTGGTGAGCGTGGTATGCCGTTATGGCCAGAAGGATATACAGGATCGCTGACGCATACCACGGGGTTTCGTGCAGCAGTCGTCGCACCAACCACGAAGGTGATGTCATTGGGCTTGGACGCGGAAAAAGCGGAACCTCTCCCAGAAGGTGTGCTTTCCATGATTGCGCGTTCTGGTGAGATGCCGCAGATCAACCGCCTGCGTGAGGCCGGCATTCCATATGCGGATCGCTTGCTCTTCTGCGCCAAAGAGGCCACCTATAAAGCATGGTTCCCCATGACACACCGCTGGTTGGGGTTTGACCAGGCAGAGATTGATATCCGTGAAGACGGAACGCTGATTTCTTATCTCTTGGTACGCCCAACCCCAGTGCCATTTATTTGCGGGCGCTGGATGGTGCGCGATGGCTACGTGGTTGTGGCCACCACCGTTGAGGCAGGCGTTGGCCACGAGCGTCTCGCGTATTAAAGCGTAGAAGGGTGAGCGACGAAGACAGTAGACAGTCGCTTGCCTTGTTCCTTGATTAGAGCTATCGAACGGCCATCAGGTGCCACAGCCGCATGCGTGCCCTTGAGACCGCGGGGCTCGAGCCACTGACCCATGGCGAGCTTCTTCGCTTCTTCTTCAGTGACGTCCAGACGGGGATAGCAGCGGGTGAGTGCTTCGTCCAAGGTGAGGGAAAGTTGCATTGAATCGATGGGGTGGGCATCGGCAAGCAAAAATGGCCCAACCGCAGTGCGCCGCAGGGCGGTGAGATGCCCGCCGACGCCCAATGCATCACCCAAATCCCGTGCCAGCGAACGAATATAGGTTCCTGAGGAGCATTCCACGGTGACATCCAATTCGCGCGGATCGGTGCGGCTTGCAAGCACATCAAAGCGGCTCACGGTAACCGGACGCGCGGGGATATCAATCTCTTCACCATCGCGAACACGCTGGTAGGCGCGCTTGCCGTCAATCTTAATGGCGCTGACTTTCGCTGGCTTTTGCATGATATCGCCGGTGAGCTTCGCAATTTCTTCTGTAGCTGCGCTGTCCGTGATGTGGTCGGCGGGGGCAGTGGAAATGACCTCGCCCTCAAAATCATCGGTGGTCGTGGCAGCACCCAGGCGAATTGTTGCATCATAAGCCTTGGTTGCGGCCACCATGTGCGCTAGAAACTTGGTGCCACGTTCAATACCCAGGATTAAAACCCCAGTCGCCATGGGATCCAGCGTGCCAGCATGCCCGACTTTCCGGGTACCAAACTCCCGGCGAACGCGGGATACCACATCATGTGATGTCATCCCGGCGGGTTTATCCACAACAACAAGTCCTGAGTCAGTCATGAGGCCATAGTCTAATCTGCAACCAAATGATCTAGCATGTAAGGCGTGGATATTTGGTACGGAACAGCAGAAGTCCCTGAGGACTTACACAGCGCAGTCACCATCGGCGTTTTTGATGGAGTGCACCGCGGTCACCAGAAATTAATCAATGCGACGGTCGACAAAGCACGTGAGAAAGACCTCACTGCCGTGATGGTGACTTTTGATCCGCACCCGGTGTCAGTATTTCTCCCGAAGCGTGCGCCGCTGGGTATTACTACCTTGTCTGAGCGCTTTGCTCTGGCTGAAGAGTATGGCATCGATGCCGTCCTCGTTATTGACTTCACCAAGGAACTTTTCGGGCTATCGCCTGAGCAGTACGTGGAGTTTTTGCTGGAAACAACCCTGAATGCATCACACGTGGTGGTGGGGGCAAACTTTACTTTCGGTGAGAATGCTGCCGGTACCTCAGAAAGCCTGATGTCGATCTGCCAGCAGCGCATGACCGTTGATGTCATTGATCTATTGGATGATGAAGGCATCCGTATTTCTTCGACTACCGTGCGCGAATTCTTGTCCAAAGGTGAAGTCAGTCGAGCGAACTGGGCGTTGGGTCGGCATTTTTCGGTTTCTGGGCCTGTTGTGCGCGGCGCGGGCCGTGGTGGCAAGGAATTAGGATTTCCAACCGCTAATCAGTACTTCCATGACACCGTTGCACTGCCTGCCGATGGCGTCTATGCCGGCTGGTTAACCATTCTGCCCACGGGTGCGCCGGTATCCGGGAACATGGAGCCAGACATTGCTTATGCAGCGGCTATTTCAGTGGGTACCAATCCTACTTTCGGGGATGAACAACGCTCGGTAGAGTCTTTCGTGCTCGACCGTGAGGCTGACCTTTATGGGCATGATGTCCGCGTGGAATTCGTTGAGCATGTGCGTGACATGGTGAAATTTTCCTCGGTGGATGAGCTGCTTCATGTCATGCACCAGGATGTGGCCACCACGCGTGAGGTTCTAGCGAAGGATATCGTGGCACATAAAGCAACCGCTGAGACTTATTTCCTGAAAGAAGGATAAATGCGCATGAAGATGATTCTGGACCTAGACACTGGCATTGATGATGCTTTCGCGCTGGCCTATGCCATCGCGCACCCAGATATTGAACTCATTGGTGTGACGGGAACCTATGGCAATGTCACGATCGAGCAAGGCTTGGCAAGTACTCGGGCGTTGCTGAAGCTCTTGGGTGCTGCCGATGTGCCGGTCTTTGCTGGTGTGCAGCCAGAAGACTGGGAAGTCTCTGCTGCATCTGCGCGTATTCACGGCAGCAATGGCGTGGGTGAGGTAGCACTCGATGAAGTGCCCGCGGATACTCCTGGCTCTGCTGTGGATTTCATGATTGAATCTGCGCGGAAATTTGGTGAAGAATTAGTCATTGTTCCGACCGGTGCACAGACGACGCTCGCGGTGGCATTGGAAAAGGCTGAGGCTGTGCGCGGGGTGCGCATGGTCACCATGGGCGGCGCTTTGACGGTGCCAGGCAATGTGACTCCGGCGGCTGAGGCGAATATCTCACAAGACCCAGTGTCTTCCAATAAGGTCTATCAGCTGGCAGAAGAGATGACTATGGTGGGGTTGGACGTCACCATGCAGACTCAGCTGACCCGCGATGAAGCAAATTCTTGGCGCGGAAGTGCTGCTGGTGATGCATTTGCAGACATGGCTGGTTACTACATTGATGCATATCAGGAAAATAATCCGCATATGGATGGCTGTGCGCTGCACGATCCACTCGCGGTGGCGGTGGCTGTGGATCCGGACTTGGTTGACTGCCTAATCATGCCGCTGCAGGTGGATACAGAAGGGCCGACTGCCGGGCGCACCATTGGTCGTTGGGACGGTCCAGATGTAGAAACCCGTGTTGCCGTGGGTGTGGACGTGGAGAAATTCGTTCCAGAGTTCATTGACTTGCTCTCTGGCCTATTTGCCCGCGTGGGTAAATAAAGGGTAGAGTAAGCATTCGCTTTGTGACTGCGGTTCGCAGCAGTTGCTGAGTAACAAGCCTTGAGCTCGTTTGAATTTTATGCGGACTGAAATAATTACAGGAGAAACTCATGTCTTTGACCACTGAGAAGAAGTCTGAAATCCTCAAGGAATACGGCCTGCACGAGACCGACACCGGTTCTCCAGAGGCACAGGTTGCACTGTTGACCTACCGTATCAACTCCTTGACCGAGCACCTGAAGTTCCACAAGCACGATCACCACTCCCGCCGTGGTCTTCTGCTTCTGGTTGGTCGTCGTCGTGGCCTGCTGAAGTACCTGGCAGCGAACAACGTTGACCGTTACCGTGACCTGATTTCCCGTCTGGGTCTGCGTCGCTAAGACTTCCCTTTTAATCGCCGCTGTTGGTCTATGACCGACAGCGGCGATTTCGCGTCTTTACCCGCTATGTTCATACTTTGGTAGACTGTCGGATGTCGTACGTCAAAAAGCACGTAAAGAAACTTTAAATTCATATGGTGACATCGATGATCACCAGATACTCTACGAAGGAGATCTCCTCTTAATGAGCCCACGCAATAGCGGGAAAGCACAAACCCCAAATAACAAGGTGAGCTTCGCGCTCGAAGAAGATTACGGTATCCACCAGGCTATCGCAGAATTGGACAATGGTGATTTTGGTACCCGCACCATCACTTTTGAGACCGGTCAGCTGGCACGCCAGGCTGATGGTTCTGTTTCTACCTTCTTCGATGATGACACCATGTTGCTGACCACCGTGACTGCATCCAACCAGCCACGTGAAGGCTTTGACTTCTTCCCACTGACCGTGGATGTTGAAGAGCGCATGTACGCGGCTGGCAAGATCCCGGGTTCTTTCTTCCGCCGTGAAGGCCGCCCATCCACCGAGGCTATCCTCGCGTGTCGTCTCATTGACCGCCCGCTGCGCCCAACCTTTGTGAAGGGTTTGCGCAATGAAGTTCAGGTCATCAACACCGTGATGAGCCTGGACCCAAATGAATACTATGACGTCATTGCAATCAATGGCTCTTCCGCAGCAACCCAGCTTTCTGGTTTGCCAGTTTCTGGCCCAGTTGGCGGCGTGCGCATGGCATTGCTTGCCGATGATAAGCACCCACAAGGTCAGTGGGTAGCGTTCCCGAATGCTGAGCAGCACGAGCGTGCACTCTTTGAAATGGTCGTGGCCGGCCGTATCGTCACCCGCAATGGCCAAGAAGACGTTGCCATCATGATGGTGGAAGCCGGTGCTGGCGTGCACGTGCACGAGCGCGTGGCGGAAGGTGCACCTGCACCACAGGAATCCACCGTTGCAGCGGGCCTTGAAGCTGCAAAGCCATTCATTAAGACCCTGTGCGAGGCACAGGCTGGTCTGGCTGAGCGTGCAGCGAAGGAAACCAAGGAATTCCCACTCTTCCCGCCATTCGCTGATGAGGTCTATGACGCAGTAGCACGTAAGGCAGAGAAGAAGCTGGGTTCACTGCTGACCATCGCAGCCAAGCAGGAACGCGATGACGCAACGAATGCGCACATGGAAGAAATCGAAGCGCAGCTGCTCGAGGTATTCACGGAAGAGGACGCATCCAAGCAGATCCGTGCGGCGTATAACCAGCTGATGAAGGAAATCGTGCGTGAGAAGATCCTCACCGAGGGTTACCGCATTGATGGCCGCGCAGCTGAGGACATCCGTGACCTTGGCGTGGAGATTGGACCAATACCACGTACCCACGGCTCGGCGCTCTTTGAGCGCGGTGAGACCCAGATCTTGGGTGTGACTACCTTGGACATGCTCAAGATGGAGCAGACCATTGACTCTTTGACCCCAGCTGAGTCCAAGCGCTACATCCACCACTACAACTTCCCGCCATACTCCACCGGTGAAACCGGTCGAGTGGGTTCACCAAAGCGCCGCGAAATTGGTCACGGTGCGCTGGCTGAACGCGCACTTTTGCCAGTGATTCCTTCTCGCGAGGAATTCCCATATACCATCCGTCAGGTCTCTGAGGCGCTGGGTTCGAATGGTTCAACCTCCATGGGTTCTGTCTGTGCGTCCACCCTGTCCTTGTACAACGCAGGCGTGCCACTGAAGGCACCTGTTGCGGGTATCGCCATGGGCCTCGTGTCCGGTGAGGTCAAAGGTGAAGAGCGCTTCGTTGCACTGACTGACATCTTGGGTGCAGAAGACGCATTCGGCGATATGGACTTCAAGGTTGCTGGTACTAGCGAGTACATCACTGCACTGCAGCTGGATACCAAGCTGGATGGTATTCCTTCTGAGGTCCTGGCGCAGGCACTGTCCCAGGCGCGCAATGCTCGTGAGGAAATCCTGGACATCATGCAGGAAGGCATTGATGGACCAGATGAGATGTCCTCACTGGCACCAAAGATTACCTCCATCAAGATCCCAGTATCCAAGATTGGTGAATTGATCGGACCTAAGGGTAAGACGATCAACACCATCACTGAAGAGACCGGCGCAGACGTATCCATCGAAGATGATGGCACCGTCTACGTCTCAGCAACCTCCGGTGAGGCAGCTGATGCAGCAATTGAGAAGGTTAACGCAATTGCGAACCCACAGTTGCCAAAGGTTGGCGAGCGCTTCTTGGGCACCGTGGTCAAGACCGTTGCTTTCGGCGCGTTTGTCTCAATCACCCCAGGCCGTGATGGTCTCATCCACATCTCCAACCTGGGTGGCGATGAGCGCATTGAAAAGGTCGAGGACGTCGTCAACGTTGGCGACAAGGTCCAGGTAGAAATTGCCGATATTGATAATCGTGGCAAGATCTCCCTGGTTCCAGTTGAAGGTTAATTCACAACATCAATAACAACGCGTGGTGGGCCCTCGAGGAAAGTGACTGAATAAGCCGCTTCTTCCTCGAGGCCTATTACGTATTGGGACTGTGCTTCAAAAGTGGATACGAACTCCACTCCAGTGACCACGCCGGCACCATCAGTGGTGCCATAGTCCATGAATGCTTCTTCCCGCTCAGGCGTGGAAGGCCATGGCGTGGATTCAATCCCAACATTGATGGCGGTAGTACCTTCATAATCCACAGGGAAACCTGAGCCCTGCTGGGCAGGTTCATCGGTCAAAGAGGTAAACCAGCCGGCTTCGCCTGGTCCCTCAAAATCTAAGACCACGCGCGTGAAGCTGCCGTGGTCTGCTACACGCACGCCTTTCGGGATTAAATCTGTACCTGAAGCAGGCGTGCTTTGCTTATCTTCTAGGTTGGGGGAGCCGAGCGGAGAAAGTCCTTGCGCATCTTCGGTTGTAGCTTCCACCGTCGTGGGCTCCGCGGTGCCTTCTTCAGCCTCAACTGTAGAAGTCTCAGTAGTTACTACGGGGGACTCAGGAAAAGAAGTTGCTGCACTATTGTCAGCCGGCGTGGAACACGCGGCTAGTAGCGCGGTGGTGGTGATTAAACCAAGGGCGGAGAGGGAAACGCGGCGAATAGACATAACACCAGTTTACCTGGTTCTGGTGTTATGAAAGAGACAATCAGATAACAGTGTGGCTTAGTTCTTGAGCTGCACTAGCTGGATGAGATTGCCGCAGGTGTCATTGAATACCGAGATGATGGAAGGCCCAACATCGGTGGGCTCCATGGTAAATTCGACGCCCTTGTTCTTTAGCGCAGCAGTTTCTGCCTCGACATCATCGGAGAGAAATTGCGTTGCAGGGATGCCATCCTGGGCAATTGCTTTGGTGAAAGCTTGGGCTGCTGGGTGACCATTGGGTTCGAGCAGTAATTCCATGCCACCGTCTGGGTTGGTGACCGTCAGCCACCAGAAGTGTTCATTCTTAACGCTGTCTTTGACCGTGAAGCCCAGCTTATTGACGTAAAAGTCATAGGCTTTGTCCATGTCGTCGACGAATACGGAAGCAATGTAAATACGCATGGTTAAAACCTTATCAGCTCAGATGGCTACACTTGAGCCTGAAGAATTTACTCACGTGCCAACAAGGAGAAGATGTAGATGGCTATTAAAGTCGGTGTACTCGGTGCAAAGGGACGCGTAGGACAAGCGATTGTTCAGGGCGTTGAGGCTGCTGAAGATATGGAATTGGTAGCAACTTTGGGCCGTGATGACTCCCTTGAGCTGCTTACCGTCAATGGTGCGGAGGTCGTTGTTGACTTCACCCAACCAGACTCGGTGATGGGCAACCTTGAGTACTGCATCGCTCAAGGAATTCACTGCGTGGTCGGTACCACCGGTTTTGATGCTCAGCGTCTTGAACAGGTTGAGAAATGGGCGGCGCAAGAAGGCGCGGGCAGCGTATTGATCGCACCGAACTTTGCTATCTCTGCGGTGTTGACCATGGTTTTCGCGCGCCAAGCGGCGAAGTACTTCGAGACCGCAGAGGTGGTGGAATTCCACCACCCAACCAAGCTTGATGCGCCTTCTGGCACCGCAGTCCACACCGCGCAGGGCATTGCCCAAGCACGTGCTGAGGCTGGCTTAGGTGCTATGCCAGATGCCACGGAAAAAGCCTTGGAAGGCGCTCGCGGTGCGCTGGTGGATGGTATTCCTGTGCATGCGGTGCGCACCCGTGGCATGGTTGCGCACGAAGAGGTCATCTTCGGTGCAGAAGGTCAGTCTTTGACCATCCGTCAGGACTCTTATGACCGTAATTCCTTTACTCCAGGCGTTTTGCTGGGCGTGCGTGAGATTGAAAAGTTCCCTGGCTTTACCTACGGTCTGGAAAAGTTCCTGGGGCTTTAATATGGCAGAGCAAGTACACCTTGATGTGCAACTGATTGCGGCGACGCAATTTCATAAGCCGCCACAACCACAGTGGGAGCGTGATGAGTCTGCGACCGATGCTGAGGCATTGGTCGAGTTCGCTGGACGTGCCTGTTATGATTCTTTCGATAAGCCCAATCCACGGACTCAATCGAATGAATCCTACTTGCGCCATCTTCTGGAAGTAGGGCATGAGGCACTGCTGGAACATGCCACCGCGACCTTATACATTCAGGGTATTTCGCGCTCTGCCTGCCATGAACTGGTGCGGCATCGGCATTTTTCTTTCTCTCAGCTCTCGCAGCGTTTTGTGCACCCAGAAGATGCTGAAGTGGTGATTCCTAAAGCAATTGCAGAAGATGAGCAGCTCAGTCGTCTGCTTTTAGAAGCAGTCAATGACACGCGGTTCGTTTATGAGGAACTGCTGCGTTCCTTGGAAGAAAAGCTTGCCGATGAACCGAATGCGATCCTGCGCATGAAGCAGGCTCGGCAGGCTGCACGTGCGATTTTGCCGAATGCAACGGAATCACGAATCGTGGTCACAGGCAACTACCGCGCATGGCGCCACTTCATCGGCGCGCGTGCAACAGAGTTTGCGGATGTGGAGATTCGCAGCGTGGCCATTGCATGCTTGCGGCTGTTGAAAGAACAAGCACCAGTGCTTTTCGATGACTTCCATATCTCCAGGTTGTCTGATGGTACGGAGATGGCTTCCTCGCCTTATGCCTAATTTTGGGCATACACGCCCGCCCGATATGTCGATTTCCCATCCAAGCGGGTAATCTTGTAACACATGAGCACAGGTATGACAGCAAGGACAGGTGTCGAGCACTTCGGCCGCGTTGGTGTTGCAATGGTTACGCCATTTAAGGCTGACGGCGCATTGGACGTGGATAAGGCCCGACATCTAGCCGCACACCTGGTGGACAATGGCATAGATTCATTGATCTTGTCTGGCACCACCGGTGAATCACCCACCACTACCGTGGATGAGAAGCTGGAATTGCTCAAAGCTGTAAAGAGCGAAGTAGGGGACCGCGCGAAGATCACGGCTGGTGCCGGCACGAATAACACTGCGAGCTCCGTTGAGCTGGCAGTGAAAAGCGCCGAAGCCGGCGCGGATGGCCTTTTGGTTGTGACACCGTACTACTCAAAGCCGTCACAAGAAGGCGTCTTCGCGCACTTTACAGCGATTGCGAATGCCACAGACTTACCTATCTGTGTCTATGACATCCCAGGCCGCTCTGGTATCCCAGTTGAAACTGAAACCATGCTGCGTTTGGCTGAACTGCCCACCGTGAAGGCAGTGAAAGATGCCAAGGGTGACCTCAATGCTGCTGCGCAGATGATCGCAAATACGGATCTGGCGTGGTACTCCGGTGATGATCCATTGAACCTTCCATGGTTGTCTTTGGGCGCATCCGGTTTTATCTCTGTTGTTGGTCACGCGGCACCACAAGCCCTCGCGGAGTTGTGGGACAGCTTTGATCGCGGTGATATTGAGCGCGCACGGGAGATTAACGCACAAATTTTGCTTCCTCTAGCGGAGCAACAAGCACGCCTTGGTGGCGTGACACTTGCAAAGGAAGCTCTGCGATTGCAGGGTATTGAAGTTGGAGACCCACGCTTACCAGTTCTTGGCGCTGACGCCGATGAGCTAGCAGGTCTCCGCGACACAATGACGAAGGCTGGAGTCCTTAAATAAATGACTGAATCCCGTAACCGCCCCCGTAAGGTAACCCGAAAAGCGGGTCCACCTTCGGAGGCACAGGACACCGCTTCCAATGAAGCGGCTTCGCCTGTTTTCCAGGCGCCACAGTCTTCCGCTCCTGCGGAGCAGAAGACCGATAAAGCCCAGTCCGAGAACTCGGACAATGGAAATAACAATAACAACAACAATAATCGCCGTTCCCGCTCCCGTGGTTCTCGTGGCCGCGGTCGCGGTGGCAACAATAATGGCCAGAATAATGGTGGTCAGAACAATAATCGCGGTGGTAACAACAACCGTCGCGGTGGCGGCAATAACAACAACCGCCGCAACGTTCCGAAGTCCATGCAGGGCGCGGATCTGACCAAGCGCCTACCTAAGCCACCAAAGCAGGCGAATGGCTCCCTGCGTATTTACGCATTGGGTGGCATTTCTGAAATCGGCCGCAACATGACCGTCTTTGAATATGACGGCAAGCTGCTGATCATTGACTGTGGTGTGCTCTTCCCATCTTCTGGTGAGCCAGGCGTTGACCTGATTTTGCCTGATTTTGGCCCAATCGAGAACAAGATCGACAAGATTGAGGCCTTGATTGTTACTCACGCCCACGAGGACCACATTGGCGCTATCCCGTGGCTGCTGAAGCTGCGCTCCGATATTCCAATCGTCGCATCTCGCTTCACTATCGCGCTGATTGCTGCGAAGTGTAAGGAACACCGTCAGCGTCCGAAGTTCATTGAAGTCAATGAGAAGTCTGACGTAAGTTATGGTCCATTCCGTGCACGCTTCTGGGCAGTAAACCACTCTGTTCCTGATGCTCTCGGCGTCATGCTGGGCACCCCAGCAGGCAATGTCATCCACACCGGTGACATCAAGCTGGATCAGACTCCACTTGATGGTCGCCCAACTGACTTGCCAGCACTGTCCCGCTTCGGTGATGAGGGTGTCGACTTGATGCTCTGCGACTCCACCAACGCAAATATCCCTGGTGTGTCCGCATCTGAGGGTGATATTCCAGCAACATTTAACCGCTTGGTTGCTAATGCTCGTCAGCGCGTTATCATCGCGTCTTTCGCTTCCAACGTCTACCGCGTGCAGGCAGCTATTGATGCCGCTGTTAACGCTGGTCGTAAGGTTGCGTTCAACGGTCGTTCCATGATGCGCAACATGGAAATTGCGGAGAAGATGGGCTTTTTGAAGGTTCCTCGCGGAACCATCGTCTCCATCGAAGATGCCGCGAAGATGGCACCGCACAAGGTGGTTCTGATTACCACCGGTACTCAGGGTGAGCCGATGGCTGCACTCTCGCGCATGGCGCGTCGTGAGCACCGCCAGATCACCGTTCGTGATGGCGACATGATCATCTTCTCTTCCTCCCTGATTCCAGGTAATGAGGAGGCCGTGTATGGCGTCATGAATATGTTGTCCCAGATTGGTGCGGAAGTTATCACCAATAAGGAAGCAAAGGTTCACGCATCCGGTCACGGTTATGGCGGCGAGCTGCTCTTCCTCTACAACGCTGCGCGTCCGAAGAATGCTATGCCGGTTCACGGCGAGTGGCGCCACCTGCGTGCGAATAAGGAATTGGCAATCTCCACTGGTGTCGACCGCGACCGCGTGGTCTTGGCACAAAATGGCGTGGTAGTAGACCTGCAGAATGGCCGTGCGCAGGTTGTTGGCCAGCTGACTGTAGGTCACCTCTATGTTGATGGTGTCAACATGGGCGATGTGGATGCCGATACCTTGGCAGACCGCACCAACCTGGGCTCTGGTGGCGTCGTGTCGATCACCTGTGTGATCGACAACCGCACCTCTCGTCTGCTTGAGCACCCAACGGTATCTACCACTGGTTTCAGCGATGATGACCGTGGCGTGATTCCAGAGGTTGCTGAGCTGGTTGAAAACACCATGAATGACCTTGCAGCGGAAGGCGAGAACGATACTTACCGTATGGTTCAGCGTCTGCGCCGTAAGGTATCCAAGCTTATGGATTCCCAGTACAAGCGCGAGCCAGTTATCTTGCCAACCATTATTGCCACCTCCGGCGAGGTTTTGGTTGCAGAAGATGAAGATGTGAAGGCAACGCGTCCTTCCCAGTAGTTTGCTGTCAATAGTGAACTAAGCGCCTCATGGCCCCCAGCATGACTATGCTGGGGGCCATGACTTTTGCAACCGCGCAACGAAACCAATTAGCAGATCTACTTCTTGAACTCGGCCCTGAGGCTCCCACCTTGTGCGAAGGATGGGAGACCAAAGATATGGCTGCGCATTTATGGATTCGGGAAAACCGCGTTGATGCAGCGGGCGGCATGTTTATCGAGAAACTCGAAGACCGCTTAGAAGACGTCACCGAAGAGACCTTAGACAGGGACTATGAGGAAGTGGTTGAGGCATGGCGTCAAGGTCCGCCGAAGCTGTTGAAGCCTTTTGATACCAAGATGAATACGGCGGAAAACTTTATCCACCACGAAGATGTTCGTCGCGCGAATGGGAAGACTACGCCTCAGCCGCTTTCTCAGGCTGCTGAGAAGCAACTTTTTGGTGCGTTGAAGATGATGGCTCCGATGCTTTTGAAGAAGTCAGAAGCGCCGGTGGTTTTGCACCCTCGCGGTTTCGATCGTGTCATCGCGGCAGACCGCAAGGGTGTTGCTAAGAATGGTGGCGATGTCGTTCGCGTGAGTGGGGCAGTGGGGGAGTTGCTGCTGTGGGCCTATGGTCGTGACGTAGTAGACGTCACAATTAACGGTGATGCAGAAAAGGTTTCTCGTTAAAATATCGCTGTAGCCCCGTGTGGCTAATGTGACGAGAGGGGTAAGTGCGGCTAAAGTTACAAGCATGTCTGTCAAGAATGCTTCTCGCCCTTCACGTCGACCTCGCTCTGGTACTAAGAGTGCGAATCGGTCGCGTCCTGCTGGCGCACGGAGCGGATCTGCTACAGAAACCAAATTGCAGGTAACCCAAAGCGCTGCTGGTTCACATCAAAGAACTGGAAGCGCCTTTGGCGCTGTCGGTCGTGGACTTTCCAAGGCTGTTGGTGCAACTGCACGGGGGGTCGGCAGCGCAACGCGTGCTGTCGGCAGTGGAATTGCAAGCTTGAAGCCCTCGAGCGATTATGACGAGCATGACAATGTAGACGAACAAGAAGTAAGGGAGTACGAAGACATTTCGGACAAGCCCGCACCGCGTAAGCGCCGTAAATCTAGCGTGACCTCCAAGGCGCGTCGTGAAGAAGACATTGATGAGCTATCCCTGGATGATTTTGGGGATGAAGAAGCCGTCGACGAGATGCAAGAAGACAGCGATGAGGGGCCAGGGTGGCGCGTAAGCAATCCTGATGCAGTTGGTTTGATTCTGCTTGGTCTGGCAGCAATCGTTGGCGCCTCGGTGTGGCTGGATATTGCCGGGCCTATTGGTGCTGCGATCGCGCATGCTATTCACCTCGTAATCGGTGCTGGTGCACTCGTGCTGCCAGTGGCGCTTATCGCCTTAGCTCTAGCCCTCATGCTTGACATTAGTGCGCCAGAGACGGGTATCCCGGTTCGTGTCGTCATTGGCACCACGATGATTGTCGTGGCAATGCTCGGACTGATCCACATCTTTGCTGGCAATCCATCCGGCTGGGAAGATCGCATTGCCGCCGGTGGTGCTATCGGCGCTTGGACGGGCGGACTGCTGGCTGCAGGTTTTTCTTCCTATGTGGCCGCACCTTTGTTGATTCTGGTCATTATCTATGGAGCGCTGCGCGTTACGGGTATCACCGTGCGTGAAGCCATTGATTATGTATCCGACCTTATTAAGTCCGCGACCTCACCAGCAGACGCTGCTGATCACGAAGACTATGAAGATGATGATCTCTATGGCTCCGTTAGCAATGAGATCGACCAGATTGAAACTGGCCGCACGCGCACCCCACGGACTTCTCCTCGCCCAACTCCACGCGTGACCCCGAAGTCTCCAATGGAGGCATACCCAGCTCCAGCTCCTGAGCCTGGCCGTTACCCAGTTGATGAGGGACCGTCTGAAAACGATACGCAGGTGCTTCCTGCAATGAAGGCTCCAACCACGCCTGCAAAGCCAACTACGCCGAAGCCGGCTGCGCCGAAGTCTGCTCCGGAACCAACTCGTGTGATCGAGAAGCCGGAACCAGTAGAAACACCGGAGGAAGCACCTGCTTCCTCGAATGACGTTGTCTCTTCATCCCAAGATGCCATGCGTCAAGCAATCTTGGCACGCTCCGGTGTAGATCCAGCCACCGGAAAGCCAGCGGCAGATCCTTCGTCCGATGCAGATGAAGAGTCATTTGGTTCGGAAGACGCAGCATTCGAGGCTCCAGATTATGAGATTCCGGAAACCTCGCTATTGGCTCCAGGCGCACCATCGAAAGAACGCACTGAAGTTAATGACCGGACTATTGACGCGATCACGGAGGTCTTTGAAGAATTCAAGATCAATGCCGCAGTCACTGGCTTTAGCCGTGGCCCAACAGTGACGCGCTATGAAATCGAGCTTGGCCCTGGCGTTAAGGTCTCAAAGATTACGAACCTGCAGTCCAACTTGGCGTATGCAGTGGCTACCGAGAATGTTCGCCTGCTTACTCCGATTCCTGGTAAGTCGGCGGTGGGTATTGAGGTTCCAAATCCTGACCGCGAGATGGTTCGTTTGCGTGAGGTGCTGGAGGCGCCGGCAACTGTTGCTGACCATGACCCGATGCTGATTGGCTTGGGTAAGGATATTGAAGGTGAATTCATCTCTGCATCAGTACAGAAGATGCCGCACCTTCTTGTTGCTGGTGCAACTGGTTCCGGTAAGTCAGCATTCGTGAACTCCTTGCTGGTTTCTTTGCTGACGCGAGCAACACCAGAGGATGTGCGTTTGATTCTGGTTGACCCAAAGATGGTGGAATTGACGCCGTACGAAGGTATTCCACACCTGATAACGCCGATCATTACTCAGCCGAAGAAGGCTGCTGCAGCACTGCAGTGGCTGGTTGAGGAAATGGAACAGCGATACATGGACATGAAGTCTGCGCGCGTTCGTCACATCAAGGACTTCAACCGAAAGGTTCGCTCCGGTGAACTCACTGCTCCTCCAGGTTCGCAGCGTGAGATGCGTCCTTATCCATTCATCATCTGCGTGGTCGACGAGCTGGCCGACTTGATGATGACTGCGCCAAAGGAGATTGAGGACTCGATCGTGCGCATTACTCAGAAGGCACGTGCTGCCGGTATCCACTTGGTTCTTGCTACTCAGCGTCCATCCGTGGACGTAGTTACCGGTCTGATTAAGACCAACGTGCCTTCACGTCTGGCATTCGCGACTTCCTCCTTGACTGACTCACGAGTTATTTTGGACCAGCCTGGTGCAGAAAAGCTCATTGGTATGGGTGACGCCTTGTTTATTCCACAGGGCGGGCGACCAGTTCGTGTCCAGGGTGCTTTCGTTTCTGATGAAGAGGTACAAGCTGTCGTTGAAGCAGCTAAGGATCAGGCACAGCCTAACTACACCGAAGGTGTGACCGAAGAAAAGGCTAGTGAGAAGAAGGTCATCGATGATGACATCGGCAAGGACATGGATGACCTGCTTGAAGCCGTTGACCTCGTTGTCACCTCACAGCTGGGTTCGACCTCCATGTTGCAGCGTAAGCTGCGCATCGGTTTCGCGAAGGCCGGCCGACTCATGGACTTGATGGAATCGCGCGGCGTAGTGGGGCCTTCCGAAGGCTCTAAGGCACGTGAAGTCCTGGTAAAGCCAGAAGAGCTGGAAACCATCGTGTGGATGATTAAGGGCGCTGACCCAGCGGATGCTCCGAAGGAAGTCCAAGAAGAAATGGCAGCGGAACAAAGCTCAGATTCCGATGCAACACCAGAGCCCGACTCGGGGGAAGACACGCAAACTGTCCAGGCAACTTATAACCCCACCAACGGCGCGTTCTAGAAAAATCGCCCCACCTACTTCAGACGTTGATCAGGTGGGGCGTTCGTGTACACTATGACAAGTATTGGAGGGGAGTACCCCATCTTTCGGCACTGATCGTCAACACGGCAGAGTTACGCGGAATTACCAATAATTCCAGCGCAGATTCTCCCGGTCGTGTCGGCCTAATTTTTTAGGCGGGGGAGACCTCCGGTCAATTTAAGCTTTCACTACGACCGGAGGATATGCCAATGGGTGTGCCACTTTGGATCTGGATATTGACGCTTGCTGTCATTGCCGGATTTTTCATTTTTGACTTTTACTCCCACGTTCGAACTCCACATGAGCCAACGCTCAAGGAATCGGGTACGTGGACCATTTTCTACGTTGCTATTGCATTGCTCTTCGGCCTGCTGGTGTGGGGTCTATGGGACCAAGAACATGCAGTGCAGTACTACACGGGTTACGTGACCGAGAAAGCACTTTCGGTAGACAACCTCTTCGTCTTCGCCCTGATTATGGGCGCGTTCAAGATTCCACGTAAGTACCAGCAAAAAGTACTGCTCATTGGTATTGTCCTGGCGCTGCTATTCCGCTTGATCTTCATTTTGCTGGGTGCAGCACTGATTGCTGCTTGGTCGGATATCTTCTACCTCTTCGCAATCTTCCTTATCGCAACCGCTGTCAAGCTTGTTATTGATGAGGTCCGTGATGCTCCAGAAACCGATCCGAATGACATGCTGGTCATCAAGTGGCTGCGCAAGGTTGTTCACGTTACCCCGCGCTATCACAGCGATAAGCTGACCCACCGTGTGGAAGAGGGTCCAAAGAAGGGCAAGCTGGCTCTTACCCCGCTCTTCGTTGCGCTGATTGCTATCGGCTTGGTCGACATCATGTTCGCGTTCGACTCCATTCCAGCTATCTACGGTATTACTTCTGAGCCATTCTTGGTGTTTACCACCAACGCATTCTCCCTGATGGGTCTGCGTCAGATGTACTTCTTGCTTGATGGTCTGCTGGATCGTCTGGTGTACCTGTCCTATGGACTGGGCGTTATCTTGGGCTTCATTGGCGTCAAACTGCTGCTGCACGCCCTCCACGAGAACAACTTGTTCTTCATCAATGGTGGTGAGAACGTTGGCGTTCCAGAAATTCCAACCCTGACATCGCTTGTGGTGATCGTTGGTGTGCTTGTTGTGACGGTCATTGCGTCTGTCATCAAGGACAAGCGTGATGAAGCCCAAGGCGGTATTCACATCTCCCACAACCACTATGACTGGGATGATGAGGGCAATAAGATTGTCCGCGACCGTAAGGGTGAGTACGTCGGCCTTGCATCCGAACTCCCTGAAAGCGAGTTGCCTTCAACGAAGTAGGCAATTAACTATAGCGAGTCAGCCTGAAGCGCTCGTGCTGAGAGAATAAAGAAGGTCGGTGTCCATCTGCAGATGGGCACCGACCTTTGATGTTTTATTGGTAGATGAGATTAGAAGTCGAACACCGCAGACTTGGGGCTCCACTCGCGAATTTCACGCTTGGTGACAAGTTCTTCAATCCAATAAGGATCTCCGTCCATGATGGTGATGACGTCTTCCATCGTGGTTTCTTCATTGAGCTGCAAGATAATGAGTGCACCCCCTTTGGAATCGGTGAAAGGCCCTGAGCCCACAATCTGGTCTTGGTTGAAAAGGGTGCCGATGAATTCGCGGTGCTTTGGACGGACGTCATCAAGGCGAGGGTGGTTAGGGTTATATTCGTACATAACTGCGTAGAACTTCATGGTGTAATTCTACGCATAATGACGGGGTGGATCATGAATACTTCAGGCACGGTAATATGTCTGGTGTGACCACTCCAAAAGATAGCGTAAATCCAGATTCCGGTGCGGCGAAGCCCTCTAACTGGAACCTTCCAAACGTCCTGACCAGTTTGCGCATCTTATTCATCCCTGTATTCGTTTGGCTTGTACTAGCTAATCACGAGTGGTGGGCTTTTGGTCTGTTCGTGGTCTTGATGATTACGGACAAACTTGACGGTGATATTGCGCGTGCACGCGGACTGGTGACGGACTTCGGCAAGATTGCTGACCCAATCGCTGACAAGGCCTTGATGACGGCTGCTTTGGTGAGCCTCAACATCATTGGTGTTCTCCCCGTATGGATTACCGTGGTTATACTAGTACGCGAGTTTGGTATTACATTCTGGCGGATGTGGATGCTGCGCAACGGCAAGGTTGTTCCTGCATCAAAGGGCGGCAAGCTTAAAACTGTCCTGCAAGCATTCGCAGTAGCGCTGTATTTGTGCCCATTGCCTGCCTGGATGGATATACCAAGCTTCATCGTCATGCTGCTGGCCGTAGCGGTGACCGTTGTGACCGGTGCCCAGTATCTAATTGATGCGAGAAAGCATAATTAAGTGAGTGCTAAAGAAGTCGTGCTTCGGCTAACCGAGCGAGGGGAGACCCTCGCTTTTTGCGAATCTTTGTCGGCAGGACTTGCGAGCGCGACCATTGCTACAGTCCCAGGAGCTTCAGCTGTGCTGCGCGGCGGAATCATTACGTATGCAACCGAACTCAAAGTTGCACTCGCGCATGTTCCGCAGGAGCTGGTGGATGAATACAGCGTCATCTCACCGGAGGTTGCTGAAGCAATGGCGGTTGGAGCACGCCAAGCATGTGGTTCAACGTGGGCCTTGTCCCTAACTGGTGTCGCTGGACCTGACCCCCAGGACGGACATCCGGTGGGTGAGGTCTATATCGCGTGCGCTGGTCCGAATGGTGTCACGAGTATTCGAGCGATGAGTGCGGACTCAGTAGGTGGCATGTTGAGCGGGGATCGCAATAGTATCCGGCTGCAAGCAGTGGAACATTCACTGCAGTTACTTCTTCAGCAATTAACACAATGAACTGGGATAATAAACAATTTTAGGGAGCTGGGAACAAACTAATCCCGTCCTTCGTTGTAATTAGTAATGAACACTACAACCGCACTCCTCGAAAAGTCCCAAGACTCTCACGCAATCAAGGAAGCGCACAGTGCTCGTGTTCTACATCCCGAGCCACTGTTGCGAGAAGCACTTGGTCTGACCTTGCGTGCCTTCCGCGCTGATAAAGGCGTTACTTTGCGTGAACTCGCTGCAAACGCTCACGTTTCCCCCGGATACTTGTCTGAACTGGAACGTGGACGTAAGGAAGTCTCGTCTGAAATGTTGGCTGCCGTCTGCCATGCGCTGGATGCTTCAGTTTCTGATGTTCTCATTGAAGCAGCAGGAAACATGGCGCTGCCAAGCGTTAATGAAGAATTGGCTTCCACTACTCCTGCTGCCTCTGAGGCCTAAACGTTCAGAATCGGATTCCCGGTTCTTGACGTAAAAGTATGAGCTATATTTAGTCTCATACAGCACTTCGGTGCCGTTTTCGCTACCATTGTGGCTGTAGAATTCTAAGGTAGTTTTAAACTTAGTAAAAAGACAATCTAAATCGAAAAGATTTGAATGAAAGGCCTGGGACTATGGCTAACCCTTTTGTGAAGGCTTGGAAGTACTTGATGGCTTTGTTCGACTCCAAGATCGAGGAGAACGCAGACCCTAAGGTACAGATCGAGCAGGCAATTCAGGACGCACAGCGTCAGCACCAGGAATTGTCCCAGCAGGCTGCCGCAGTCATTGGTAACCAGCGTCAGCTGGAAATGCAGCTCAACCGCCGTCTCGGTGAGATTGAGAAGCTACAGGGTAATACCCGTCAGGCGCTGGAGCTGGCTGATAAAGCTCGCGCTCAGGGCGATGAAGCTAAGGCAGTTGAGTACGAGAATGCGGCTGAGGCTTTCGCAGCACAGCTGGTTACTGCTGAGCAGGCAGTAGAAGATTCTAAGCGTCTGCACGATCAGGCTCTGCAGCAGGCAGACCAGGCGAAGAAGGCTGTTGAACGTAACGCTGGCACCTTGCGTGAGAAGGTTGCTGAGCGTTCCAAGCTGCTGAGCCAGCTGGAGCAGGCGAAGATGCAGGAGAAGGTCTCTGATTCTCTCTCCAGCATGAACGAACTGACCAGCAACGGCGGTCCTTCTCTGGACTCCGTTCGCGACAAGATTGAGCGTCGTTACTCTAAGGCACTGGGCCAGGCTGAGTTGGCAGCTGACTCTGTGGAAGGCCGTATGGCTGAGGTCCAGCAAGCTGGCATCCAGATGGCTGGTCACTCCCGCTTGGAGCAGATTCGTGCTGAGATGAATAGCAATAAGGCTGTTGAGTCCGGTTCTTCTAATGGAAACAGCGCAATCGAGTCCGGCTCCACGAATGCACAACCATCTGCTTCTGATGATGCGGTTCAGGCTCGTCTGCGCGAGCTGCGTGGTGAGTAGTTTCTAGCAATACCGCTAGTACAAAAGTGTGTGGGACTTCCCGAGGGAAGCCCCACACACTTTTTATTTACATATTTTTACTCTGCCGGTTTATGCAGTCGGTGCAGGTTCCAGATTCTTCTTCTTTTGTGAAATCAGGTCGGGGAACGCTGTGTGGACACCGAGCGCGATGATGATCACGACGGTCATTTCGATGCTTGCGGCTGGGATGAACGCAAGCTGAGCAGCAACTGCTTCAACGACTCCCAGGCCAGAACGAATCATCAGACCAATGGCGCCAAAGATGTACTGGGTGAAAAGAGCAGCAAATGCAGCTGCAATGAATATGAGTACGCGCGTGATCTTCTTGCGGGGTGCGCGGTAGGCGATGAGTCCTGCGATAGCAGGGGAGAAGACATAGCCAATAATATAGCCAGCTGTAGGGCCCGCCAGGGCGCGTAACGTGGTGCCGCCGCCAGCGAGTACTGGGAATGCTAAACCAATGGTGAGGAAGAGCAGTCCAACATAAAGGCCGCGGCGACCGCCCACAATGAGGCCGGTGAGAATCAACGCTGAGTTTTGCACCACGATTGGGACACCGGCGGTGCCCACTGGGATGGCCACGAAGGCTAGGACAATAATGAGAGTGGTAAAGACCGCGACATATGCGAGGTCGGTTGCGGTGTTCTTCTTCATGGAAGTCTTTCTTTTAGTCGCCGACACCTCGGGCTTGGAGGGCCTCACCAATAGAGCGGGCGCGGCGGATTGAACGAATTAATACTGGGGTGCCAAAAGCCGCAATAGAAAAGCCCGCACCACGGGCTTTTCGGGCATCAAGTACCTCACCTACGGTGGCGAACATGAGCGGGATGAGCCGGATAGTGAGCGACATGGCCAGGGTGACAGTGTCAACGGGGAAACCGAAACGCTCCAGTGGTGCGAGCGAGGACTCCACGGATTCCATGATTTCATCAATTGTCGAGGTCAGAGTCAGCAAGAACGCAACTAAAATAGAGGCGAAGATTGATAAGAACATGGCCACTGCATAATCGAGGTCTTTCGACCACCACTGGAAGGCTGCCAACGGCACCAGAATGATGAGCGGGGGCCACAGCTGGGACAAAGCAATCTTGGCCGGAATTCTAGCCACGAAATAAAGCGACGCCCCGAGGAGGCAAGCAATGACTCCGCGCATCGGGCTGGTCGCCACTATTGATGTGGTGAGAATGAAGAGGATGATAAAAAGCAGTTTCCAACTCGCGCGCATCCGATGGATTGGAGTGTCTTTATCAACGTAGACGGCTAGTGGAATGTTCTTCGTTTTCACTGCAGTGCTCGCTGTTCCATTAAATCGGTATAGAAGTCAATGGCCTCACCGGGGGCGCCGTCGTATGCGACCGCATGGTTATCAATGCAGATAACGCGGTCAAAGTCAGATAAAAACTCCAGGTCATGCGTAACCACAACGACCTGCTGCTCTAGGGCAGCAAACTCGCGGCGAATGCGATTGCGGTTGATTAAATCCAGCAGCGTGGTTGGCTCATCTGCCAGAATGAGTATTGGGTCGGTGACCAAAACCGCGGCCATCGCAAGCATTTGTTTCTGCCCACCAGAGAGCGTATGAGGCGAGTTGTCCGCTAGTTCTGTGAGCTGAAAGCGGGCGAGCGCGGCATCGACCAGCGCATTGCGCTCAGCTTTCGGAAGCTTGAAACGGCGCAGTGAGAAAGCCACGTCATCACGTACATTCGGCATCACGATCTGATTTTCTGCATCAGAAAAGATGAACCCAATCTTGCGGCGCAATTCCTTGCCATTTTCAGAAACATCCATGCCATCGACTGAAACTGTGCCGGAAGTAGGCTCTCCCAGTCCATTAATCAGCCTGGTCATGGTTGACTTACCGGAACCATTTGCGCCAATGATGCCAATGCGGTGTTCTGTGAGATCCAGATTGATACCGCTCAGCACTGGGGTTTCATCAAAGGAGACACTGACATTGTCGAACTTAATGTGAGGCACTAACGAGTTCTTTCTTCTTTTTCTTTGCGAGCAAGTCAGGGAAAGCTGCATGCACGCCGACGGCGATGATGATTGCTACAACAATCTTTGCACTATCTGGTGCCAGGAAAGGAATCTGTGCAGCGAAAGCGGCCGAGGCATCCAGGCCGGAACGGAACATCAGGCCAATTGAACCACAGACGTACTGGACAGCCAGACCAGCGAAAGCAGCAATCGCCAAAGTGATGACCATGCCCGCCTTCTTGCGTGGGGCACGGTAAGCAATGAGACCGGCAACGGCAGGGGAGATGACATAGCCAATGATGTAGCCTGCAGTTGGACCCGCCAGTGCACGTAGTGTGGTGCCACCGCCGGCGAGTACTGGCAATGCAAGGCCGAGAATCAAAAAGAGTAGACCGACATAAAGGCCGCGGCGACCGCCGAGGACCAAACCAGCGAGAATGATGGCAGCATTCTGCATGACGATGGGAACGCCAGCACCACCAACTGGAATGGATACGAATGCAAGGACAACCACAAGTGCGGTAAAGACCGCCACGTAAGCCAGGTCTGTGGCTAGGGAATTCTTTTTCATAAAAAGGTACTGTATTACACCTTTGTTATTGCTGGCAAACGTATATTTTGAACAGTGTACTGAACGGTGTTTAAGCAGGGGGTTTGGAAGGCTGCGCTATGATAGCCTCCATGCGACTAACGGAGTTTGAGCAATTGCTGCAAGACGTTTTCGGCACCCCGCAGGGGCGGTGGATTTCCCACTCTCATGTGGTGTCCACGCTTGGTGATACTCCGGATGCTTTAATCGAACGCGGTTACGATTTGACTAAAGTGTGGAACGGGCTCTGTGATGATTTTTCAGTACCGGAAGGTGAACGCCTAGGTATTGACCGGCCTGGAAAATGATATAGGGACACTCCGTATTCGAATATGCAATCGAAAAGATGTGCGTGTAATATTCGATGTGTCTGATGCGGGCATTATTGTGAGCCGCGTATAAAAGTTCAGCGTGGGAACTAATCACCTCATGACTGAGTCTAGGAAATATAGTGGGCATTACACCACGTGCCCAGAAACCGTGAATTAAATTCGAAGGAAGATAATGGCTGCGAAAAAGAAGACCACAGCGACGAAGCCAGGTGAGGATCGTAAGAAGGCCCTCGATGC
This sequence comes from Corynebacterium sp. L4757, assembly GCF_043673995.1. Lineage (NCBI taxonomy): Bacteria > Bacillati > Actinomycetota > Actinomycetes > Mycobacteriales > Corynebacteriaceae > Corynebacterium > Corynebacterium sp. L4757. Next base: position 312,258 of record NZ_JBIMEN010000001.1, on the reverse strand, counting down.
CGCAATGTCCATGATTGAAAAGGACTTCGGTAAAGGCGCCATCATGCGCTTGGGCGAAGAAAACCGCCCACCAATTCAGGCTATCTCGTCCGGTAATACCGCGATTGACATTGCACTTGGTATCGGTGGCTTCCCACGCGGCCGCGTCATCGAAGTTTATGGCCCTGAGTCTTCTGGTAAAACCACTGTGGCCCTGCATGCCATTGCGGAAGCGCAGAAGGATGGCGGCATCGCAGCATTCATCGACGCTGAGCATGCTCTTGACCCAGAATACGCTCGCCTGCTGGGTGTTGATACTGATAACCTGCTCGTTTCCCAGCCTGATACAGGTGAGCAAGCACTTGAGATCGCTGACATGTTGGTGCGTTCAGGCGCGATTGACATTATCGTCATTGACTCGGTTGCGGCACTGACTCCAAAGGCTGAAATTGAAGGTGAGATGGGTGACTCTCACGTTGGTCTGCAGGCGCGTTTGATGTCGCAGGCGCTGCGTAAGATGACTGGTGCTCTCTATAACTCGGGCACCACCGCAATCTTTATTAACCAGCTGCGTGAAAAGATTGGCGTGATGTTCGGTTCGCCTGAAACCACGACAGGTGGTAAGGCTCTGAAGTTCTATGCTTCAGTCCGTTGTGACATCCGTCGTATCCAGACACTTAAGGATGGGCAAGATGCGATTGGTAACCGTACCCGCTTGAAGATTGTGAAGAACAAGGTTTCTCCACCATTCAAGATTGCGGAATTCGACATCATGTACGGCGAAGGTATCTCTCGTGAGTCTTCCATTATTGACCTGGGTGTTGAGCACGGATTTATTAAGAAGTCCGGTTCTTGGTTTACCTATGAGGGCGATCAGCTAGGCCAGGGCAAGGAAAAGTCTCGTATGTTCTTGAAGCAGAACAAGGACTTGGCCGATGAGATTGAAAAGAAGATCTTCCAGAAGCTCGGTGTTGGTGAATTTGCCAAGACCGCGGGTGAGGAAGAGACACCGATGGATGTTCCAGGTTCGGAGGATCCGTTGACTGATGATCCGGCGGGCTTTGTTCCAAACGTCGATTTTGATGATGACGAAGAGTAAATAGTTAGATTGCACGCGGCACTTGGTTTTCAGGTGCCGCGTCTTTTGTGTGTGAACCCAAGGAATAATAGTGAGTGCATATCAACCGGATCCTGAGAAAGTAGCAAAGCTACGCCAAGCGCTGGAGGACTATTCTGAAGGCCAAGTGGAGAACCAGCTTTTCGACCACGAAGCCGAAGAGGCCAAGGCTGATGTGCGTGCTCGTGCGCTGCGTTTGTTGGACGAGCGTGCACGGTCGCGTCAGGAACTTCATGACCGTTTGGTGAAGCTCGAATTCGAGGTGCCAGTTATTGAAGCGGTGCTTGATGATCTCACTCAGGTGGGATTGATTAATGATGAACATTTCGCATCTGAATGGGTACGTCAACGCCACGCTCGGCGTGGAAAGTCAGCGCGGGCGCTCAATCAGGAACTTATTCGCAAAGGCATAAGCTCATCGGTCCGTGCACAAGCGTTAGAGCAGATTGATGACTCCGATGAAGAAGAAATGGCTTGGAGCCTGGCAGTAAAGAAGGCGCGGTCTATTAAGAAAGCGCCGGAAGACTATGCCGAGCGCGAAAAAGCACTCCGCCGGATTGTTGGAGTGCTGTCACGTCGAGGCTTTAATGAAGGAATGTCCCTATCTCTTGCCAGGAAGGCTCTAGATGAGCGCCTAGAAGAAATAGGGACAGACGAGGATTAAGCAGGTTGCTTACTCGGATGGGTTGCGGATTTCTTTGTATCCCGGCGCGTGCCAGTCAACATTGACGTTGTCCTTGGTGTCCAAACCCTGATCGGGTGCCTCTGGGACCTTGGCAACAATGTTCTTGCGGGCTCGGCCAGCGCGTAGCTGGCGTTCGATTCGCTGAGCCAGGGAAGTCAGACCCCAATTGATGAGAACCATAATGATTCCGACAATGACCAAGGAAGCCAAGAAGTTCTGGTTATAGGACGCAGACTGAATACCGGAGCGAACAATCTCGACGTAACCAATCTGGTAGCCCAAAGCGGAGTCCTTCAAAGCGATGACCATCTGTGCGATCAACGCAGGCAACATGGCGGCGATAGCTTGCGGCAACAGGACTTTGTACATGGTCAGACGGTGTGAGAGGCCAAGCGCCTTGGCGGCTTCGGTTTGACCTTTCGGAAGCGACCGAATGCCGGAGCGAAGAATCTCAGCGATGACTGAGCCGTTGTACAGTGTCAAAGCGGTGACCACAGCAGAAAACGCGAGCTGCCGTGAGGGGACCACGTTGTACACTGCAAAGAGCTGGTAGGCGAAGATCATCAGCAGCAGAACTGGGATGGCACGGAAAAACTCAACAATAACGCCGCAGACCAGGCGGACGAACCCGTTTTCAGAAAGACGTCCAAGTCCCAGGACTACGCCGAATATGCAGGCCAGCAAAATGGATGCGAAAGCAGAGAAAAGCGTGCCACGTAGGCCAGGTAGCAGGTAGGTGGTCCAGGTTTGCGCCTGCAGGAATGGTGCCCAAAGTTGGCTTTCGAATTGACCATTATTATTTAGGGTCCATCCAATCCATCCAATGATGGCGAGGAATACTAGTAGGGCAATTCCGGAGTAGATGCGGTTATTGCGGCGGCCCTTGGGGCCGGGTGCGTCATAGAGGACGGTAGCGCGTACAGACATTACTTCTTCACCGCCAAACGCTCAGAAAGTTTGCCCAGACCAAGACCCATGGGGAGGGTGAGGATGATGAATCCGAGTGCGAAGATGAAGAAGATGATGAAGAGCTGATTAGCGTGGTTTTCAATCGTTGATTTCATCAGCAGCGAAGCTTCCGCCACGCCGATGGTTGATGCAATCGTGGTGTTCTTCGTCAGAGCGATAAGAGTATTGCCCAGTGGGACGATCGCCGCGCGTACGGCTTGCGGGAATACAATGGTCCTAAAGGTATCGCTGAAGCTCAAACCTAGCGAGCGGGCTGCTTCCGCCTGGCCAAAGTCAACCGTGTTAATACCGGAACGCAAAGACTCCGCGACAAACGCTGAGGTGTAGAGAATGAAGCCTAAGATTGCGAGTCGGAAGTTATTGTCCGATAAGAAGGTCTGTGATTCGCGGCTCGCTAAGGCCAATCCTAGATTCTGATAAAGGCCGAAGGAACAGAAAAGGACAATCAGCGTCAGCGGCGTATTACGTACCACGGAGATGTAGAACGTCGACGTGGAACGCAAGATTGCAACAGGGGAGACCCTCATGGTGGTGAGGATGGTTCCTAAAATTAGCGAACCCAGAGCTGACCAGAATGTCAGTTGAATGGTGATCCAAAACGCAGGCCATAGGCCTGGTAGGAGCTGATCCCACATGGCGTTCATAATTCTCCTTGCTGATATGAAAACGCGAATGGTGGTTTAAGTCAGTTGAGCCCCGGCTGTTTATTACTGGCTGGGGCTCATCAAGGGTTTATCTCGACGCTGCTGGATTATTCATCCAAGAAGGAGAGGTCACCTGGGGTGCCCTGGGTGATGCCTTCTCCCTCGCCCATGTTGTTGGAGATGAATTCGTCATAGGAACCGTCTTCAAACATTGCCTCCAGGGCAGCGTTGATGGCGTCAGTGCCCTCAGTGTCATCCTTGGTGAGACCAATGCCGTAGTACTCATTGGTGAATGGTTCGCCGTCCTTCTCCAGCTCGACCACGCGGAAGTTGCCTGGTGCCTGGGTAGAGTAGCCGTGCAGGATGGTCGCATCTGTGGTCATTGCATCAACATTGCCCTGACGCAGTGCTTCGGTACAGCTGGAGTAGGTGTCATATTCCTGCAGCTGAACGGAAGGAAGCGCGTCCTTCACGGTCTGCGCTGGGGTGGAGCCAGTAACGGAGCACAGAATCTTGCCATCCAAGTCATCCAGACCATTGATGTCAGAGTTGGACTCTTGCACCAGCAATGCCTGGTGGGTAAGCAGGTATGGGCCGCCGAAATTGACGGACTCGGAGCGTCCAGTGTTGATGGAATAGGTTGCTGCAATCATGTCCACCTCACCATTTTGGATGAGGGTTTCACGCTGCGCGGAAGGGGATTCACGCCACTCAATGGTCGGTTCCTCCCAGCCATTTTCAGCAGCGATTGAGTTGACCACATAGGTGGCTATATCAACATCCAGACCAGTCATGGTTCCGTCGGGCTCACGGAGACCAAGGCCCGGCTGGTCATACTTGGTGCCGAGGGTGACATTGCCAGCCTCAATGGAGGCAAGCAGGCCGTCGCCTTCGCCGGAGGAGTCGCCACAGGCGGCGAGCAGGCTTCCGGAGATGGCAACGGTACCAATGATTGCGGCGATACGAGTAGTGGAACGGGACATGATGTTAACTCCTTGAGTTGAGTAATAGGGATGATGCTGTCAGAACTAGTGGGAAAGAATCTTGCCCAAGAAATCTTTGGCGCGATCGGACTGTGGATTATCGAAGAAAGAAGTGGGGTCGGTATCTTCGACGATTTCACCATCAGCCATAAATAGAATTCGGTCGGCGGCACGGCGGGCGAAGCCCATCTCATGGGTGACGACGACCATGGTCATTCCTTCTTTGGCCAACGTTGCCATAACGTCCAAGACCTCATTCACCATTTCTGGATCCAGCGCTGAGGTTGGCTCATCGAAGAGCATGACTTTGGGTTCCATCGCCAGCGCTCGTGCAATCGCAACACGCTGCTGCTGTCCACCGGAAAGCTGAGCTGGGTATTTCTTGGCCTGATTGCCGATGCCGACGCGGTCGAGCAGCTGCATAGCGCGGTCTTCCGCAGCAGACTTCTTCAGCTTTCGCACCTTGATTGGTCCCAGCGTGACATTGTCTAAAATGGTCAGGTGAGGAAAGAGGTTGAACTGCTGGAATACCATGCCGACATCGGCACGCAGCTTCGCAAGCTTTGTACCTTCCTCCGGCAAAGTTGTGCCATCAATTTCGATGGTGCCTTCCTCAATTGTTTCAAGTCGATTGATGGTTCGGCAGAGCGTTGACTTGCCTGAGCCTGATGGCCCAAGCACAACAACGACCTGGCCATGTGGAATTTCAAGCTCAATATCTTTTAGTGCCTGGAAGTCATCGAAGAACTTCTGCACGCCGCTCATGCGAATCATCGGAGTGTCGGTCACTTCACTTTCTCCCTTCGCGTGTGTGTTGCAACATACTCCGAATGTTAGAGCCTGGAGGCGGCTCAGCTGTAATGGTTTAAATAACAACTTGGTAACCTTCGCAAAATTTGTGAAGATCTCGACGGGCAAATTCGGAGTAATGGGCAGTTGACCATGTGTTTAGGCAATGTTCGCGAAGCGTTCGAATTATTTTCGCCTACTACTTATTGTTGGCAAAGTATCCCCCGATGTTGCCCCCGTCACGCCCTGTTCTCAATACGAACAGCTCGTTTTGTTTGTCTCCTGCGCATGGTTAGGTGCTTATGCGCGTGGCCACTACAATATCCACACGTGGAAACCATGCGCGAAACCCCAATGACAGACTCCCAACGCACTTATGAAGTGCGCACTTTTGGCTGCCAGATGAACGTTCATGACTCCGAACGAATCTCGGGCCTTTTGGAAGAAGCGGGCTATGTTGCGGCCCCGGCTGAAGCTGAACCCGACCTGGTGGTATTTAACACCTGTGCGGTCCGTGAGAATGCTGATAAGCGCCTCTACGGCTCACTCGGTGCTCTGAAGAAGACGAAAGAAAATCACCCGGGAATGCAGATTGCCGTTGGTGGTTGTTTGGCGCAAAAAGATAAAGACACGGTCATTTCCAATGCGCCGTGGGTGGATGCTGTCTTTGGTACTCACAACATGGCAGCGCTGCCAGCTTTGTTGGAGCGTGCGCGCCACAATGAAGAAGCCCAGATTGAAATCGTGGACTCCCTCGAGGCATTCCCATCGGTGTTGCCCGCGAGACGTGAATCTGCGTATGCCGGCTGGGTGTCCATCTCAGTGGGCTGCAATAACACGTGTACGTTCTGTATTGTTCCTTCGCTGCGTGGCAAGGAAGAAGACCGCCGTCCTGGCGATATTTTGGCTGAGGTCAAAGCGCTGGTGGACCAAGGCGTTACTGAAGTAACCCTGCTGGGACAAAACGTGAACTCTTATGGCGTGAATTTCGCTGACCCAGATATGCCGCGCGATAAGTTTGCATTCTCCAAGCTCTTGCGTGCGGTCGGAGAAATTGAAGGCTTAGAGCGACTCCGCTTTACTTCACCGCATCCAGCGGAATTTACTTCTGATGTGATTGAGGCGATGGCGGAAACCCCCGCAGTTTGCCCGCAATTGCATATGCCGCTGCAGTCCGGCTCGGATAAGGTGCTCAAAGATATGCGCCGCTCTTACCGTACGAAGAAGTTCATGGCGATCTTGGATGAAGTGCGTGAAAAGATGCCGTATGCGGCTATCACCACCGATGTCATCGTTGGGTTCCCAGGTGAGACCGAAGAGGATTTCCAGGGCACCATGGATATCGTGCGTCGAGCACGCTTTACCGCGGCTTATACCTTCCAATACTCACCACGTCCTGGAACCCCGGCTGCCACCATGGATAACCAAGTGCCAAAGGACGTGGTGCAGGATCGCTTTGAGCGCCTCGTTGCCCTCCAAGATCAGATTGCGGCAGAAGATAACGCACAACTGGTCGGTACCGATGTGGAATTGCTCGTGCAAGAAGCAGGCCGCAAGAGCGATAAGACGCACCGCATGACCGGCCGTGCCCGAGATGGCCGCTTGGTGCATTTCGATCCACAGAAGGGTGGCCAGGACATCTCATCTGAGATTCGTCCGGGTGATGTTGTGCACACCACCATTACAGACGGTGGTTCCTTCTTCCTGATTGCTGATGCCGGTGTCACCGAGCACCGCCGCACCAAGGCAGGCGACATGTCCGCTGCTGGTCAAACCCCAACGACTGCACCCATTGGTGTTGGATTGGGATTGCCGCAAATCGGCAAGCCTGCTCAAGCGGAAGCCCCAGCGCCGAGCTGCGGACTCTAAGTACAACGAAAACGCGAGTAGGGTAGTTAACTGTGTCTGAACAGCCAATAAATCCCATTCAAGCTGAGCGTAAGATTGCTCAGAAAATGGACTTGAGAAATCAAGTCATCCCACTCGCACTGGCGGTGGTGTTGTATGTGGCATGGCTAATCCTGCCGCATTCAGCGGGGATCCGTGGTTATGAAATCATCACTTTCTCCGCGACCGCACGTGAGTCGATGTCGATTGCGGAATTCGTCTTCGCCATTTTGATAACTTTGGGTGTGGGCGTATTTACCACGTTGGTACTGATTACCCGCAAGGCTGTATTTGGCCTGATTGGCTGGATGCTCGTCACGGTTGGATTTGCATACTCGCTCTTTATGATTTGGATGCGCGGTGCGCGTGCCGATGGCGCAGAGGTCGGCATGTGGCTGGGAATTGCCGCGGTAACGATTGCGACATTTTCTTTTGCGCTTGTTGCACTGCGCCGCAGCCCAGAGCAGATGGCGGCCGAAAAGCAGGCGCGCCAAGAAGCCTCCAAGCTCGATACCATTGGCCAAGCACAAATGGATATCCGCCAGGAATCTGCGCCAGAGGTGAATCCGCTGCTGGTTGATGACCGCCGCGCACGCGCTGCACAGCGGCATCGGGATACTCAGCAGGGCAAGGACTAAAGCTTGAGCTCCCAGGCCTCTGACTGGGAGATTCCGCGGGCCCCGAGGGAGCCATAGATTCGGTTCATGGCTTCATCAGCGACGCCGATGGAGGTATAGGTTCTGTCCACCTCAGGCCAGTGCTCACGCAGTGAAGTCAACGCTAGGAGCTTGATTTTAGACGCTAAGTGCTGCCTTCTTTTATCCCGTGCGGTGACGGTCATGGTCCACTCGGCGACTTCCGGGTCAGATCCAGCATGCCGGCCCAGCTCAGTCAAAGAGACCACGCGTCTGGCTTCGACAAAGGCGATGATTAACGTGTGCGCACCCCGCGACCGCAGCCTTCCATGAGCCTGCGCTAGGCGCTCACGGTTCCACAGGATCGGCTCTACTGACAGATCGCCGGTTATTGAATCCTCAGAAGCGATCGTCAAAAGGTCTAGAACGTCATCGATGTACTCATCGGGGATGTCATAGTCAGGCCAGACATGCGCGCTCATTCCAGCTGGAACCAATAATGTTGCGGGTTCCTGCGGGACCTCAACTAAGATTTGACGCTCCGCATGCCGGATTTCAAAATCCACCTGGGCATAAGAAGCAGAGAAAGGGTCGGAAAAAGCATCGGTCTCATCTGAGTGCAATGAGCCTGTTTGCACAGTACTTCGCCCCAACTTGCGGGCAATGTCGAGTCCGTGTTGAACCAGCTGGTCAGCAATAAAACGGGCATCTGTCTCCAGTGGCTCGCCGGGCAGTGGCAAGAAGTTTACGTCCAGCACGAAATCAACATCTGCCGTCTGCTTTTCCTCCAGCAGCGGGATACTGATGTGGATAAAGCCCACATAATCCAAATCGGGGCAATCACCGGTAGACGGAACCTGCGGTAAGCCCAATGAAGAAGCCTCGCCCAAAGGTGCTGTGCCTTGAATGAGTGCGAAGATATAGGTCTCTGACTCATTGGAGCCGCGTAGGCGATGAACCACGCGCTCCGGTGATGCTGATGCAGCCGGGTCACCACTGGCCTCCTGTGCATAAAGATTAGCCATGAACACAAAAGTGCGCACGGCATCAGAGGGCGCAGGAACTAAACCCTCCCTCGCGTCTGAGTGTTGCTCAGAGGCGAGGGAGGGAAAGCGTGGTGGCGCAAACTGCACGAGGTGCAGATTATCCAATGTGAAAACTACTTATCTTCGATAGCGGCTTCGGCGGTCTGTGCCCACTCAGCCCACTGAGCTGCCTGTGCACGCAGCTCCTCAGCCTTCTTGGTCTTGCCCTTTGCTTCAGCTGCATCTGCCTGAGCATTGAAGTCATCGACCTTGACCTTGAACTGGTTAACGCGGTCTTGGGCTGCAGGATCATTGCGGCGCCAGCTCGATTCTTCTGCATCAGCAACGCGCTTTTCCAACGCGCCGATCTTTTCTTCATACTGACGGACCTGGTCGCGGGGAACAAAGCCAATCTCTTCCCACTTATCTTGGAGCTCTCGGAGCTTCGCTTTTGCGCCATCAATGTTCTTGGAAGGATCGATGACTGAGTCATACTCAGCAATCAATGCATCTTTAGCCTTTGCATTAGCGGCAAACTCTTGGTCCCGTTCACTATTGACCGCATCACGCGCAGCAAAGAAGTGATCCTGGGCAGCACGGAACGCGGCCCACAGCTTATCGTCCACCTCGCGTGGAGCGCGGCCCGCTGCCTTCCACTCGGTCATCAAATCTCGGTAGGCACGTGCTGTCTCACCCCAATCAGTGGAGTCCTGCAACGCCTCTGCGCGTTCAACGAGCTCTTCCTTCTTCTTACGCGCAGCTGCACGGCCACGGTCGAGCTCAGCAAAGTGAGCGCCACGGCGGCGGTTGAAAGCATCACGGGCGCGGGAGTAGCGCTTCCACAGACCATCATCGGTCTTGCGGTCAATGCCCTTAATCTGCTTCCACTCATTCAAGATTTCACGAATGCGGTCGCCGGCATTCTTCCAATCGGTGGAGTTCTCAGCCAGGTCTTCGGCTTCCGCAGCCAGCTTTTCCTTGGCAGCGATGGCTTCCTCCCGCCGGCGCGCCTTATCAGCAGCGGCCTGTTCACCAGCCTTCACAGAGTGTTCGGCGATGGCATCCAGGCGCTTATCCAGAGCATCCAGGTCACCCACCACGGCGGCAGTGGGAAGGGTGGCTTTGAGCTCTGCAGCGGACTTCTTGATGGACTCAGCTTCTTCAGGATGTGCCTTCAGGCGTGCTTCCAAAAGCTCCACCTCAGTTGCCAAGTCATCAAAGCGCGCACCAAAGTGCGCCAAGCCTTCCTCGGGAGTCCCTGCCTGCCAGCTTCCGACCTCACGTTCACCATCGGCGGTGGTGACAAAGACCGTGCCATTTTCATCAACACGACCCCACTTCTTGGGATCAGATTGCGGTGGCTTATTCATCACAACCACTGCCGGCTTTGCTGCATTCGCATTGGGCTTTGCGCCTGGACGTGGGCCTGGCTTTGGCATGTTGGCAGGGGATGGGGTGGAGGTTGCCATGAGTAAATTCCGTCCTTAAGTTTAAGGGCTGTGCCGCGCGACACGGCTGCCGAGAAGATATAAAGAACCCGCATACCGGTTGCAGGTACGCGTGTACTTGATACACATTACCGTTATCACAGCGTGTATGTCAGGGTTAAAGGCACTAATATCATCGCGCCAGCTTAGGATGGAGGACATAATGAACAATATTGTCTTTATCCCCGGCTCACCCGCCCTCGTCGAAGAACTTGCTGCAGCAGATGATGCATCACAGCAGCTGCTTGTGGCATCCAGAGGAGTCATCGCTGACGCATTGGCAGAAAAACCGCGGCCAATTCATATTGTGTCCTCACGTGATAAGCGGTGGTATACAGCGCACGAGGGCTCTTTCAAAGCTTGGGGTGCTGGCCACGTCAATGTTGGGCAAGGGCATTATCTACCGGAGTTGATTGCGCGATATGTCATTGATGGCAAGGCGGAAGTAACGCAGTGTCGCGATGAGATTCGGAATCTTGATCCAGAAGCGCTGACCGTGGTGGTCTTGGATGGCACAGCGGGTTTGACAGCCCGTGCGCCGTTGGCATTGGTTGATGGGGCAACGTTAGCTCATCAGTGGTGTGAGCAGGTATTGCGAGGAGAAGAAGGCGATATGCCTGTGCTTGCCGATGCCGGGGTGATCGAGCCCGACTTGTGGCTGCAAATAGCGCAGCTGGCACCGAAACGCGCCACGCTGATTGCTTCAGATTCCGCTCTCGGAGTCGGACGTTACGTGGCAACGTGGGAGGTAGAGTAGATGGAAGACATCAGGCCAATCGTGGTGGTGGGACCTACCGCCTCCGGAAAATCTGCGCTGTCCTTGGAATTAGCTCATCACTTCGGCGGGGAAGTGGTGAATGTGGACTCCATGCAGCTCTATCGGGGAATGGATATTGGCACAGCCAAGCTCAGCGTGGAAGAACGCCAGGGCATTGTGCACCACCAATTAGATGTCTGGGATATTACGGAGACGGCATCGGTCGCGCGTTATCAAGAAGATGCGGTAGCAGACGTGGAAGAAATCATGTCTCGTGGCATACGCCCCATCATCGTGGGCGGTTCCATGCTTTATGTTCAATCCCTCGTGGATGCCTGGTCATTTCCTCCTACCGATCCGCAGGTTCGCGCGCGCTATGAGGTGCAACTGCGGGAGATCGGGGTGGACGCGATGCATGACAAGTTGGCTGACATTGATCCGCAAGCAGCGGCGATCATTGAGGATAGAGATCCTCGCCGGACCGTTCGGGCACTCGAGGTAATCGAATTGACCGGCAAACCATTCCAGGCATCCCAACCGCCTAAAGACGCACCACCCCGGTGGAATGCCATTTTGCTGGGGTTGGAAACCAACCCAGAGTGGCTGAACCCGCGCATCGAAAAGCGTACTCAGCTCATGTTTGAACAAGGATTCATCGAAGAGGTTGAAGACCTCGTTAGTCAAGGCCTGGTGCGTGACTCAACGGCTGGACGAGCAATCGGGTATGCCCAGGTGCTGCAAGCCATGGACGGTGAACTTGCGTGGGATGAGGTAGAGGAGCGGACCGTCATCGGCACGCGCCGGTATGTACGCCGCCAACGTTCCTGGTTCCACCGTGATAAACGCATCCACTGGATTGACGCCACACAGCCGACCCTGCCGCAGGCACTAGACGTGATTGCTTTACAGTGATCTAATCTGGGGATCTAATCAAGGTGATCTAAGATAAAAAGCATGTCTACTATTTCATCTGGATCACTACCTTTTGCCAAAGGTCATGGCACCGAGAATGATTTCATCATTGTCAATGACTTCGAGGGTCAGCTTGACCTTGACGCCGAGCGCGTTGCGGCCTTGTGCGACCGTCACGCAGGTGTCGGTGCGGATGGACTTCTGCGCGTGATCCGGGCACAAGCGCTGGTGGATAATGGTGAAATTGAGGCCCTAGCTGAAGGGATCGCGCCGACAGACTGGTTCATGGACTACCGCAATGCTGATGGCTCCATCGCAGAGATGTGCGGTAATGGCACACGCGTCTTTGCGCACTGGGTTGCAGCACAAGGATTGGTGCCCTGTCCACAAGATGATGAAGAACTATCTTTCACCGTGGGTACCCGTGCGGGTGCAAAGCCGGTCATTGTGCATTCTTATGATTCCCGCCATGCTGAGGTCAGCGTGGAAATGGGCCAGCCTGAGGTGATGGGTCTTTCCACCGCAAATATGGCAGGTCAGTCCTATGCTGGACTCGGTGTGGACATGGGTAACCCGCACTTGGCAGCAACGATTCCGGGGCTGAGCGCGGAAGGCTTAAACGAGCTGCAACTGGAGTTGCCGGAATATGACCCAGAGTTTTTCCCACACGGTCTGAACCTGGAAGTAGTCACGCCTTTGGCTGATGGTGAGGTTCACATGCGCGTCTTTGAGCGCGGCGTGGGGGAGACCCGTTCCTGTGGCACGGGTACGGTAGCAGCCGCTGTGTCAGCGTTGGCTGATGCAGGTGCAGTTACTGGCTCCGTCAAGGTACATGTGCCGGGTGGTCAAGTAACCGTTGAGGTGCGCGAAGACGGTTCCACTTTGCGTGGTCCATCTGAGATTGTGGCAACGGGACTAGCAGCTCACTAACTAGCTTTGCCCTCATCATTGCGCTTGTAATGAGGTCCCAGCGCAAGTGCTGAACGGCGTGCGCTGAGCCAAGATTCTTTGAGCTCGAGCGCGCGCTGATCAGTAATGACCAAAAGCTTTTCAAATTCGCTGGTCTCCATATTGGAATCCAAACGGGCATCGAGCCGGCGCAGAAAGCGTTTCGCGGTAGAGAGCTGATAGTGAAAATGCTCGATTGCCTCATCCCCGCACTCCGCATCCAATAGAGCTGGGCGGTGCAACGTGCGATCGGCGATATCGGTGGCATCAGAAGAGAGCGCAAATTGCTCAAATTCATCTACGACATCTTGAATATCATCACTGGACAGCGAGATTGATGCTTTCAGGGTTTTCTGCTCGGATGCATCCGGGCGTGAATGGAGCATGAAAACCGCCAGCGGGATAATGATCAAAGAGATCAGCAGTCCGGGGAGCTTGAGAACACTAAGCAGCACAAGTAGCGCAACCACGATGGCGATGGTGCCAAAGATGGTGCGCTGACGATGTGAGAATTTAGCTGGCTCCGGCTGCATGATTAGTGCCCGCCGCAACCGCCGGAACCGCAAGAACAGCCGCCACCGGAGCCGCAGCCGCCCGACATTGGGGTCAAAACATTGGCGGTCATCAGTGCCGTACCAGCCAAGACGGCGTCTTTAGCAGGCAACTCGCCAAAGGTTGCCGGCAAGCACAGGTCGAAGGGGAACGCACCATCGAGAACGATGTGCATGAATTTCTTGCCCGAGAGCTGATTGTGGCGCCACTCAGATTCCAACACGCGTGCGGCAAAGCGCGCGCCTGGTGTTGGGGTAGCTGCACCATTACCGGAGTTAATGACCTCTGCGCCATCAGATTCGAAGAGGGCAGGGTAGGAGCCTTCCTCGGACTCGAATGCCTCAGCGGACTCATAAGCCTTTACAGCCAATCCCATGGCGGTGATGCCGATTTGCTGCCACTGTTGCTCTTCTACCTCTGCCAGCAACGGGCCCTGTGCCAAGTTGGCTGTGATTTCCGCGATGGTGTCACCATTCGGGGTGATGATATTGAGGTAGCTCAAGACATCATTGACCATGGAAACGTGCGCAAAAGCCTGCGTGATGCCATCAAAACCGATGTAGGTAGAAAATGGCTCCACTGCCAAGATATTCAGCTGCGCGCCGGAGGCATCATTGAACTGAATGAGCTGGCCACCGCGGATTTCGCCGGTGACGGTGAGCTGGTTGGTGGCAATTGCTTGTTCCACAACGTCTTGCCAGCGCTCAAAATCAAAACCGAGCGCCTGCATCTCTGAGTGGGTCTGGGCGGTAGTCATGACATCAATTCTAGTCCGTAACCGATGGTTTCGAAAATACTTCTGTGTCTTTTACCTGTGATTTCTAGCCAAGAGCAGGTCACTCGTGCGATACTGGGAAGACAATGACAGATTTTTCTCAAGGATTTAACACTGATAAAGAGCGCGAGGACCTTTTGACGCGTGCTTTTTCTGACAATATTCCGCAGCCCGCTGCCAGCGAGCGCGATGAAGATCTCACACTAGGTGAGCTCGAGCTAGCGGAGCGTAACGCATTTAGGCGCGTTACCCGCTATACCGAAATCCGTGCCGAAGATACGACTGATGGCTATGAGGTTGAGTACCGAAAGCTGCGTCTGGAACAAGTTGTTTTGGTCGGAGTCTGGACTGAAGGCAGCGCTGCCGAGGTCGAAGCCACCATGGGTGAGCTCGCGGCATTAACGGAGACCGCCGGCGCAGAAATCGTGGAAATGCTCTACCAGAAGCGTGATAAGCCGGATTCCGGAACGTTTATTGGCTCGGGCAAAGTCAAAGAACTCAAGCAAATCATTGATGCCACAGGCGCTGATACCGTGATTTGTGATGGTGAGCTGAACCCAGGCCAGTTGTCTGCTCTGGAGCGGGAGCTTAACACCAAGGTAATTGACCGCACCATGCTGATTTTGGATATCTTTGCGCAGCACGCGAAGTCCAAAGAAGGTAAGGCGCAAGTTTCACTCGCGCAGCTGGAATACCTGTACACGCACACTCGTGGTTGGGGTGGCAACCTGTCGCGTCAGGCTGGTGGTCGCGCTGGCTCCAACGGTGGTGTGGGCTTGCGTGGTCCTGGTGAAACCAAGATTGAGTCTGACCGTCGCCGTATTCGTACGGAGATGGCACGTCTGCGCAAGGAATTAAGGGGCATGCGCACAGCGCGCGACGTCAAACGCGCGAGCCGTCAGCGTTCCACTATCCCGCAGATTGCGATTGCTGGTTATACCAACGCTGGTAAGTCTTCGCTGATTAATGCACTGACTGGTGCGGGCGTGCTGGTGGAGGATGCTCTATTCGCCACGTTGGATCCCACCACTCGTAAGGGCTCATTAGCCGATGGTCGCAATGTTGTCTTGACAGATACCGTTGGTTTCGTGCGCCATTTGCCCACCCAGCTGGTTGAAGCGTTTAAGTCCACGCTGGAGGAAGTCTTTAATGCTGATTTAATGCTGCATGTGGTTGATGGTTCGGATCCTTTCCCGCTGAAACAGATTGAGGCGGTTAACAAGGTCATCTATGACATCGCGCAAGAAACCAATGAGACACCACCACCAGAAATCATCGTGATCAATAAGATTGATGCCGCAGATGAGTTGTCGCTGGCAGAGATCCGCCACGTCCTTGACCGTGACAATGTGGTCTACGTGTCCGCGCACACGGGCGAAGGAATCTCCGAGCTAACTGCACGCATTGAGCTCTTTTTGAATTCGCTTGATTCTCGCGTCCAGCTGTTGGTGCCTTTTACCCGCGGTGATGTCATCGCGCGTGTGCATGATTTAGGAACGGTGCTGGAAGAGTCTTATCTTGCCGAGGGCACTTTCGTTGATGTGCGCCTGCCTTCGCAGATTGCGGGTGAACTGGAAGAATTCGCGATTACCGAGGAACAGGTCAAAGAGATTCAGACCAAGGCTTCTTCAGACCCGGATGCTGACCGAAGCGCCTGAAGTTGAGCGCGACTCAGGAATTTTTTAAGTAATTTCTAGCTTATAGTTAGGCGAAAAGCGGGAAATAGACAATAATGAGATTTCGTGAGTTCACTAATTGGCTGGAAGCTGCACGGAGACGGTAAGAAGATTCAACCAGGAGCGGTTGTTGCTCCTGAAGAGCGCTTGAATTGGCCGCGCACCATCGGTATCGGTATGCAGCACGTTGTGGCGATGTTTGGCGCAACGCTGCTCGTGCCAACCCTGACCGGATTTCCGGTCAATACGACGTTGCTATTTTCAGGTATCGGCACAATCCTCTTCCTGCTGATTACCCGAAACCGTCTGCCGTCCTATCTGGGTTCCTCTTTCGCATTCATCGCGCCACTGGCGGCGTCCCAGCAATATGGTATTGCCGCGCAGGCTGGATCCATTCTGGTTACGGGCGTGACCTTGATGCTCATCGGCATGGTGGTCAAGATGGCTGGCAGTAAGGTTGTGGATGCGGTGATGCCACCCGCCGTAACTGGCGCTATTGTGGCGCTGATCGGCCTGAACCTAGCACCCACTGCTGCCGCCAATTTTGAGACGCAGCCGCTCGTTGCTGCTGTAACTCTGCTGGTGATTGCGCTGTGCACCATCGGTGGTCGGGGCATGGTCTCTCGCTTGGGCATCCTCATCGGTGTTATTGTCGGTTGGGCTTTTGCAGCATTGACCGGCAACCTCAGCGAGGGCGCAGCTGAAACCATTGCGGATGCGGCATGGATTGGTCTGCCGCAATTCCATGCACCGGAATTCCAGTTCTCTGCCATTGCTGTCGCGTTGCCGGTCTTGGTTGTCTTAGTGGCAGAAAATATCGGCCACGTAAAGGCAGTTAGTGAAATGACCAAGCGTGATCTTGATGATCTAGCCGGTGATGCGCTGGTGGCAGATGGTTTGGCCACCACGTTGGCCGGTGGCTTCGGTGGTTCTGCAACGACTACTTATGCTGAAAATATTGGCGTGATGGCCGCAACCCGTGTGTATTCAACCGCTGCGTACTGGGTGGCGGCGATTACCGCCATTGCATTGGCATTCATCCCGAAATTTGGCGCGCTGATTTTCACCATCCCTTCAGGTGTCCTGGGCGGTGCAACGCTGGTGCTCTATGGCCTCATTGGCATGCTGGGCATCCGTATCTGGATGGACAATAATGTCAACTTCAATACCCCAGTTAACCTCACCTGTGCTGCGGTGGCCTTGGTCGCCGGTATCGGCAACCTGACCTTGACTATCTTTGGCGTCCAGCTCGAAGGTATCGCCTGGGGCTCAGTCGGCATTATCATTGCATACCCGCTGCTGAAGGCACTGTATAGCAGCATCGGTGAGGGAAAGAACGCTAAGTACTAAAACCAGGCGGTGGTAGGGTGAGCGCTATAGTGCCCATCTTTTATAGGAGTTGCCACAACCATGGCTATTGAAACCACTACCATTCCCGCACACTGTGCACTCGGTATCCGCAAGGAAGTTGCACTCAATGCTGTCTCGGACTTCATCAGGCCATCCTATGGCGTGCTGGAGCAGGTCTTTGACAAGGCGGGCGCCAAAATCGGTGCGTGCCGTTCTTATACCTTCTCCATCTCCCCAGACGAGATTGATATTGCTGCTGCCTTCGTCATCGCTGATGATGAACTAGCAAGTATTCGCACTTCGCTCGAATCCGCAGAGAGCTTAGAACCAGCGGTGTTCGGGGACGTTGATATTTTTGAATTTGAAGAGGGAACCGCCGCGGTATCTATTCACCATGGCAGTTATAACAAGCTCGGTGAATCCTGGGATAGCTTCGGACAAGAACTTGCGATGGCTGGGATGAGAGTTCGCGAACCCACCTTTGAGGAATACGTAGTGATGGGTGACGGTGAATCAACGGCCAATGCCGTGACCGATTTATATTGGTACCTTGCCTGATTCTTACCCGGCTGGCGTTTCGCATGGCAACTGTAAGGAGCTAGGAAGCGAGAGCCATCAAATAAAAAGGGAGGTCGAACCGCTAACGGTTCGACCTCCTAGGCGTTATTAAACGGCCTTAATTATGCGTCCAGGTCCTGTTCAATCAGGCCTGCAATCTTCTCAACGGCATCAGCGTTGTCGGAAGTAACGGTAACTTCATCGCCCTGCTCTGCGCCGAGAGCCATAATCATCAAAGAGGAAGCTGCGTCAGTCTCATCGTCGTCTTCTTCACCAGCTAGAGCCAGGAAGATGTCCTCATCATATTCAGCTGCTGCGTCAGCGATGATGGATGCTGGACGAGCGTGGAGTCCAACGGAAGAGCCGACCTTAACAGTCTTAGAAGCCATAATTAAATAAATCCTTTCCAGAATTAAAATGTCTTATACCAGTGTAAAGATGAAGTTCTTACTGTGCCACGTAAGGCAGAAAGCTTAAGTGTTTTCTCAGGCAACGCTGCGTTAAGCTGCAACCTTTTCTTTCTCATCCTTAGCTGCTGCCTCACGAATGGTCTTATTTGGCCAGAACTGCTTGAAGGCCAGAACCAGCACGGTTGCAACCAAAGTGCCGCCGACGAGTGCTGCGATGTATCCCCACACTGGGTCAATAGCAAAGAGCACGAAGATACCACCGTGCGGCGCACGGGAGCCCACGCCCAGGGCCATAATGATGGCACCGGTGGTAGCGCCGCCAGCCATCATGGCCGGAATGACGCGGAATGGGTCTGCTGCTGCGAATGGAATTGCGCCTTCAGAGACAAAGGCGAGACCCATCAGCCAGGAAGACTTGCCATTTTCTTGCTCCGCTGGAGTGAAGAGGTTCTTGCGGACGAAGGTGGCAATCGATAGTGCGATTGGTGGAACCATGCCGGCTGCCATGACGGCCGCCATGATTTCCATGGAGGCCTGGTCTCCGGTCGATAGCCCCGCGGTACCGAAGAGATAGGCAGCTTTGTTAATAGGACCGCCCAAGTCCGCGCACATCATCAATCCCAGCACGATACCAAGCAGGACTGCGGAAGAACCAGACATTCCGGAGAGCATGTTTTGCAGACCCGTCATTAAGGATGCAAGTGGTGCGCCGAGAACGAAGTACATGGACAGACCGACGATCATGGTGGTTAGCAGAGGAATGATCATCACTGGCATCAGAGATGCCAACCAGCGTGGGACATTCCAAGAACCGATCCACATGGCGATGAGGCCAGCGAGCAAACCAGTTACCAGGCCACCAATGAAGCCAGCACTCAAGGTAACGGCGATAGCGCCACCGGCGAAGCCCGGCGCGATGCCTGGGCGACCACCTAGCGCATAGGCAATGTAGCCGGAGAGCGCGGCAACAATGAAGTTCATGGATGCTTGACCGATAGCGAATAATACTGCGCCGAGGTAAAGCATGAGCCCGGAGCGCTCGAAGGTCATGATGGCACCTTCAACCTCGACTTCATTGCCGGGCAGATTGGTGAGGGAGTATTCGGTGGATAGAACCTGCCACGCATTAGCCATGTCGGCTCCACCGAAGAGGAAACCTAATGCCAGCAGCAAACCGCCGGCTGCTACGAACGGCACCATGTAAGAGACACCGGTCATAATGGCTTGCTGGATGCGCTTGCCCCAGCCGAGAGACTCACCGGATTCTTCCGAGTTGCTGGATGCAGTGGCAGAGCCAGATACCTTTCGGGCATTCGGGTTCTTCGCTGCGGTGAGTGCCTCATCCAGCATGACTGCGGGCTCATTAATCGCACGCTTCACGCCTGATTCGATGACAGGCTTGCCAGCAAAACGCTCGCGGTCACGGACGCCGACGTCGGTAGCAAAGATTACTGCGTCTGCGGAATCAATGATGGTTTGCGCAACCGGGGTGTTATTGGATGAGCCCTGGGTTTCAACGATCAGCTTGAGGTCATCGCGTGCTTCGGCTGCCTGAGATAGTGCATCAGCAGCCATGTAGGTATGCGCAATTCCAGTCGGGCATGCAGTAATAGCAACGATATTGATTGTCTCATCCGGAGAAACCGAAGAAGCCGATGCAGCTGTCGTCGATGCTGCGCTTGCTGTACCTGCTGCACCTACCGCACCTGTCGTGGCTGTAGCGCCTGCAGTGTCTGCAGTAGAAGCAGAATCAACTTTTGCGGTCTCAGCTTCTGGCTTAGCCTTGGGCTTCTTTTCGGCGTTGACTACCTCGAGCACTAAAGAAACGATTTCTTCCGAAGATTGTGCAGTTCGTAGCGCTTCCAGGAAGTCTTTTCGTACAAGTGCGCGCGCTAACTTCGACAGAATCTTAAGGTGTTCCTTGCCGCCACCAGCAGGTGCAGCAATGAGGAAGACTAATTCGGCATCGCCATCTGGTCCAGAAAAGCCCACGCCCTTGCTTAGACGCGCGAACGCAAGGGTTGGCTCAGTCACTGCCTCCGAGCGGCAGTGGGGAATAGCTACCTGGCCTGGAACGCCGGTGCCAGCCTGGCTTTCCCGTTCAATTGCAGGGGCAGCTAGTCCTTGAATGTCGCTGGCACGGCCAGCATTGTGCACCAGTGTGGCAAGCTCAGTAATGACTGAGTCCACCGTTGAACCAAAGTCAGCATCTAAGGCGACAAGGTCTGTGGTGATGAGATCGGAAGCCATGAGAGGTCTCTCCTTGTTATTTCAGTTATTTAATTCAGTTCGCTGACGTCGGTTTGCTCAAGGTTGAGCATATCTGGGGTAGGGATGGTCGTTCCGGGCAGCGAAGTTGCTGCTGAACCATATGCAACAGATTGTTGGAGTGATAGAGGAAGATCCTTGCCATCGGCTTGCGCCAGCAAGAATCCAGCCAGAGAGCTATCACCAGCACCGACGGTTGAAACAACGTCGGTTGGCGGTGGAGTGGCCTTCCAAGCACCTGATTCCGTGACCAAGATGGCGCCTGCGGAGCCTAATGTGACTAGGACGGAGTCCACGCCTTGTGCATTTACTTTGCGAGCCGCGGCAATCACGGCGCTGTAGTCGCCTTCTTCAGCAGCCTTCTCGATGGCAAGACCGTCTTCGCCAATGAGCTGGCCTAACTCCAAACCATTGGGTTTAAGCAGATCTGGCGCTGCCTGTGAGAGGTTTTCTGCGATGGCAACCATCGGTGCATCAGAGGTATCTACGGCAATACGCACATGTGGGGTTGCCTCACGCAACGCCTTAATAGCAGTGACGTAGAAGTCATTCTCAACGCCATGCGGCAACGACCCAGCCATGACCACCCAGGAAGCATCCTGTGCTGCTTCGATGGTGCTGTCAATGAGTGCTTGCTGGGTTTCTTTGTCTACCAGGGGACCTTTGCCATTGAGCTTGGTGGTCCGACCTGAATCTTCGGTCACCGTAGTATTCGTTCTGATGGCTCCTTTAATGGCGACGGAAGTAAAATTCACGTTCAAGTCATTGACTAATGCCACGAAGGGATCGCCATCTGCAGAAGGAAATACCGCGGTAGTCTGCTGGCCAGCAAGGGTGATGGCATTCGCCACATTGATCCCTTTGCCACCGGCAACTTGTGTAATGCTTTGGGCACGGTGAACCGTGCCCGGATTAAGCGGAGAATCCAAGGCGATGGTGGCATCGATGCTTGGATTTGGAGTAAGAGTCACAATCATGAGGTGCGGGAATCTCCAAAAATTAGCTATATTGGGGCAAAACTCAAGCAAAAATCGGAAGCTTGAGGTTATGCTTGGGCAAATACTCGTCAATGTTGATTGTTGCCCGAATATGTCCGATTGTCAATGATATTCTGTGGTATATCTGTGGAATCATGGAGATTTTGCAATAATTCACTTCACACCTTTAATGCGCATTTTCATACGCAAGAAAGACCAGGGAGAAGAACATAACCATGTCAAAGTCCATTAATGGTACTGGCGTTGTCGCAGGCGTCGCTTTCGCCCCAGCTGTTTGGGTCCGTCCGCGACCCGAACTACCGCAGCCAGGCGAAGCAATTTCTGAAGAGGTGCGCGAATCTGAGTTTGAACGTTTCACAGCCGCGGCAGACGTAGTAGCGCAGCGCCTTACTGAACGATCCGAAGCCGCAGAGGGCCATGCACAGGAAGTACTTACTGCAACAGCAGGCATGGTGAAAGATCGTGGGTGGCATAAGGCCGTGAAGAAGAACATCTTCTCTGGCCACAATGCCGAATACTCCGTTGTTGGCGCTACCGATAAGTTCGTTGCAATGTTTGAAGCTGCCGGCGGTGTCATGGCTGAACGAACCACAGACCTTCGCGATGTGCGCGATCGCGTCATTGCTGAACTGCGCGGTGAAGAAGAGCCAGGCCTTCCGCATATCGAGGGCGAAGCAATTTTGTTGGCTGACGATCTCGCGCCAGCAGATACGGCAACGCTGGATACCGCACATGTCAAAGCCCTGGTTACTGAGCTCGGTGGGCCGACCAGCCACACTGCAATTATCGCTCGCCAGCTTGATATCCCATGCATTGTTGCAGTGGGGAAGTCCTTGCGCGATATTGAATCTTCTACCGTGCTCTTCATCGATGGTGCACTGGGCACCATTAGCACTGATGCCAATGAAGAAGAAGCTGCTCAAGCGGTCGAAGAATACAAAGAGCGTGCGGAAAAGATCGCACAGTGGACCGGCCCGGCACAGACGAAGGATGGCCATGCTATCCAGGTCCTAGCGAATGTTGCAGACGGCAACGCGGCCCGCCTCGCAGCACAGTCACAAGCCGAAGGAATTGGTTTGTACCGTACTGAGCTGTCATTCCTCTCTGCGTCTTCGGAGCCTTCAGTCGACGAGCAAGCAAAGATTTATGGCAAGGTTTTCCAGGCATTTCCTGATTCGAAGGTTGTTGTCCGCACCCTCGATGCTGGTTCTGATAAGCCAATTTCTTACGCGACGTTGGATGATGAAGAAAACCCAGCGCTAGGTGTTCGCGGCCTGCGTATCGCACGCGATAATGAATCGCTGCTTACTCGTCAGCTCGATGCGATTGCACAAGCAGCTGCAGAGCGAAGTGATAACGCACAGACTTGGGTAATGGCGCCCATGGTTGCTACCTCGACCGAGGCAAAGTGGTTTGCAGATTTGTGCCGTGAACGTGGGCTCGTCCCCGGAGCGATGGTTGAGGTTCCTGCCGCTGCGTTGATGGCAGATACCATCATGCCACACTTGGACTTTGTCTCCATCGGTACTAATGACCTAACCCAGTACACAATGGCAGCGGACCGCTTGTCACCACAGTTGGCCTATTTGACCGACCCTTGGCAGCCAGCGGTTCTGCGCCTGATTCAGCACACCTGTATCGGCGGTGCTGACAATAACGTACCAGTGGGTGTCTGCGGAGAGGCGGCCGCCGATCCACTCCTGGCATGTGTACTGGTCGGCCTTGGCGTCAATTCCTTGTCTGCAGCGTCCACCGCAATTGCTGGAGTAGGCGCGCAGCTTGCCGAAGTTACTTTAGAGCAGTGCCAAGAGATGGCAGCGGCAGCTATTAACTCCATCGGTGCATCTGAGGCACGTGAAGCCGTCCGTGGCGTCCTGGAGAGCTTCACGGACTAATCATCAGAGTTGTTATCGCGATCCCCTGCGATAACAACCTCAATTTCCCGATCGCGCAGGGAGTCAAGGAAGACTTCTGATGCTCCCGAGTCAGTGATCACTACGTCAATATCGGAAATAGGTGCAAAGCTGACGAGGTAGTCAGTGCCCAATTTCGATGAATCGCACAAGACGACGACCTTGTGGGCATTAGTGACAAAAGCGGACTTAATTGCCGCTTCCTGGGCATCCGCGGTGGATAATCCATGGTCGAGCGTCAATGCATTGGTGCCGATGAAAGCGACATCCGCGCGCAACAGAGCCATGGTGCGCAGCGCGGTATCACCGACGACAGCTTGGGTGATTGCTCGGACAGTGCCACCCAGCAACTGGACATATTGAATGCCGTTATTTGCCAGTGAAAGTGCGATTGGCAAGCTATTAGATACGATCGACAATTGGTGAGCAGTGGGATGCTGACCTATCAGATCAGCAACTGCAGAAGTAGTGGTACCAGCGTCTAAGAAGATGCTGCCATGTCCTTGAGGCAAAAAGTCCATTGCCGCACGAGCAATAGCCATCTTTGCATTCGTTGCTGAGCGAGAGCGAGTATCTAATGTTAACTCGGAAGTCTGGAACGACTGCGAGGCGACAGCACCGCCGTGTACACGATGAATAACTCCTTCACGATTCAAAACAGCCAGATCTCGGCGAATTGTTTCTGCGGTGACATCGAAGCGAGAGGAGAGTTCAGTGACATTAACCCGGCCTTCAACGGCGGTCATTGAAGCAATTTGTCGGCGACGTTCCTCTGCGTACATGTGATATCCCTTCTCGCGAGCTCATGGTGGACGGATCGTTAACGTGATGTCTGGGTACCTCACGGGTACGAGCGACAGATGAAAGTCTTCATTGCCTTAATCGGCAGCGAGGTGAAACATCACGGATGGAAGACCGATGTGGAGTTGTGTCCAGAATTGGCTGTGTTCTCTCTACAATGCCACGGATTTCAGAAATAAACACAGATTTCTTTACTCTATTCTGGGCCGCTTGTGTCGAAATTATACTGCTTGTCGCGGTATTTTGCGCGGTCAAGGTGTTGAAACGTGAAGGAAATAATGTGGGATTATCTGTGTTTGAAGATGGCGCGAAGTTTACCATTTCGGGGGTAGAGTGCTGGTCATTTCTCACATCACCCGTCAGCAAGAAGGACCGTTTCCCCAACATGAATCGGGGAAACGGTCCTTCTTGAGGTCAGCTGCCGGCTAGATTTTACGGATGACCGAAACTACCTTGCCCATGATCTGAGCATTATCACCGTTGATTGGTGCGAATGCTTCATTGTGGGGAAGCAGCCAAACACCGCTCGAATCCTGGTGGAATTCCTTCACGGTAGCTTCTTCATTGTCCAGCAATGCCGCAACGAAGTCGCCTGGTTCGGCTGTGGGCTGAGACCGAATGATAACCCAATCGCCGTCAAGGATTGCCGCATCCTTCATCGAGTCACCGACAACCTTGAGCATGTACAGCTCACCCTTGCCCACGATCTCATCAGGTAGAGGATAGTAAGAATCTACGTTCTCCTCGGCCGTGATAGGGGCGCCTGCCGCAATTCGGCCAACCACAGGGATGTAGCTAACGCCTGCGGCGGTCTCTGGGAGCCCCTCGTCAACAGGGGCGGGCGCAGTAGTCTTGCGGCCAGGTTTAGGCTCATCATCCATCGCGAACTGGCGAAGGTCTACCGCGCGTGGCTTATTGGGATCGCGGCGCAGGAAGCCTTTCTGCTCCAGTTGATTCAGTTGGTACGCAACCGAAGAGGTGGACTGCAGCCCAACGGCATCACCAATCTCGCGGATGCTTGGCGGATAGCCACGTAGAACTACCGCATCCTTAATTACTTCAAGAATCCGGCGCTGGCGTGGTGACAGCTCGGAGATGTCAGGGCGGGGAGTAACTCCTCGTGGTTTAGCCATATCTATTAGCTCCTTGGGCTACGTAAACATTCGGCCTTCGCGATGGTGCTTGTGCTGAAGTCATGTTCGGCGATTTCACATGGGTGGACGGCTGGGATTGGACAAAGATTGTGCCAATTAAGGCGATACCCCATTTGTAGCACGTTTTGTGCTCATGTTCGACTATTCCACGCCAAATGTGGACAAACTTTCGAAATCCTGTTATAAATCGAACATACCCAATAAATCGAACAGTTGCGCGAATGTCGAAATCCAGTGTCTGGCTATTTGGATAAACTCACTCGCATAACCGAAAGGATATCAACATGGCTATCGCACTTGACCGAGGAAAAATCTATTCAGCTCGCACTTCTTCCTTCTCTACCGGTCGCTCTAGGGTGGTCCCAGCCGCCGCAGTCTGGGAGCCTTCCAATTCGACTCCTCGAGTAAACAACGTTCGCACCCTGGGTAATGTAACTAGAACAGTACAGCGAAGTAATTTCGAACACCGTCCTCTAGGTTCTGAAAACTGCTCGCGCGAGGATTCGGCATCAGGTGCAAGTGTTCGAAGTAACCTTGCGCTTGGGGGCATGTTCGGTATGGCGATCTTCTTCGGCATTCTTTTTACTGGATTTAATGCTGGGGAAGAGCCAGTCGCTCCGGAAACTACTATCAGCAGCACCTCGGCGACTACTGAGGTATTCGCGCGATAGTCAAACCGCGTGAAGTGAGGGCTAGCTTGCCCACTACGATGGGCAAGCTGCATCAATTAATTAAATGCAACAAGGGCAGTACACTAGTTCAAGTCATCTCTTCAACAACGCTTTTTAGAGCGTGAGAATCTTTTGAGTAAGGACGCTTGGTGTACTGCCCTTTTTGCCATCATGAACAATCCCGAGTCATCGATTCCCGTGTCATAGATGCGGGGTCGTCGATTCGGCGCCGACGCGAGTGTGCGTCCTGTCAAGGGCGATTCACCACGGTCGAAAAGGCCATTCTTTTAGTCGTTAAGCGGAACGGCCTCGCTGAACCTTTTAGCCGCGATAAGCTCATCCGCGGTGTGCGACGTGCATGCCAAGGCCGCGATGTATCCGATGATGCGTTAAAGCGTCTTGCCCAAGAAGTGGAAGAGCGTGTGCGTAGCCACGGCAGCTCGCAGGTGAACGCCAATGATATTGGCCTCGCAATCCTAGATCCGCTGCGCGATCTCGATGAGGTAGCGTACCTGCGCTTCGCATCGGTATATAAATCTTTCGATAGTGCCGATGATTTCGAGTCTGAAATTCGACTCATGCGCCGGCGCGAGCGGGACGTGTAGCACTCGCGTCGGCACTTATTTCAGTTTGTCGACTGCCTTTTGAATCCGGCGTAGTGACACAGCATGTGCTGTGCCGAGACGTTGGGCGAAAAGAGACACGCGCAGCTCTTCAATCATCCATCGGATGTCTTTCACTTCCCGTGACTTAGCGCGACCTGCGGGAAGATTGCGCAGTCTATTGTTCAGGTAGGCATGGGCATTTTCCACCTCTGCTTGTCGGTCCGCGTCTTTGTCCGGATCGATGCCCATTTCTTCCATGCGAATATTCATTGCCTGGAGATAGCGGGGGAGATGGCGCAGGTGACCAATCCCGTGAACCGTGATTGCATGCGGTGGCAGCAGGAACTCGAGCTGTTTCTTCATGTCATCAATTGCTGGGCCGGTCCATTTGTCGAGCTCGTCTTTCACCCGGGCATATTCCACCATCGCCGGAGCCAGTGCGACAATAGATTGGCGCACTCGTCCCGGAATTTCTGGTTTAACTTTCATCTTCAATTCGTGGAATGCCTCTGGGTCGCGGACTGGACCTCCCACTTCCATCATCAAATCTCGAATCGATGCCACACGCGCGTCATTGACTAATTCCTTGCTGCCGTAATTATCAATTGCGACGCGCTGCTGCAAGGGTAGGCCCTTGACCATGCTTTGGGCATTGACGGTGATATCGCGCATGAGCAGAGTCAACGTCGTGGTGATCATCGCTGAATCAGCGGCGGCCTTGGTGGCGTGCACCTTGACCTCAACACCTTCAGGAGTTGCCACGAGAGCTGGGTACGCGGTGACTTCATGGCCGTCAACGACGGTCGACACTTCTTCCTCGATCGTGCCGAGGGTATCGTTGGTCCATTTGTCGACAGCTTCAGATTCCTGCGAACGGCTTAATTGTGACACCGAGGACGTAATTGAACCAGCTTGCCGTGTTACCAGCTGTGCGAGATCGCGATCGGAGTCAATGATTTTGCCCTTCTTATCGACTGCAGCAAAGTTGAACTTTAAATGTGCTGGCAGGGCTTCAGGGCGGAAGTCGGACGCTGAGATGCCTGATCCGCCAAGTGAACGGAGGACATCTGAAAGTTGCTGCGTGATGTCGCCTTCATACGGGATCAACTTTGGTAGAGCCCGCTGGGCGAATTCTGGAACAGGCACGACTGAGCGGCGCAATGCCTTAGGAAGCGTGCGCATCAGCTCCGTGACTAATTCTTCCCGCAATCCAGGTACTAGCCAATCGAAGCCCTTCTTCTCTAGACCCGCTAGGAGCGGTACCGGAATCATGAGGGTCACGCCGTCTAGCGGATCGCCCGGCTCGAAGCGGTACGTCAGTTCATATTCAATTGAACCTTGCTTCCACTTATCAGGGAAAGCCTCCTCGGTAACTGAGGCGTCTTCATTGAGCAGGCTATCTGGATCGAAGTCCAGAAGCGTCGGGTTCTTGTGGCGTTCTTTCTTCCACCAAGAGTCAAAGTAACGCCCCGTCGTGATTTTGGCAGGTAGGCGTTTGTCATAGAAGTCAAAGAGAGTGTCTTCATCAACGACAATGCCACGACGGCGGGCCTTCTCCTCATGTTGAGCGGCATCTTCCAGCTTCTTGACGTTGTCGTGGAAGAAGTGGTGGTGGGTATTCCAGTTGCCACCGATAAGTGCTTCACGAATGAACATATCGCGGGCTGCAACCGGATCGACCCGGTGATACGGCACCGTTCGATCTGCAACGACAGTGACGCCATAAAGCGTTGAACGCTGCGTTGCCATCGCGGCGGCACGCTTGGTGGACCAGGTGGGTTCCGAATAATTATGACGCAGTAAGTTTCCAGCGAGTTTTTCCACCCATGCTGGATCAATCTTGGCCACATCGCGTGCCCAAAGCCGAGAGGTTTCGACGAGCTCGGCCGCCATGATAAATTCGGGCGGCTTTTTGGCAAGAGCCGAACCTGGGAAAATCAGGAACTTGGTATTACGCGCGCCAAAGAACTCCTTGGAGTTGCCGTCGCGGGCACCAATATTTGACAGCAGACCAGACAAGAGTGACTGGTGAATGCTATCAGGTTGACGTTGAGCCTCCTTAGCAGTCCAGCCCATTTGCTTGGTGACGGTATTGAGCTGCCGCACCAAGTCGAACCATTCACGGATCCGCATGTAGTGAAGGAATTCCTTCTTCATCCGTTTGCGGAACGCATTGCCCGACATTTCATCGCGCGAATCCTGAATATAGTCCCACAGACGCAGCATCGACATAAAGTCTGAAGCTTTGTCTTTGAAGCGCGCATGCGCTTGGTCTGCCTGAGCCTGGTATTCCAAAGGTCTCTCGCGAACATCCTGAATGGTCATTGCAGCGACGATGACGGAGACATCGGCAAGCACGCCCAAGCTTTGAGCTTCAACGAGCATGCGCGCCATACGTGGGTCGACTGGAATGCGCGCTAGATCCTGACCGATCTTGGTTAGCTGCGGCAGGCCGTCTTTTTCTGTGTTCTCAATGGCAGAAAGCTCTTGGAGAACCATGATGCCATCCCGAATGGACTTAGCTTCTGGTGGTTGTACGAAGGGGAACTTCTCAATCGCGCCCAAACGCAACGACACCATCTGCAAAATCACGCTGGCTAAGTTAGTGCGCAGAATTTCTGGGTCCGTGAATTCCGGACGCGATGCGAAGTCGTCTTCGGAGTACAAGCGAATGGCAATGCCATCAGCGATACGTCCACAGCGGCCGGAACGCTGATTGGCGGATGCCTGTGAGATGGGTTCGATGGGCAAACGCTGTACCTTAGTGCGCGTGGAATAGCGTGAGATACGTGCGGTACCGGTATCAACAACATAGTGGATGCCGGGGACCGTCAATGAGGTCTCAGCGATATTGGTGGCCAACACAATGCGCCGGCCTGAATGCGGGCTAAAGGCCTGGTGCTGTTCTTGGTTAGAGAGGCGGCCAAAGAGCGGTGTGACTTCAACACCGCGCCAACGGCGACTATCAATGGCTTCCATGGCGTCACGGATATCACGCTCACCGGGGAAGAAACACAGGATATCGCCTGGGCCTTCCTTCATGAGCTCTTCGATTGCTTCACACAGACCATCGAGCGGGTCTTGATCCACGAGCTTGCCATCTACTTCAAATTGCAGTGGTCGGTAGCGCACTTCTACTGGATAGGTACGGCCAGAGACCTCAATGATTGGCGCCGGTGTGCCGTCTTGCGCAGCGAAATGTTCAGCGAATCTTTCCGGATCAATGGTCGCTGAAGTAATAATCACCTTGAGATCAGGACGCTTGGGCAATAAACGCTTGAGATATCCCAAGAGAAAATCAATATTCAGTGAACGCTCATGAGCCTCATCGATAATGATCGTGTCATAAGCATTCAGGAACCGATCCCGCTGCATCTCAGCCAGCAAAATACCATCTGTCATGAGCTTAACCGCAGTGGTATTGGTGACGCGATCATCAAAGCGGATGGCATAACCAACAGATTCACCAAGATCTTGGTTCAATTCATCAGCGATACGCTCAGCAACAGTGCGTGCTGCCAAACGGCGTGGCTGCGTATGGCCAATGAGTCCGCGACGTCCACGTCCTAGCTCCAAGCAAATCTTCGGGATCTGCGTGGTCTTACCAGAGCCAGTTTCACCGGCAATGATGACGACCTGGTTATTGCTAATTGCCTCAGCGATATCATCTTTGCGCTCGCTAACGGGCAGCGTATCCGGGTACACGATCTCAGGCACGCGTGCGTCGATGGTGGTCACGCGCTGCGCTGCCTTATCGATGTCTGCGCCGATGGCGGCTAACGCTTTCGGTGCCCGTGCCTTAGACAAGCGGCGTCGAAAAGAGCGTTCCTCCGTTAGCGACACGTGTGAAAGGCGCTCAAACAACTCATCACGAGTTGGAGCGCTCAAGTGTGCATCGGATGCATGTGGTGGATTATCACTGTGGTTATTAGTCATGGCTAGTGGAAAATGATACCCGCTATCAGCCCCTTTCCCCAGTTTGCTGCCTTTACGAAGCGCTTGGCCGCACCAAGCATTTCATGTCCTTCTTATTCAAACTGTGATGAAGCTGAGCAGGACTGTGCAAATTTTGCTTCTACCTCGGGATTCCTACACGCAGGATTGGTTGGGAGCGAAGAAAATTGGGGTGAAGAGGAGAAGCGCCGGGATTGAGGACGCCCGTACGCAAGTTCCCACGCTAAATTTGGGGTGGAATGGGCTGAAAGGAATAAACCTTGAGTATCTCCGATGACGCGGCGAAAGACGGCACTCACGAGCGTTTGCAGGGTATTTCTGGGGACGCAGCGAACCAGCACAATCTTGGCGAGCTTCGCGTTCTTGACGCGCTCGGATTTAGCTTTGGGCGCACGTTTTCACATGCCTCATTGTGGCTAGTTGGCGCCTTGGTGATCATCGTGGTATTTGCTGCCCTAGGTGCACTAACCGGAGTGCTGATAGCGTCTAGTCCTCGTATTCACGGCTTCATAAAACTTGGTTTTCAGATAGTTGGCAACATAGCCAATATCCTGATGATGTTTGTAGTGCCGTACATTTTTCGTCTGGCCACGATGGAACTTGATCTTAAGAATAATCGGCGGAAAAACTTGGGCAAAGATGTTCACCAAGGGACGGCCCTAGGGGTCATCATTCTTATGGTGATCATGTGGATACCGTTTATTTTTGTTTTATCCATTTTACTATTTGGCATATTTGTCGGGTCGATTTTTGCACTCTCAGACGCGGCTGAGGGGGCGGAATGGACGGCCATCGTCGATTACACTGGGCCGTGGCTCTTGCTGGTTGTGCTGCTTCTTGTAGGAGCATTCTTGGTAGTACCGCTCTTCCAGTTGATGCCCTGGTATGGGGCGGAAGGGCGTGGCGAAGTCATGGCAATCTTTCGCAGCGGATTTCGCCGCGGCAAGGAACACTACACGTCCTTGCTTGGCTTAAACCTCGTACTTTCAATAATGGTGGTTATCCTGATCCCCTTAACGCTTGGACTGGGATTAATAGTCTTCGTGCCGGTCTGCTTGCTTGCTCAGGCTCATGCTTTTAGACAAATTGCGGGAAAGCCACCACATTCGGAAACCGGGGAGTAACACACACTGCACTTTCAAGGACATGAGCAAGAACACGTTTCCGATTTAATCCCCAAACGGTAATATTTTTATTTTGGTCGCCTCAGTATTTATCGCTGAAGGTAGGCTGGAGATGAAGCGGATGGCCTACGTAGTCGTTTGATGTGAGCGAAATAGCTTGAGAAAGGGGATAGCCGTGAGTACTCCGTATAGCGGAAATAATGACGAAAACTGGGACCCAGGTGATGGTTTTGGGGACCTGCCAAAGTATGGTTCGACTAATCATCCGGAGGATCAGCCCGGCTATGGTCAATCGTCATATGGCCAGCCTGGGTACGGCCAACCTTATTCTTCGGGGTATGACTCGAATTATGGAGCTACTGGATATAGCGGCGCACAATTTGGTGGTGCCGGCTATTCGGATCAAGGCTTTGGTCAGAGTTATGGGCACGAGACGCTGATTCAGACCCATGGCAAGCTGCAGGTCTTTAAAGCGATCGGATTCGGTTTCAAAAGAACATTCACCAACGCCAAGTTGTGGCTATTGGGGTCCGTTGCTTTCTTGCTGGTATTTATGGTTCTCGGTGCGATCATCGGCATGATTGCACCTGCTCCGGCACAGGCCGACGGAACTTTCCAAGTGGGCACTGATTGGGCTAGCAGCATCACCGGTGTAATTTCGCTGGCATTGATGCCATTCATTTATCGTTTGGCGACGATGGAAGTTGATACCCGTGACAATGGGTGGGGCAAGATAGGCAAGGATGTTCACTTCCTGCCAACTCTGGGCATTCTCTTGGTCATGTGGCTAGTGGGAATCGTAGTTTCCGTAGTGTTTACGGAAGTCGCTTTTGGCGGCATCCTCTCTGCCTTGGAAGCTGCCGGCACGAATGAGGACGCCATCATGCAAGCATTCGTTGACCACGCGGGCGCCGCCTTTGGTGGTCTCCTGCTCTTCATAATTGTTGTTCTGTGCGCCACGCCTTTCTACCAATTGATGCCGTGGTACGCAGCCGATGGCCGCGCTGGAGTTATTGGCTCGATTAAAAATGGTTTTCAAAATGGTACGGTAAATTTCTTTCCATTGCTCGGTTTTAATATTGCGATGGGTTTCCTCATGGTGGTTATCACCATCTTTACCTTGGGATTGGGCATGTTCATTGCTATGCCGGTGTATCTTTTGGCTCAGGCACATGCCTACCGCCAGATTGCTGGTGGTCCAGTTCCGGCGGATAGTGTTGAGCAGAGTTTTGGTGACAGCGCATATTAGAGGTCCATTTCGCCCTGATGCTTGGGAATGAATAATGAAAGCTGTGTGGCCCCACCATTAAGGGTGGGGCCACACAGCTTTATGCGATAAAGAGCAGTGAAGAAGTAGTTGCTGACTACTTTGTCTTGGAGGCGAGTACCTCACGGGAGCGTGCGATTGCAGCTTCATACGCTTGAACCACTAAATCGCCGAAGTGACGGAATTCTTCCCCGCGGGCAGCCGAAGCACGGAATACTAGACCGATTTCACGTTCAGCAATGACATCATCAGCAAATGTAGCGAGCTTGAGCTTGTCATTGGAGTACTCAGTACTGATTGCTGACTCTGGTAGCAGCGTAGAGCCCAAGCCGCCCAATACTAGCTGGATAATGGTGGTCAGAGATGAAGCACGGGTAATGGAGTTGGTGGCATCTGAAGGATTGACATCTGCACGGCGGCACAGATCCATGATCTGATCGCGTAAGCAGTGTCCGTCATCAAGAAGCAAAAGCTCCAAGTCCTTGATTTCGGCCAACGTAACGTCTTCACGGCCAGCAAGTGGATGGCCGTCCGGGAGAACCACCGCGAAGCGCTCGCGGTACAAAGGAACGGAGACAAGTCCGGCGCCTTCGGCGGGCAGGGCGATGATAGCCATATCTAGCTGGCCATCACGCAGCTTCTGCGTCAGGTGCTTGGTTTGTTCCTCCACAATGCGTGGCTCAAGCTCAGGGAATTGAGTTTGAATCTCCGTGAGAATCTGCGGCAGAACGTAAGGCGCGACCGTGGGGATCATGCCGATGGTCAATGGGCCAGATAGTTCTCCATGCGCGCCACGGGCATGGGTCATGAAGATATCAGCAGCCTCGAGCGTGGCTTTGGCAAAGGGGAGTAGACGCTCACCGGCGGAGGTGACAATCACCTTGCGGGTGGAGCGTTCGATTAACTGAATTTCAAGGCCTTGCTCTAGGGCAACAAGGGCTTGAGATAGGGAGGGTTGGGAAATTCTAAGCTTCTGGGCGGAAGTACCGAAGTGCTTATTTTCGGCGATGGTAACAAAGGTGCGCAGCTGAGCCAGAGTCGGGCGGTACTCTTTATCGAACATGCCTATAACTCTACACCAACTGATATGACAAACTATAAATCGGAGTAATATTGATAACCATTTCAACTAATTGCAGGTAGTGTGCGCATATCCATCGGTAATAGATGGTTGGTTACATTACTGGCCTGCGCCACTCGCTACCCATGACATGAGTATGGTGTCAGATATATCCACACACCTTAACCCTGATGGGCCTTGACATGAAGGAATGTATCCCCGATGGCATTGGAAGAGCTTAAGCGCCGTATCCCTGAATTTGCACGGGACCAGAGAAGAAATCTGGATGCGCTACTCAACTCATCAACATTGTCGGAGCAACAACGATGGGGATGCATCTTGGCCGCCGCAATGACCGCCAACCATCACTTGGTGCTGGGGCCCGCGCGGAAAGAGGCCCAAGAGAACTTGGATGCCCGCGCTTTAGAGGTCGTGGCCTCGTGTGTCACGGTGATGACCTTGAATAATTATGGCTTTCGTGCAAAACACTGGCTGGGTGAAGATTTTGATGACATTCGCTTTGGCTTGCGCAATGGGGTCAACCTCGCGCCGGGGGTCAGCCAAGCTGATTATGAGTTGTGGGCGATCACCGTATCTGCGGTCAACGGTTGTGAGCAATGCATCCAAGCGCATTCACGCGTTGCGCAGACAGCTGGTGTAGAAAAACTTCAGGTGTGGGAAGCTGTGAAGATTGCTGCGGTCATCGAAGCCATCGCCCAGGCTATTGCGATGGCGCAGGAAATAGGCGATGGCCAGGGTGATTAGTATTCAATCCGCAGGTTAGCTAGGCGGACTTCGCCAGCTTCATCGGAGGCATCCAAATCGACTGTGGCAACAAACTGGTAGCCGTGGTCACCTTGTGGGTCCTTGATAATTTGGCGGACATCCCATATGCGTCCGGAGGTATCTCCTAGGCGGAAGAACTCTTTGCCGCGTGCTTCGGGACCGGTCTCCATATCGGAATATTCATCAAAGTAATCATCTAATGCCGCACCGAAGTCCGGAATATCTTCCAGATAATCCAAGATTTCGGCCAAACGATCTTCCTTTTCCAGTGCGAAAAGCTGCACGAGACGGAAAAGATAATTGCGCACCATGATGGTAAAAGCACGGCGATTGGCAGTTAGTGCCGTCGGGTCTTCCACGCCGAATGCCAGCTCACGCTCCAAGGTCTCCTGCGAAATCGGAGCATCCTCACCGGTCATTTCTGCCCACTCATCAACCAGTGAGGAGTCCACCTGGCGGATGGTTTCTCCGAGCCACTCGATGACATCGGCGAGTTCATCCGTCATGTACTCATCAGGAATGGACTGACGCAATGTGCGCCACGCATCCGTGAGATAACGCAACACCACGCCCTCTGAACGAGCCAGCCCATAGGTGGCAATAAGGTCAGAAAATGTCATGGCGTTTTCCAACATGTCACGCACGACAGACTTCGGCGAAAGCTTAAACTCTTTGACCCAGGGATTAGATTCGGCAAAGGTGTCATAGCCTTGCTCAAGAAGCTCCTCTAAAGGCTTTGGCCACGTGATATCTTCAACGATTGCCATGCGTTCGGTGTAATCGACACCGTCGGCTTTTAGTGCTGCAATTTCCTCACCTCGTCGCTGAGATTGCTGTGCCTGCAATACCTGGCGTGGATTATCCAGGATGGACTCAAACACGGAAATAACATCCAGGTAGAAAGTCGGCTCTTCTTTATCCAGTAAAGAAAGGGCGGCCAAGGCATATGGTGATAGTGGTTGGTTCAATGCGAAGTCTCGGGGAAGCTCACGTACCAAATGATAAGGGCGACCGTAAATATCGAGGCCCTTGGTGGAACGCTGAACCAAGCCCGCGTTGACTAAGCCCCGGAAAAGGTCCAGTGCCGTCAAAATATGTTTATTCTGCTGTGTGCGGGTGTCATGATTGGTGCGCAGCAAATGTTTCATGTGCTCATATCCATCACCGTGACGCGCAAGGACATTGAGCAACATAGAGTTAGAGACTTTAAATTGCGATGTGAGCTGTTCTGGTTCAGCGTTGATGATGCGGTCGAAGGTCTTCTCCGACCATGTCACAGAACCATCGCGGGCGGATTTCTTTTTCAGCTTCTTCAGTTTGGCTGGATCACTGCTCAGACGCTGGCGAGCCTTGGCGTTTTCAATTTCATGCTCAGGTGCTTCGACCACCACGGTGCCTTCGGTGTCATATCCAGCGCGGCCGGCACGGCCAGCAATTTGATGGAACTCGCGCGATTTTAAGATCCGCTCACGGCGGCCATCATATTTGGCTAATCCCGTCATCAAGACAGTGCGGATAGGCACGTTGATGCCCACACCCAAAGTGTCAGTCCCGCAGATGACCTTGAGTAGACCTTTTTGCGCAAGACGTTCGACCAAGCGGCGGTACTTCGGGAGCATGCCTGCATGGTGAACGCCAATACCGCGGCGTACTAGTTTGGATAAATCTTTACCAAAGGTTGTGGTGAAGCGAAAAGTGCCGATTTCCTTGGCAATGAGTTCTTTTTCTTCAGCGCTGATTAATCCAGACAAAGAAGTCAACGCCTGGGCGCGCTCCGATGCTTCACGTTGCGAGAAATGCACGATATAGATGGGAGCCTTGCCTGCATCCAGAAGTTCCTGCACTGTTTCATGTACCGCGAGGAATGTATAAGAGAAATCCAGGGGGACAGGGCGGGTGGTGCCACCGACGAACGTGGTCTCACGCCCGGTGCGGGACGTGAGGTCTTTTTCTAGCCACTCGGTATCACCCAAGGTCGCCGACATGAGCAGGAATTGTGCCTTAGGCAATTCCAGAAGCGGCACCTGCCATGCCCAGCCGCGGTCAGGCTCGGAGTAATAGTGGAACTCATCCATTACAACCTGATCGATCTGGGCATCCGCACCATCGCGCAGTGCAATATTGGCGACGATTTCTGCGGTGGCGGCAATGATAGGGGCGTTGCCATTGACAGTGGCATCACCGGTCATCATGCCGACGTTTTCCGGACCAAAGATCTCACACAATGCGAAGAACTTCTCACTCACCAGTGCTTTAATCGGCGCTGTGTAGAAAGAACGCTGACCACGCGCCATGGCAATAAAGTGCGCAGCATTAGCCACCATTGACTTACCCGACCCGGTAGGGGTGGCAAGGATGACATTGTCACCAGCCAGCAGTGCTAAGGAAGCTTCTTCCTGTGCTGGGTATAGCGAAATCCCCCGTTGTTGAGTCCATGATAGGAACGTGTCCCACACGGCATCATCAACGAGGGATTCAGGTACTTCTTCCAAGTCAGGCAACATCTGGGATAGGTTCACCCCACCCAGCTTAGCTACTGCAGTGACTAGAAGTCATCCTCAGGCCCGGAGTCCTCACTGTCATCAATATCTTCTGCTAAGAAGTCATCAACCGTTCCTAAATCAGCGAGGAAGCGCTCAAACTCAGCACTAATTTCCTCACCAGTTGGAATGTTCTGTTCACCCGGCATAATCGCTTGCGGATGCTCATTGCGGTAGCGCTCCATATAGGCGTCATATTGGTCTTCAAGCGAGTGAACGACCTGGACGATTTCTTCGGAGTCATTGACCTGCTCTTCCAGCTGGGTGTTGACACGCTCAATGTCATGCTCCAAAGACTTCAACGGCAGCTTCACCCCAGCCGCACCCGAAATTGCGTCAAGCAACTCGAAAGTAGCGTGTGGATAAGGCGAGGAAGCCAAATAGTGCGGAACATGCGCCGTATAGCCGGCGACATTGCGCCCACGCTTAGCCAACTCTTTCTCGATGTAGAAAGACGCCGAGCCTGGAACAATCATCTTGGACTCCATGCGCACCATGCGCGAGACCAATTCCGTTGAATTGCCGTGTGCAGTTACCACCAGCGGGCGAGTATGGGGCACAGGCATAGGCGCTGCGTAAAGGCAGATGGTGTTTTGCACATCAAAGCGAGTTACGAGCTCGGAGACAGCCTTGGTAAAAGATTCCCAACGCAAGTCCGGTTCGGGACCAGAAAGCAAAAGAAAAGGCTTGCCCTCGGTGTCCTTGAGCACTCGAATATCCAAGTCCAAAGACTCAACTTCAACCGGCTGGTCAATATCAATAGTGACCGCTGGGCGGCGTGAGCGATAATCAATGAGCTCATCAGAATTAAAGGTGGCTAATGGACGTGACTCCAAAGCCGCCTTGAGGTGG
The DNA here is from genome assembly GCF_043673995.1 of Corynebacterium sp. L4757. Classification (NCBI taxonomy): domain Bacteria; kingdom Bacillati; phylum Actinomycetota; class Actinomycetes; order Mycobacteriales; family Corynebacteriaceae; genus Corynebacterium; species Corynebacterium sp. L4757. Next base: position 274,127 of record NZ_JBIMEN010000001.1, on the reverse strand, counting down.
TCTGCGCTGGCTTCAACCGCCAGGCCTGCATCGGCATAACCGTGCATTGCCACCACTAGCGTTGGTCCCTGATCAACCGGTGGTGCGGGATATTCCAACTCATACATGCGACGTTCGTTTTCTTGCATGATAAACCTCCTCTTGCTACCACATACAACACACTTCATTAATAAAGTATTCCGGTCGTAATTCGTGGTGCTTGTCCGACTATTCTAGGCCAAACGCAGCTACATATGTGCAAACCGGGCCCGTGGATGTCCATTAAGGGCGCCGCCTGTGGACAAAGATTGTTGCAACGTCAACAACTAGAGCCAGTTATCCACAGAAAGGGCAGTGAAGAAGCGATAGCCCTCGTGTACAAGAGCTGAGTATATGAAGCTTGAGCCATGACACAATCAACACTGACAACACCTGGACAATTGCTCGCAAACATTCCCGGAATCCTTGGATTCTATCCAACTGAATCTATTGTCTTCATGGCCTTAGAAGAAGACCAAGGCACGTACTCACTGGGCCCAACCCTGCGCTTCGATATCAACAACATGGAGTCCACGCTCGTAGAAGCACTCACCACCGTTGACAATAAACACAACGCAGTCATACTCGCATTTGCCATTACCGCCGATGAGGGCATCGACCTAGACGACGTCACCGTCGAAATCTTCAAGCATGCAGATACCCTCGAAGCCCCAGTTGCCGGACTATGGCACACCAGAGAAATTGCAGATGGTGAGCCATGGGAGATGATGAACATGGAATCAGTCGGTGAGGTCCCCGGCATTCCGGCATTTCCCGAAATACCGCCAGCATGGAAATACGGCTATATCGATTCCATCGTCACCGCCATCAGCATGGAGCCTTATATCCGCGAAGGACGCCTGCCAGGATATGACCGCGACGAAGCCCACGCACCCCTGCACATGCGCAACCCACACATAGACGCAGAGACTCTGAAGCTCACCCAACAGCAAGCACACCATGCGGCAGCCATCATGTATGAAAAGAGCACGCTGACCAACCCACGCTATGGATACGGATTGGAACAGCTCCTCAAAGAATGTGAAGAAGTCATCTTCCGTACCACCACCTATGGTTTTGACGCAGCAGATAGCTGCCTCCACGATGTCAACGTGCTCGGATACGCAAGCATGACTATGGCTAATACCTACGTCCGCGACCTCACTGCAGCAACCTACCTCGACCACCCCGAAGAAACCGCAGCCATCATGCTTGCAGTCTCTCAATCATTCACGGGGACTATCCGCAACAACGCCCTCTGCATCTACGCCGCCGCACAAATTAAGCGGGGACTGCCAATGTATGCAGGAATGGCACTCAGCGCCTCCAACGACGCCGACCGTGCCCATTCGCTCACCACACTCATGTTGCAGTGCTACCTGAACGGACTAGCTGCGCAATGCGTGGACAATATCTATCACGGAAGTGAACAAGCCCGCAGCCATCATGACAGGCAACGGGCAGATAAACAGACGGGCGAAAAGAAGGGAAAAGCTAAACGCCCAGACTTCGATGACGCCGCATAGGAGAACAGCTGAAGGGCTACTTCACGCGCTTGGCGGAATGTGCTCGATCACCAAGCTGACGGGTAAATTCCCACGCATCAGAAACAATGGTGCGCAAATCGGTACGCGTTGAGTTCCAGCCCAATTCGGACTGGATCTTCTCTGAAGAGGCGATCAGCGTTGCCGGGTCGCCAGCGCGCCGGGCTGCAACCTCTGCGGGAATCGGGTGCCCGGTGACTTCACGGCACATTTCGATGACCTGCTTGACGGAGTAGCCATCGCCCGAGCCAAGATTGAAAATGCGGTGCTCGCCAGAGGCGTTGGACTCCAATGCCAATAGGTGAGCATCGGCCAGATCGCGGACATGGATGTAGTCGCGCACAGCCGTGCCGTCTGGGGTATCCCAGTCATCACCAAACATGAAAATCTTGTCGCGGTGACCCAGGGCTACTTGCAAGACAATGGGGATGAGGTGGGTCTCCACCTCTCGGTTTTCACCAATCTCGCCATAAGCGCCGGCAACGTTGAAGTAGCGTAGCGAGGTAGCCCCCAGGCCATAAGCCTTGGCGTAGGAGGTGATCATATAGTCAATCGCTAGCTTAGATGCGCCATAAGGATTCGTTGGTTGCGTGGGCATCTGCTCCGTGATGGGAACCTGCTCTGGCTCACCATAGGTGGCAGCAGTGGAGGAGAAGACGAGATTAGTAACGTTATTCGCGCGCATTGCTTCCAGCAGTGTCAGGCTGGTTACTACATTGTGCTGCCAGTACTCAGCTGGCATCTCCACCGACTCACCAACGAGCGAACGGGCAGCAAAGTGCATGACACCGTCGAAGCCGCCCGATGCAAGAACATCCGCCACAACGTCAGCAACATCACCCTCCACCAACGTAGCCGAGCTAGGAACTGCTTCTCGGTTGCCAGTGGAGAAATTATCAATGATGGTGACGTCATGGCCAGCCTCGATCAGAGTGGCAGCACACACGCTGCCGACATATCCGGCTCCGCCAGTAACAAGAAGTTTCATGCAATGTCCTACTAAACAGGTTGAGTACTTAAAAAATGGGCACGCCACACGCACAGGGTGGAACTCACCACATTGACCTGACAAGCAAAAATCCCAGGAACACGACTCACCGTGTGCCTGGGATTGCTGCGTGGTGCAGATTAACGGAGTGCGACGCGAATCGCGTGCGCGTAGTCATCCGCCAATTGTACCTTTGCACCCTTATCGTTGGTGATAGTCACCACGCCACCGTCTTGGCACACCGTGACATCAGAGCCAACGGTCATGCCGGCGGCATATAGCTCGACGAAAGCGTCACCGTCATACTGGATGATTTCGTTGATCTGAGTAATAGTGGCTGGGAGTTCTTCACCATGTGGCAAATCAATGGCGCGCTTATCTTCCACAGGAGCAGAGCCCTTTGCGCCCAGTGCTTCCAGTCCCGGGATGGGGTTACCGAAAGGAGAGAGGGACGGGTCCTCAATAACGGCGACGACGCGGCGCTCCACGTCTTCACTCATGACGTGCTCCCAACGGCAGGCCTCATCATGGACCTGGTGGATATCTAACCCCAATACATCCGTCAGCAGGCGCTCAGCCAGACGGTGCTTACGCATCACAGAGGTCGCGTGTTCACGGCCTTCTGCGGTCAGGTCAAGGCTACGGTCGGGAAGAACGTGCAGGAGACCGTCACGCTCCATGCGGGCGACGGTCTGGGATACGGTTGGTCCAGACTGCTCAAGGCGCTCAGCAATGCGTGCGCGAAGAGGAGTAATTCCTTCTTCTTCTAGTTCGTAGATGGTGCGCAGATACATCTCTGTGGTATCGACTAAGTCCCTCACGTGGCGACCCTTTCAGCAACAAAGAAAATTCTAATTACTTACACACTAGCGCATTTTGTCCGCCGAGACCTTTCAGAACCATGTGGTTAGCCTAGGTCAAAACTCGCGATTATGTGCAGTTATTATTTTGTCTAATTAATTCAGCGGTATAGGAAAGCTTTAGTTTTAATTTAGCACAGAATGGCACGCATGTTCCCTTTGGTGCCGTGCGCTGGGCAAAAATAGCTCATTTGAGAAAACGCCCGGAATTTTTGGTCATTTCAAGATGTAAAAATCCACCGACCTCAGAATGTTAGGCGAGGTAATCGGTGGATATTTCAGCTGAGATTGATGACTTTAAAGGGCGTACTCACGCAGGCGCGCTGCACGGTTGCCGTCACGCAGCTTCGCCATAACCTCACGCTCTATCTGGCGAACGCGTTCACGGGAAAGCCCAAACTTGCGACCAATCTGGTCCAAGGTGCGTGGAACGCCATCATCCAAGCCATAGCGGAGGCGGATAACGTCTTGCTCGCGCTCCTCGAGGGTGTCGATGACATCCCGGATATCGGAATGGCGCATAGAAGCAACCACTGCGGTCTCAGCGTCAGTTGCCTCAGCATCTTCGATGAAGTCACCCAAGGGGGCTTCTTCATCTGCACCAACTGGCATGTCCAAAGAAACTGGGTCACGAGACTGGCGCAGCAGCATCTCGATCTTATTTTCATCGATGCCGGACTCTTCTGCGAGCTCCTCATTGGTCGCTTCGCGTCCGAGGGACTGATACATCTCACGCTTGATGCGGGAAAGCTTATTTACCTGCTCCACCAAGTGGACTGGTAGGCGGATCGTGCGGGACTGGTCAGCCATGCCGCGGGTAATTGCCTGACGGATCCACCAGGTGGCGTACGTGGAGAACTTAAAGCCCTTGGCGTAATCGAATTTCTCCATCGCGCGGATAAGGCCCAAGTTGCCCTCTTGAATGAGGTCTAGGAGCGGCATGCCGCGGCCCGTGTAGCGCTTGGCTAGTGAAACCACGAGGCGAAGGTTTGCTTCCAGCAGGTGGGAGCGTGCCTTCTTGCCTTCCTTAACCAGGATTTTCATGTCACGCTTTTCGGCGCGGGTCAGCTTCTCGGCATTCGCCAGCTTGTATTCGGCATAAAGACCAATCTCAATCGCTTGTGCAAGTTCAACTTCGTCTTCAGCGGACAGAAGTGCGGTTTTACCAATTCCATTGAGGTAAACGCGCACGAGATCGGCAGAAGGATTGTCATTGGTCTGACCGCGGCGTGAACCCCGGTCTACTTCCTTCTCGTCATGTTCTGGAGTGTCATGGGAATTCTGGGCAGATGCATCGGTCATCGTTGGCCTCCTGAATTAATCGCCGGTTACATTAGGTCTAACGGCACACGCTTCCAATTAGTTCCCGAGCGTCTTAAAAGAGTGAATCTGGCCTCTTTCGCCCAACCCGATCGGGGGTAAGGGTGTCCTAATATGATTAGGTTTCGACCATTACGGTAAAGGGGCCATCGTTGACGGAAGCGACTTTCATCCTGGCGCCGAAGCGGCCTTCTTCCACGTGAATCCCGCGCGCACGCAGCTTTTCATTGATTTTTTCGATGACTGGCTCGGCATCTTCGCCCCGCGCCGCATCAGACCAGGAGGGGCGACGTCCTTTTGCGGTACGGCCGTAGAGTGTGAATTGACTCACGACAAGGACTGGTGCACCAACTGTTTCCACTGAGGTCTCACCATCCAAGATTCGCAGCTCGGCAATCTTGCGCGCCATCGTGTCAATCTTGTCTTCTAGACTCTTTGGATCATTGACACCAGATTCGATGTCTTGTGTGGAGACTCCCACCAGTGCCAACAGACCACCTGTATCGGGAGCATCGAATGCGCCAATGATGTCACCGTCGACGGTGACTGAGGCACTAAGGCAGCGGGTCAAAATAGCACGCATAGTGAAGCGTACTTCTCCTTTCTTCGGCGTCTATCCAGGTCGGTTCAGGTGGGTATTAGAAGACTGGTCCGAGTTCAGTGGGGTAGAGGAAGCCATGGCGGACTAGGTCAATGATTGCTGGCTGGGCAGCAGCAAAGAGCTCATCAGCATCCACATCATTGGCCACGGCATAAAGCTCCACAGTTTCCCGCAAATTGAGGCCATGTGGATTAAGCCCTGCCACGATGGAGGCGAGGTGTTCATCGACTTCGTGCGTCCAACGCGGTCCTTCCGTGCGGGTTAAGCGCATGGTGGCGCGAGTAAAGCCGAAGCCGAGCTCATCATTGCTCAGCGCGATATCCTCACGCGCAACGCCTGGGCGAAGTCCAAATTTCTTGTCGCCGATTTCATCGGGAAGCAAATTGCGCAGCCACGCGGAACGGCGGAAGTGCTCTTCTACCTCAGAACCCAGTGCGTCATCGAATGCCTGCGGAATCTCTTCGGCGGTAACTTCTGAGGGCAGGGAATCATCTATCTTTTGCAGTGCCACAAATCCAAAACCAATGCCAGTGACATCATTATCCCGGAAGTGCTCCAGCCAGAGCCGTGAGCGCTTGCGGCCCTCTTTGCCGCGTGGGTCAATAGATTCATCCTTGAGCCACGTGGAGACATAAAGCGCGGGGTCGGCAACATCGCGCTGCAAGACCCAAGCGCTCACACCGGTTTGAGGCAACCAAGAAGCAACGCGTTGTTGCCACGCATTATCTGAAGTATGAATCCATGCCGCCAAAAGATGCGCAGTGCCGCCCTCGTTGAGATGCTCCGCCGCCTGAGAGACCACCAGCTCACTCGCTCCATCCAGATTGAGCCCGGAGTCACGGTAGACGTGGCCGACCTCTGGAAGACCGACCACGAAAGGTGGGTTCGCAACAATGCGGTCGAATTTTTCACCCGCCACGGGCTCAAACCAGCTGCCATGGCGGAATTCAACATTCTTTGCATCCGTGGTTGCGATGGTGGCCTGCGCCAACGCTAATGCGCGCTCATGGACATCGGTAGCCACGATGCGCTCAGCAGAATCCAACTGACCTAAAAGCTGCACGCCAGAACCGGTGCCCAAGTCCAACACGGATGCTACCGGAGTAGTGGGAGTAGTTCGCAACAAAGAAAGGCTTGCCGCGCCCACGCCGAGCACGTGATCGGGGCCCGGGACGTGTTCCACCACTGACGCATCGGCATCGGAAAAGACCCACCTATTCGTGCCGTCAATGATGTGGGAACGAATATCCAGGGCGATGTGCACCATGCCGTTAGAATCGGCAAGCGCGATGTGCGAATCCACAAGCTTGGTGGCAAGCAGCGAGCCGACGGCATCGGCAAGCGCGGTGGCCGGAACCTGCTCGTGCAGCAAGAATAAACGAATCAATAAATCCATCTGGCTGCCACCTGACGTGGCAACCTCCACGGCGGCTGGCTCGCCGCGGTAGAGCGCCTCTGTTGCCTGCGGACCAAGATGCGCTGCTATGCCCTGGGTATTAAACCCGGCCTTTTCAAAAACGGACACTAATTCTGGAGCTACCGTATGCAGCGGAAAGTCGGGGCTCAGCGGCGGGCAAAATTGAAGCATCTGGTTATCCTTAAATCTTCGCGATTGGGTCTATCAAATAAAGGCTGGAGGCCCGCATTATTGAGGACGCGTTGGGCCATCGGGATCGATATGGTCAATAATGTCAGATTCTCGCCGCGGTGAGTCCTTGAACTCCAACTGCTGATAGTTGCCATCCGCCAATGCCTGCTGCTGCCGCGCCTGACGGGCTATCGCCGGCTTATACGTGTTGCGGTCGCGCTTATCGTTTTGGTTGCCTTTGGCATTGGCAAAGACCACAGCAATCCACGGCAATGGAATGGTGATTGCTGAAATGATTGCTGCGGCCACCCATGCTTGGTGGGCATAAATGAGCCACACCGTGAGAAAAAGAGCGGGCACCCTCAAAAACTGTAAGATGCCATAGCCGATCTCGCGGCGATGCCGGTCCTGGCCAGGAGAGACTTTGGCGTCGGTAATGAGCACAGACTCTTTGCGGCGCCACCAACTCTTGGCGCCGGATTTGCCATTGCGCTTATCGTGACCAGAATTCATAGTGCTCAAGCGTAGACCCCTGAACCGTCAATTTCGATATGTCCCTACCAGCGGCTTGCCCATTCGGCGGGGTTTTGGGGCAAGATAGTAGGCGTGAGTACGACGACGAAGACTATTGAGAGACCAGACATCCGTGAGGATGTAAGCAACACCGATGACGACACCCCGAAGTTCTTTCACTACGTCAAAAAGAACCAGATTGTGGACTCTGCTGTGTCCGGCAAGATGGTCGTTGCGTTGTGCGGGGAGACCTTCCCGGTGACCAAGCAAGCAAAGCCGGGGTCACCGGTCTGCCCTGATTGTGAACGGATTTATAAGGGTCTGCGTCGAAAGTGAGTGCTCCAACGTCCAGGAACAAAGGTCAACTGCGTGCCTGGCAGCAAGCAGCCTTAGACAAGTTCTTAAAAACCAAGCCGCAAGATTTCATGGCGGTGGCAACGCCAGGTGCAGGTAAGACCACCTTCGCGCTACGAGTTGCCACCGAGTTGCTCGATTCACGCGCGGTCGAGCGTGTCATCGTGGTGGTCCCCACGGAGCACCTGAAAGTGCAGTGGTCTGCTGCGGGCGCCCGCGTCGGGCTGTCGCTTGACCCGCATTTCACTAACTCCTCAGCCGTTAATCCTTCTTATGACGGCATTGTGGTCACTTATGCGCAGGTGGGTATGCACCCATTCAAGCACCGCGCCGTGGCATCTGCCCGGCGTACTTTGGTGATCCTGGATGAGATCCACCACGCGGGTGATGCCAAGAGCTGGGGCGATGGTGTGCGTGAGGCATATGATGATGCCGAACACCGCCTGGCGCTTACCGGTACGCCATTTCGTTCTGATGATTCGCCGATTCCTTTCGTGCGTTACGAGGAGGACGGTGAGGGGCATCAGGTTTCACGCTCCGATCACACCTATGACTACGGGCATGCGCTTGCCGATGGCGTCGTGCGCCCCGTAGTCTTCCTCGCCTATTCGGGTGAGGCGAGGTGGCGTACCTCAGCGGGTGAAGAGTTTGCGGCACGCTTGGGGGATCCACTCAACCCTGAACAAACGGCTCGTGCATGGAAGACTGCGCTGGATCCGAAAGGTGACTGGATTCCCTCGGTGCTGCAGGCCGCGCACACGCGCCTGATGCAAATGCGCCGCAATATGCCTGATGCCGGCGGCCTGGTGATTGCTACCGATACGACGACGGCACGTGCCTACGCGAAGATCCTCAAGCAGCTTTCTTCCACCTCGGTGTCTGTCATTTTGTCGGATGAGCCAGGCTCCTCAGACCGCATTCAGGAATTCTCTGACTCGCGTGATGAGTGGATGGTGGCTGTCCGCATGGTGTCGGAGGGCGTCGACGTTCCGCGTCTAGCGGTGGGCGTTTATGCAACTTCTGCTTCAACACCTTTGTTCTTCGCGCAGGCAATTGGCCGTTTCGTGCGTTCGCGCATGCCGGGTGAGACAGCATCTGTCTTCCTGCCTTCCGTGCCTCGCCTTTTGGGCTTAGCTGAGAATATGGAAAAGTCCCGCGATCACGTTCTGGGCAAGCCTGACCCGGACCGTGAAGGCTGGGATGAAGATCTTGTTGCACAAGCGAATAAAGAGCAGACCGAACCGGATTTGGAACCTTCCTATGAGTCCATTGGTGCCGATGCTGAGTTTTCATCGCTGATTTATGATGGCTCGCAATTTAATACCGCGGCTTTAAGTTCAGATGAAGATGCGGATTTCCTCGGCATTCCGGGTTTGCTTGATGCTGATCAAGTAAAGGACTTGCTGCGGAAGAAGCAGGAAGAAGAAATGGATGCGCGTGCTGCTAAGGAACGTGAGCAGCGCGCAGCTCAAGCTGCTGAGGAACATCGCCGTAAGATTCATGGACTACCTTCGGCACCCGCCAACCGGCGCAGGGCGGAAGCAGCAAAGGATGACGGCAATGATCCGGTGGCGATCGATGAAGTCACGGCATTGCGTAAAGAGCTCAACACCATCGTGTCTATTACTGCTGGCCGTACTGGTCGCCCGCATGGCGCTATTCATACCGAAGCACGCAAAGCCTGTGGTGGTCCGCCCACCGCATTGTGCAATGCGGATCAGCTTCGGGAAAGGATTGAATACCTGCGCAAGTGGTAGGGACTTCAGCTCTCCTTCGGTTGGGGCCATGTGATAGTTCACGTGGTCTGATTCCTTGCTTTGGATATCGTGTGGGTGGTGTGCTGAACGGAGAATAGGTGAACCGGTAAACTGGTTCACTACGCCCCATGGCTTCTCCGCTCACACTACGGTGTGGGCCGCGATCTGTATGCCAACAAAGTTTAAGGATTATCTGAAATGACCAACCCAAACAACAACCCGTACGGCGCTGATGGCCAGTCAGGCAGTAATGGCGATAACGCTGGGGGACTGCCCAGCTACGGCGGGGGCTCCGTAAATAACGGTGATTACCAATCTGGAGCTAGCTCAGCCGGCGGTTACCAGGAGCCTGATTTCTCCAGCTACGCGGAGTACCAAGGTTATGCAGGTGCGGACCAGCAGGGCCCGGTGAAGAAGTCTGGCATGGCGCTGGCAGCGTTCATCATCGGTCTCATCTGCTTGCCGGCTATGCTCACCGCTTTTTCCATTGTGCCAGGCGTAATTGGCCTGATCGTTGCCATCATTGCTTTGGTACGTAACCGCAAGAAGCCGAAGGAAGCACGCCGTACCTGGATGTCCGTGGTGGGACTCATCCTATCCATCCTCGGCATCGTTGCCACCGTGGCAGTCGTCGGCCTGGTTGCAGTCATCATGGGCGACCCAGCCGTTCAGGCGTGCTGGGAGAATTCTGCCACCCAGGAAGACTTCCAGGCGTGCTTCAACAGCCTAGTTGAGTAACCAGTTAATTCAGTCACAAGTAGGATTGCAAAAGTTGCTCTGTTTCTTTTGCAAGAGTAAAGCTAGATAGTAGAAGATGACGTTACGATGAAACTCATCGTGGCTTCGGCGCTTGCCACCAAACCACGTGCGTTCTTAGGTACAACGCAGGATAGGTAGATGGCAAGCGCTTATTCTGTGCTCGGCTTCGAGTCTTAAAGTGCTCAACACATTGGCATGGCGGCGAAATGAGAATATTTAAATAAAAGGGGATGAGCTCTTTCGTGAGTCAAGGGACTGGGGCTAATAAGAAAATGCTCACCATGGCAGATTGGTGGACAGCATTTACTGCTATCAATTCCAAAGCGACACGGTGGCCCGGTGCACTGCGAGCCGCCCTCGCTATTGCTATCCCAGGCGGCATCGCCATGCTCACTGGAAATAGAGATGCCATCCTTTTAATCTGTGCCGGCGCATTCGCCGTTATCTATGGTGAAGGAATTGTTTACCGCAAGCGTTGGAAAGTTATGGCGATTGCCGGAGCTTTGCTGTGGCTTGGCGCTACAATCGGCACACTCGTCGGCACGCTCATCTTTGCACCAGGCAATGGCCATTGGTGGTTATTGCTTTCAGCTTTCTTTGTCACGGCACTTGGCGCAGTCGTGGTCTTTTTGCAGAATGCGCTCAGGCTACCACCGCCCGGCGGCTTCTTTATCGTCATGGTATCGGGTGGTTCGACAATGCTGGCCAAATCTGGTGTTGACCCATTGGAGGCAGCTTTTTGGCCGCTGACTGCTATTGCAACGTCACTGGTGCTGGGAATGCTGCCTGCCTTAAGGGACCCTCATGGCCCAGAACGTGCCACGGTGGAAAACTTAGAGCGCGCTGCTAAAGCCTTTCAAGAGGCCAAAGATGATGAATTAGCGCGCCATCACCAGGCACAAACTGCGCTGGCTAATGCGTGGGAAGCTCTTTCTGACGCAGGCATCGTGCGCGGCGGCTTGATTATCAATGAGTCCCAAAGCGACCTCGTTGACCGGACTCTGGCTGCGCAGCGAGCAATTGTTCAGCACAACCAAAAGCGGGATGGCCTAGGTGCGGATGCTGCAACTTTATTTGAGTCCGTCAACCTTTTGGAGCCGGAACGCACGGCGATTCCGCACTCACGTCCAACAGCCCGCTACCGCATTTATCGCTCGTTGACTGCAGATAGCCATGCAGTGGTAACCGCTAAGAAAGTGGCGATTGCTGGTTTAGCTACTGGCGTGATTGGCGTGGCTCTAGGCTTGAATCGTCCGGACTGGGGCGTTATCTCTGCGCTATTGATTTTGCAGAATGGGCCGGAAAAGATTCCGGGAACCATGCGTGGTACCCACAGAATGCTGGGGTCAATCTTGGGTTTGGGACTATTCGCCCTGTTTTACCTCTTCGGGGTTGAAGGCTGGACACTTGTTGCGGCTTTGGCGATCTGCCAGTATTGCGCTGAAATCATGGTGGTCAAAAACTACGCGCTCTTGGTTATTTTCTCTACTCCGCTGGCGCTGCTCATGGGTGGTATCTCAGAGCCCTTAGGCAACTTAGTCGTATCCCGTATTGCGGAGATTGGCCTGTCTGTATTCTTTGCTTTCATCGCCTTGTGGTTTATGAGCAATGCTTCCAAGGCGCGTGAGTATCTACGGCTGCAGGTACGCAGCTATCAGGCCATGAGTACGGTGCTGGGTACACTGCTGTCAGCTACTCCAGATGAAGCACTAGTTTTGCGCCGCGACCTGCAATATGAGCTGCTCTCTGAGCGTCGTGCAATTCAGACATTGGCTCTAGACCACCCAGAACAAGCTCAAGAGCACTGGGAGAAGCACCGTGCTATTCAGCATGCGGGTTATCAAATCCTGGACTATTGCTCCTTGAGTCCTAATACCATGATGGAACACGGGGCCCTCGGGGCATTAATCGAGTCTGTGCGTAAGATTTCACCCTCAAAATCAGGGAGTAAGTAGCCAATAGGCAGGCTAGTGCCTGCGTATTGACAAGGGGTGTGCAAATATATATTTATGTCTGAAACGATTTACTTAGTTGCACCGGCAGGCCATCCCAATTTTGGTGATGAATTTATCGTTTCGGCATGGCTGCGTGAGCTCTATCGGCGCCGTCCTACTGCTCAAGTGATTTTGGATTGCCACACTCCTGGGATTGCATCCATCCTGCATGCGAATGTGCACCCGAATCTCACAGTCACGGATACCTTGTGGCACGTAGGCCTCAAATGCGCAACGCCAGAAGACGTTGTCCAAGCATTTAACAATACTTATTCCATCCCGCTGTTAACTACCGGGATGAACCTTGCCAAGACCGCCGATATTGTTCATGTGGTGGGGGGCGGCTGGTTCAACGACACCTGGCCGCATCATGTGAAGGTGCTGGCAGGGGCGTCGTGTCTGGGCAAGCAGGCCAAAATTATGACTGGCCAAGGATTTGTGCCCGGCACTACCATCAAGGATGAGCTGGCTATCTGGCTGGAAAAGTTTGACCGAGTCTTAGTTCGCGATGAGCCATCACATGCCCTTCACCAAGCGATTTCTGTGGTTGATAGGGGAGTTGATGATGCCTGGCTGGCGGCAGCTGATAGCACGACACAGCATGGGCTGGGATGGGGCAATGCTGATGCCCGGGAACGTGATTTTATTATCGCTGCCCAATCGGATTTCCTCGGAATTGAGCTGGAAGAGCTTGCTCAGCGGCTAGTTAAGCAATTGCGTTACCTAGGAGCTACTGGCGATAATGCGGTCTTCTTGGAGTGTATTCCGGAAGAAGACTACAAGGTGCTGGATGTAATGGTGGAGGCCGATGCTGCGCTGATGGACGGCATCAAAGTTGTGGCTTTTGATGAGCTGTGGGCTTTTGGTTTGCCAACCCGAGAAGGGCAAACCTGGATCTCAACGCGTTTTCACCCACACCTTATCGCGGCAGCACGTGGCGTTTCTGGCATCGCTGTATCAGCGCACGCCGGTAACTACTATTCGGTCAAACATGGGTCCGTCGGATCATCGTGGACCATCACGGACCTATCGGAGCCAGTTGACCCGGGCAGAGGAATGACGAAACAGCACCTGGAAAATAACGTGCTTCGCGCGTTTGAGCTGGCTGAAGAAATTTACCCGATGAATCGGAGCCAATACTTAAAGCAGAGCTTGAAGTCGATTGGGCGTGCTGCAAAGCAAAGGCTTAAGAAATAGGCGGCGAAAGGCTGCGAGCGTCAAGCCCGTGAGAGTGCCTCATCGCAGCCTGAAAGAAGATTGCGCCCTATTTATGGAACGCGTTTGGTCCACTTCTCAGTAGAGTATTTTTCAGCAACTAGCTGCTCGGCAGCATTAAGATCAGTGTCACTGAGCTCAACTTCATTCGCACCATAGCGATTTGCGAAGACCGATTTGAGCGTGCCGATGATGTTTTCACGTGACGCGCCAGTTTGGCGGCGCAGAGGATCGACTCTCTTCTTCGCACTGCGGAGGCCTTTGTCAGAAATCTTGACTTTGCCAATGCGCAGAACTTGTGTCATCATATCCGCGTCAATGTCATAGGACATGGTGACGTGGTGAAGCACAGCACCTGAACGGCGCTTTTGCGCAGCACCGCCAATCTTTCCACCAGTTGAGGTGATGTCATTGATTGGCACATACCAAGCATCGACGCCATGCTCCTTGAGCGCAGCCAAAACCCAGCGGTCCAGGTATTCATAGGACTGTTCATAGCTTAGGCCTGCAACCAGGGACTCTGGGGCGTAGACGGAGTAAGTAATGCAGTTGCCACCCTCCATAAACATCGCGCCACCACCAGACATGCGGCGCACCACGGTGACGCCGTGTTCGTCTACGCCTTCTTGGTCAATTTCATTGACATAAGACTGGAAACTGCCGATAACCGTGGCGCGGTCCTCCCAGTCCCAAATCCGCATGGTGGGCTTTCGCTGGCCAGAAGCAACCTGTTCCAGCAGCAGCTCGTCGAGCGCTACGTTCATAGGAGTTGGCAAAATACCAGGGTGGAGGATTTCCCATTCGAAATCGGTGAAATCCTTGGCACCACTCACAGCCCGGCGTACAGCAAGCGCGACATCGCTGGTGTGGAAGCCTTGGAGCTCCGCATCATTAAAATCAGCGAGGGCAGCGTCCATCTTAGCCTGTAGCCGTTCCGCCGGATCATTGATGGATGATCCCTTCAACGCTCGGCTGAGATCGAAGAAAGCTTCATCAGGCTCGATGAAGAAATCACCCGAAATTTTCACGTCTTTAATGGTGTCTTCTTCGATATCAACGTCAACCACAACGAGTTTGCCACCAGGAACTTTTAGCTCAAAATGTTTGCTCATCCCACCAGACTAATGAAAAACCAAAGTTAGGGTACCCAAACCATTTTTGGTGAAAGTGACAAAGAAGTTGAATACAAGAAATCTTCTACGTGTATGTGATGTGCGTCATAGGAGGCGTAAGCTGGAGGGTGGACTTTTCCATAACCTTTTCAAGGGAGAACATGCCATGGCCGGTACTCTTTCCACCTACATCACATTTAATGGACACACCGCCGAAGCTTTGAAGCATTGGCACGAGGTGTTTGGCGGTGAGTTGGATTTGCTCACTTATGCCGATACACCAATGCCCGCTGATGCAATGCCTTTTGAACCAGCACCAGATGCGCTTGCTCATGGAGTCTTGACTATGCCGGGAGGCATCATCTCCGGCGGTGACTCTATGGACGGGGAATACCCTGTCCGCGACACTGCCTATTCCATGCTATATAACGCAGAATCCGTCGAAGAAGCCCGCGAGAAAATCGATAAGCTAATTGCGGCAGGCGGCGAAGAGACTATGAAATTTGAGGCGGCACCTTGGGGCGGCGCCTATGGTCAAGTTTTCGACAAATTTGGAGTTATGTGGGCATTTTCTGCTGAATAGTTGCGTCAAAGGCAAACCAGAAAGACGCAAAACAAATGGGCTCGGTGCATCGACCATAGTTGGATCGTGCACCGAGCCCACGGCGTTGTGGAACTTGATGAGTTAAGAACTCAGATACTAATAAGTGTTAACTCGACTGCGGTTTGGGAGCCGCACTGTCGATGTGCTCAGGGCGAGTCTTTAGTGTGCGCGAGGTCGCAAGGATGAGCGCTCCCAGGAGGCCAACAATTGCGAAGGCGAAGAAGCCCCATGGATAAGCAATGCCTAAGGATACCAGCAGGCCACCCAATATCGGTCCGGAAATTGCACCTAGACGACCCACGCCAGCAGAGAGCCCCATTGCGGTAGCACGAACTGATGCGGGGTGATTTTCCCCGACGAAGGCGTATACGAGGACCTGCGACGAGAATACAAAGATACCTGTCAGGAAGATCATGACGTATAGCGCGATGATCGGGAGTTTGATAGCAAGGGCTGCCAAGAAAAGGGCAGAAGCGACAAACCAAATGAGCGAGGTTTTGCGTGGAGAGTGCTTATCGGCGACTTGTCCAGAAAGCAGTAGTCCGACCACCGCACCAACGTTGAGAACCATGAGGAAAGCGAGGGAATTGCCTAGATCATAGTCAGCATCGCGCATGATCTGCGGTAACCAGGTATTCATTCCATAAACCAATAGCAGGCCCATGAATGAGGTGCCCCAAATAGCGATGGTATTGCGGCGGAAGGTTGGTCCTAGTAGCACCTTCATGGTGTTACTATTTTCCATTTCAGCTGCGTGCTTATCGCCCAGCTCATCCTCCAACGGGATATTGTATTCCGCTGCAGTCGCTTTCGCTTCTTCAATTCTGCCAATAGCCTTCAAATATTGCGGCGATTCCGGAAGCAGGAAATACATAGCTGGGACCAGAACCAAGGCTGGCAATGCACCTGCAATGAATAGTGAGTGCCATCCAAATGGGGCAATCATGATGATTCCCAAGAATGCGGTCGCAACGGCCCCCACGTGGTAACCGGTCATCAGGGTGGTTGATGCAGAACCGGACTTCGTGGCTCCGCGAAATTCCGTGACTAGTGCAATGGAAGTCGGCAGCGCGCCGCCCAGACCAGCGCCTGCCAAGAAGCGGAGCAACATGAAGACTGTGACGCTATTGGTGAACGCGAGGAAGAAAGTGAATAGGGAGAATAGCGCTACTGCAAACATCAAGACCCGGCGACGGCCAAACTTATCGGTCAAAAAGGAGATGACCAGCGCGCCGAGCATCATACCAACAAGACCAGCAGTGGAAACCAAGGTGGCCTCAGCGGGGCCGAAGTTCCAACGGTCGTCTTCCATCATCGAAGGGATGGCGACGCCCAAGACAACGAGGTCGAAACCATCAAGCAGCATGGCAAGCCAACACAATACTGTGATGACCGCAGGGTTTTTATCACTGCGCGTGGCAGCAGAGGAGGTTGTGCTCATAATTTTAAATTGAGAACCTTTAGATAGTCGGGAAATCGAGGCCGACGTATTGCTGTGCCAGAAGCTGGCGGCCAGCATCAGAGCTGACCACGGTGGACAACTCTGCCAAACGACGGTTGGTGTGGAATGCGGAAGTTAGTTCATCCTCAGCAGGTACAGAGTGGAGCATAGATGACATCCAGTAGCTAAAGTGCTGAGTCTTCCATACTCGTGGGACGGCGCGCTGGGTATAGGTCTCAAGCAGGGAAGAGTCTGACTTCTTGACTGCATTAATTAAACCTGGCGCTAATGCACAGATGTCCGCCATAGCGAGGTTTAAGCCCTTCGCGCCGGTTGGTGGAACTGTATGTGCTGCATCGCCAGCGATAAATAGACGGCCGCGTTGCATCGGATCGGTGACAGCGGAGCGGAAGCGTAACACAGCCTTATCGGTGATCTCACCTTCAGATACAGTCACGCTGTCATTGTCAGCACGCAGATGCAGTTGCTCCCAAATTCGATCATCTGGCCACATATCTGGCGTGTCATCAGGGTTGCACTGAAGATAGTAGCGCTGAACATTCTCGCTGCGAGTAGAAATCAATGCGAAGCCCTCGGGATGGGTTGCGTAAATGAGTTCTGGTGCAGTCTGAGGAGCATTGACCATGATGCCAAACCACGCGAATGGGTACTCATGCTTCATGCGGCGACCACCAGCATCAGTAATGCGCTTGCGAGCTAAAGACTTTGATCCGTCTGCGCCGATCACATAGTCGGCATTGAGTGTTCCTTCAGTGCCATCGGCTTTCTTGTATGAAATAGAAGGATTGTCAGTGTCTTCGCCGTCAATGGAGGTAACTTCGGTTTCAAACCAGAGTTCACCATCATCGCTCAGGCGGCGGGCGATTAGATCGATGAGGACTTCATGCTGAGGGTATACAGCGACTTGCTTACCGGTGTACTTAGCGAAGTCGATGCGGTGGCTTTCGCCTGCGATGGAAATAGAAATACCTTCATCAATTTCGGCCTCGCGGTCGAGACGCTCGCCGACGCCAGTTTGACGCAGCAAGTTGATGGTTCCTTGTTCTAGGATGCCGGCACGCACGGTGCTCTCAACCTCAGCGCGGCTCTGCTTCTCGATGACGACGCTTTCCACGCCCTCTAGATGGAGGAGGTGTGAAAGCATCAACCCTGCGGGACCCGCACCGATGATGGCTACGGGTACATGAGAAGATTTTGAATTGCTTTGAGTTGCCATGGGATTACCTCTTTTTACGGTCACACGGTCAATCTGGTGGCAGATTGGTCGAGGATGATACTTTCTGCATTACCTTCAAAAATAAAAGTGATGTTGGAAACAATATATCCTGTGTTCGCAAAAGTAATACAAGATTCGCTCTGCGCACATGTGGCCATTGATAATGTACTAGGTCGGGGGTAGGTGACGGTAGAGAACTGTCTGCGACCGGTGCACCATTCCCAGCCGTGCAAGGAGACAATCTGGCTTCAGAAACTGAAGTGGAATCGTTTGAAAAACCTGCTTTTGTGAGTGGCATATTTTTTATTGATGTGCAATACTTTTAGTTGTCAGAGCGTGGCCCCCGGTACTTCACCCCCGAATGTCCGGCGCGTGCCCCCTGACACGGAGGCATTCGGCCAACCCCCCCGAGCCGAATGTCTCCACTTAGTTTTCCACCTCCCGCCTCGAGCGCAGTGCATTAAGTGTATTTTCAGAACGATAAAGCCCTAGCTTCCGTCCACAAAGTGGGGGAGAAAGCTAGGGCTTAGTCGCTAAAAGCATGGGGCTTTAGTCCAAATAGTCTCGAAGAACTTGAGAACGAGAAGGGTGACGCAGTTTCGACATCGTCTTGGATTCGATCTGACGAATGCGCTCACGGGTGACTCCGTAGACTTGGCCAATTTCGTCTAAAGTGCGCGGCATGCCGTCGGTCAAGCCGAAGCGAAGACGAACAACGCCGGCTTCACGCTCTGACAAAGTGGTCAAAACATCCTGCAGCTGATCTTGGAGCAAGGTGAAGGAGACCGCGTCGACAGCGATAACTGCCTCCGAGTCCTCAATGAAGTCACCGAGCTGGGAATCGCCCTCATCACCAATGGTTTGGTCTAGGGAAATAGGCTCACGAGCATATTGCTGGATTTCCAGCACCTTTTCCTCGGTGATGTCCATTTCCTTTGCCAATTCCTGCGGGGTTGGCTCGCGACCCAAGTCCTGCAAGAGCTCACGTTGGATACGGCCCAATTTGTTGATGACCTCAACCATGTGGACTGGGATACGAATGGTACGAGCCTGGTCCGCCATCGCGCGAGTGATGGCCTGACGAATCCACCATGTCGCGTATGTGGAGAACTTGTAGCCCTTGGTGTAGTCAAACTTCTCAACCGCACGAATTAGACCGAGGTTACCTTCCTGGATTAAGTCCAAGAATGCCATGCCGCGGCCGGTGTAGCGCTTTGCCAGGGAAACTACCAGTCGTAGGTTGGCTTCCAGGAGGTGATTCTTTGCCTTACGGCCATCTCGTGCAATCCAGCGCAAATCACGCTTTTGTGCAGGGGATAGCTTCGCTGCCGCATCACCTTCAGCAATGAGACGCTCCATGTCATCAAGACGGTGCTGCGCATAGAGTCCAGCCTCGATGCGCTCAGCCAGCGAAACCTCTTGCTCAGCATTGAGCAAAGCGACCTTACCGATCTGCTTCAGGTAAGCACGCACGGAGTCAGCGGACGCGGTGAGCTCGGCGTCTTTACGCGCCTGGCGCAGGGTTGCAGACTCATCTTCGTCCCAGACGCTGGAGCCATTGTCTTCCTCGGCTTCTTCGTCCTCTTCGGCTTCGAGTTCCTCACCGGGTTCACCGAACTCGTCCTCATCCATATCCGCATCAGGATCGAAGTCAGCTTCGGGCTGATCCGCGTCCTCCTCGGAGTCGGTGAGGTCTTGGTCCTCTAATGCTTCCTCATCAGAAGATTCAGCAGCGTCCTTCTCTGGAGAAGTTGCCTTTGAAGCCGCCGACTTGCGTACGGTCTTCTTGGTCGACTTCTTTGCAGTTTTGCGCGCCGTCTTCTTGGCGGTCTTCTTAGCCGTTTTCTTCGCCGTCTTCTTGGCGGTCTTTTTGGCTGTTTTCTTCGCCGTCTTTTTGGCAGGGGTTTTTACTTCTGGAGCTTCCTCTGCGCCCTCGCCGAAAGCCTGGTCTGAAGATTCAGTGGCTGCCACGTACGCCCTTTCGCCTTGACATGATTTGTTTGAAACTTAACACGCGCGAGTAATAAAACTCGGACATACACCCTCAAGAGTGCGACAAATAAGTAAAACGCTTGGGGGAGCGTTTTAATTTCCTGCCGCCGTATTGAGGGCATAGCAGCGTCAACTGTAAGTCCTACTGCGTGCTCCATTGCTCAATAATGAACGGTCGACCGCCCAGTATAGATGATTGATCGTCACCACTGCTAGAACGGGTCTGTGTTTGTTCCATTATAGAGACCTTTTGGGGTAAATGGGGTGGACACACTACGGCGCGATATCAAGACTGATAGCCATCGCCGCGCCGATAATCCCAGCTTTATTTCGTAGATGAGCTGGCTCAACAGGAGTTTTGACCGTGAGATGTGGTCCCCATTTTTCGAAACGGCGGGAAATTCCACCACCGATGATGAACATGTCTGGGCTAAAAAGTGCCTCGTATTCGTGCAAGACCTTGTCTACTAATTTGGCCCAATGCTTGAAAGAAAGGTCTAACTCTTCTTTTGCTGCGGACGACGCTTGATGTTCAGCTTCATCCTGACCCACGATGAGATGACCTAGCTCTGTGTTTGGCCACAGCGTCCCGTTCATCAAAAATGCTGAACCAATGCCGGTGCCAATGGTGAGGAAGATGACATTGCCTTCGCAGGCTTTTTCACCGCCGAATTCCACCTCGGCAAGACCCGCGGCATCAGCATCATTCAGGACCGAGATGTGGCGATCCTTTCCCAAGTGGCGATGGAAGAGCTCATAGGCATCCACGCCAATCCAGGATTTATCAATGTTGGCAGCGGATAAGACTGTTTGTTCTTTGACAATCGAGGGGAGTGTAATGCCCAGCGGGCCTTCCCACTGCGCTTGTTTAACTATCTCTTTGATAGTCTCCGCGACGGCCTCAGGGGTTGCCGGTTTCGGGGTAGAAATCTTAATACGATCACCGACGAAATCGCCGGCGTTTAAATCAACGATGGCGCCTTTAATGCCAGAGCCGCCCACATCAATGCCGAAAGAAGTTTTCATGCGCACGAGTCTATAGAAGTGCACAATGGGAGGCATGACTATTGATGATGTATGCAAGTTTCGTGACTATGCCAAAGAGCTTGCTAAGCAGGCAGCTTCATTGATTGTGGCAAAGCGGGCGGAGATTACCGCCACGGATGATCTTCGCAACCATGCTGAAATCAAGTCTTCTGCGGTGGATCCCGTAACTGAGGTGGATACAGCGGCCGAAGCATTCATCGTTGCCAGCATTACGAAAGACCGCCCAGGGGACGGCATTATCGGCGAAGAAGGTGCAAATGTTGAATCCACAACTGGTGTCTCGTGGGTAATCGACCCTATTGATGGCACCGTGAACTTCATGTACGGCATTGGGGAATTCGCAGTGTCTATTGCAGCGATGAAGGACGGGCAGTACGTCGCGGGCGCGGTCATCAACGTCACCAAAGGAACTCTTTACTCTGCGGCGGTGGGACATGGCGCGACCGTCACATATGAGGATGGAACCAGCACCGATTTACGTTGCCGTCAAGAAACTGACCCAGGTTTGGCCCTTGTTGCCACGGGGTTTGGATACACCGACACACGTCGCGCTGGCCAAGCCACTATCCTGCAGTCCTTGCTGCCCCAGGTGCGCGATATTCGCCGTATGGGGTCAGCAGCGTTGGACCTTTGCCGCGTGGCTGATGGCACGGTTGATGCCTATTACGAGCATGGAGTTAAAATCTGGGATGTAGCTGCTGGAGTTGTCATCGCCCGCGAAGCAGGCGCTCAGGTCACGGTGCCAAGTTCATGGGATCGTAGCAGTGACAGAGGCTTGCTCGTGTGGGCAAGTTCTGCAGATCTGGCCCCTGCATTTGAGAGGTTGCTGGAAGCCTCAGGTGCAGCAAAGGAGATTGATTAACTTTTTTGAGCATTGTCCTTCACTGGGCAGGTTGATTACTCTGTTTTCAAGAGCGCGAAAACGAGAACTCCGCCGGGGACAGTAGGGGTAAAATCACATTCCTTTAAAGGCGGGGGATTTCTGCAGGTAGAGCCGTTATATCTGCAGGATATATAGGTGGTGGGGGTAAAATTGGTCCCCGCGCGAGTCGAGAAGTATGACATCGTCGCAAATGTGCTTTACTATGCGCGATCGACGAAACGTTTAACCTATGATTAACCCGAGCTAAGGACACATCTATGGCAACCGATTACGACGCACCACGTCGTCGCGTTGAAGACGAACTTGAGACCGACTCTCTTGAAGGTCTCAAGGCTGCTGAAAACGAAAACAATGGCATGGACGATGATGGCGAGATTGTTGAGCCTTTTGAGCCACCAACAGTAGACCTGACCGGTGAAGAGCTAAACGTCACCGTTGTGCCTCGCCAGGAGAATGAATTCACCTGCTCTGTTTGTTTTATCGTGCAGTCAAATAAGCGACTTTCGCATGAAGAAGATGGCCAGCCAATTTGCCTTGACTGCGCCTAATAATTTCTGCGCTTAGTATTCAACGAAAAGACCAGCATCCCTTCTCTGCTCACCGGCTCACAGCCATGAGCAAGAGTTTGGATGCTGGTCTTTGCTTATTAAGCGTTTAAGTTCTTCAAGGCACGATCTGCTTGCGCAGGAACGAGAGCACGTAGAAGCGCTTCGGGGTCCTTGGAGCTGATGAGCCAATAAGGAGTTGGGTCTTCGGGATCATCGAGCACGAGCATTACAAGCTCGTCAACCCATTGGTGTGAGACCAAGAAAGCAGCGGGGTCGAGCTGCGGTCCTAATGCGCTGCGACGCGCCGACTTTGGAACAGCCAAGCTGCGGGAGATGATGTCATGCGGTAATTGGGCGCCCTTCACGGTAAGCCAGCGGGTACCATCGGCATCCTTTTCCACCTGGATGATAGTTCCAGACATGGAAACTAGAGCCCATCCGAAAAGGCCAAAGGCAATAATGAAGGTAATGATCGGCCAAATATCGTGGCGGTTGAGGCTAACGGTTGCTGCCAACAAGGCTGCGACGAATGCCGCGAACAGCCACCAGTACCACGGAACCCACTGACGTTCACGATAAAGAACTTCAAAATTGTCCCCTTGGTCCAAGCCATTGGAAACATTTTCTTGATTGTTGCCCTGCGGCCCACCATCCGGGGCAGTATTAGCTGATGAAGTCACAAATAACTAGTGTACTTGTTCTCTCTTTATTAGCGAACTACCTAGACGAACACCACACGTAGGCGATGGCGGTAAGGTGTGAATGGTGAATGCGAACGAACAAGCAAATGAAGTAACCAACAGTGCACAGGTCGAGCCCATTGGGAATGTCGCTATCAAGCGTCTTGATAAGGACCTGCCTCTTCCGCATCGTGCGCACCGTGGAGATGCGGGAGCAGATCTGTACGCTGCGGAGTCGCTGATTCTGCAGCCTGGGGAACGTGCGTTAGTTGGAACCGGCATCGCGATTGCCTTACCTCTGGGAACCGTGGGGCTGATCCATCCTCGCTCTGGCCTGGCTGCAAAGCATGGCTTGAGCATTGTGAACACCCCAGGCACCGTCGATGCAGATTATCGTGGCGAGATTAAAGTCTGTCTAATCAATCACGACCGTCACGAGCCAATTGAGATTGTCCGTGGTACGCGTATTGCCCAACTAGTTATCCAACGCGTAGAACTCGTGGATTTCATTGAAGTTGAAGATCTGGATGCTACCGAGCGTGGAGCGGGAGGCTACGGCTCGACAGGCGTTTAAAACCCCACGCCACTTCATTAGGCTTGAGGGTATGCAAAGAACCTTGCCGTCCTTGACACACAGTGGGCTGCTTGCTTGCTAAGCATTTGATGCTGCGAGCGCCCAATACGCTGGGGTAGCATTGCGAGGTTAAAATTTATAGTTACACCTGAAGGGATGATGACGAATTATGGCTATCTGGCCTTTCGGAAAGAAGAAAAAGCAACGCGCAGAGGAACAACCATCACAGGATGCTGGTGAGGCTCATACTGAGCCATCTGCGGATGTTAACCCAGAAGCGGAACGCGAAAGCATTGAACCAATTCTTGGAGCAGATAGTCCAGCCCCGAGTGATACCCCGGGTGATGCGGCTGCAGCCAGCAACCTCGAGGTAACTGTCAAGCGTCATGACGCAATCAACGGTGAGATGGGGCCATTCGATGGTGACTCTGTGGACATCGAGACCTTCGATTTCTCTGACTTCTCCAATGGAATCTTGGACCTGAAGTCCATTAAAGTTCCATTGCCGAAGAAGTCACAGGTGCAGGTAGAAATGGGTGCAAAGGGGCCCAAGATGCTGCACATTATCACCGAATTCGGCCGAATTACCCCGGTAGCTTTTGCTGCCCCACGCTCAAGTGGACAGTGGGAGTCTTCTGTCGGTGAGCTAGTGGAAAACATCCATAAGGACGGAATGGATACCGACTTGGAGGAAGGTCCATGGGGAACTGAGATTGTTGCACAGAACTCTAATGGCATGATTCGTATCATTGGCGTGGAAGGCCCGCGCTGGTTGCTCCGAATGACTTTGGCGGCGCCTACCGGGCGTGAAGAAAATCTGACTGAGCTCGCACGCGAAGTCGCATCCCGTACCTTCGTTTACCGCGGTGATGATCCGATGTTGGCCGGAAATTCTCTTCCAGTGACCATGCCGCCGCAGTTGGTGAAGCAAGTTCAGGATGAGATGGAGCGCCGTAAGAAGGAGCAAAACCAGTCGAAGGCATCGAACGCTAATAACGCAGCGTCCCCGAGTCCTGCTGATAAGGCTGCGCAGGAAGCTGCTGCGCGACAGCTATTCCAGATGCTTGGTGGAAACGCAGCTGCGGCGAAGAAGAACTCTGAGAATCACCCAGAAAATGCTCCTGATTCACAGACGGATTCCACCGAATCGAACCAGAACAATACTGGCAACAACGAAGATTCAAAGTAGAGTAAATCTACCTCTCAATAACGTGCTGGAAACAGCAGAACGCAGCAGGCACATGTGAAATTCGTGCGATACGGTGAAAGCAAGGCAACGCAAACGGTGAATGACGAACACAGCAAGAAGAATGCGGCTGAAGTAAAGCCCGTTAAAAAGCCCATCGAAGAGCAGACACTGCTGGAACAAATGGGCGGTTGGCAAGGGCTCGTGTCCACTACTTTGCCAATTTTGGTTCTCGTTCCCGTCAACACCCGATGGGGACTAGAACCAGCACTGATCGCTGCGTTAACCGTGGCATTTCTAATCCTGGTGTGGCGCATCGTCCGCAAAGAAACCATTCAGCCGGCAATCTCGGGATTTATTGGTGTAGCATTTTGCGCCGCGATTGCCTGGTTCACCGGCGATGCCAAGGGTTACTTTCTTTATGGCATCTGGGCATCACTCGTCTTTGCAATCATCGCTTTCGCTTCAGTCCTGTTTAAATGGCCAATCGTTGGTGTTATTTGGAAGGGCATCAATGGGGAAGACATGGCGTGGCAGCGCGTCACTAAGGCACGACGTTCTTACGCTATCGCTACCTTAGGCTGGGTTGTCATCTTCCTTGCACGTTTCTTTATCCAGAACAACTTATATACCTCCGCGGATACTGCGACCTTAGGCATCGTTCGAATCTTGATGGGTTGGCCGCTGACCGGCGTGGTTACAGTGCTAACTATCTGGATGGTCCGCCGAGCCAATAAGGCTGTGGAAGAAGCTATAGCCAGTGGGCTCATTACACCCACGCCAGCAATAGACTCAGTGACGGATGTTGAACAATCAGAATCAGCGCGTAATGTCGAAGATTCTCATTCCGTCGCAACCGATCCTGTTGTAGACAATGCTGATGATATTGCTGACACCACTAATAATTTTTCTAACCCAGAGGAGCGTCGATGACCCAATCACCGCACGATGAAAAGCACAATCCGGAAACCGCGCATCCAGTGGCAGTGGGTGATGTTTTTGAAATGACCATTGACCGGATGGCGCACGGCGGTGAAGGAATTGGACATGCGCCCGATGGGCGAGTGGTATTCGTTCATGAAGCGTTTCCTGGCGATGTAGTATCCGTTACGGTGACGAAAGCCAAGAAGTCCTTTGCACATGCACAGCTGAACGGCGTTATTGAGCCCGGACCACACCGCGTCGCATCAGTCTGCCCAGCGGCAGAGCTAGGTGCAGGTTGCTGCGACTTTGCTGAATTATCTCCAGCATCAGAAATGGACATCAAAGCCACCATCTTGGTGGACCAGCTTCAGCGTGTAGCAAAGACCTCGACGTTGCCAGACTTGGAAACGATCAATCTCAACCCGCATCGAGGTTGGCGTACCCGGGTGCGCCTCGGCGTCGATAACGAGGGACGTGCTGGAACCCGTAAGCGCGGATCAAATGAGATCATCTCTGACGTAGCCTGCTCGCAGCTTGCCCCAGGACTAGTTGATGGTTTGGTGGGCGTGGATGCCCGCCGTTTCACCCCGGGGGCTGAAGTGATTGCGGTGCTAGATAGCGAAGGCACTCGACACGTGGTGGAAACGATGAAAGCGCCGCGTGGGCGACGTGTGGAGAAAGTCACCACTGTGATTGAAGGATCTGGTGAGGTCAACGAAGTTGCTGATGGGCACAACTTCCACTTCCCAGCAACGGCATTCTGGCAGGCTCATGTGGAAGCCCCTGATACTTATTCCCAGGTTATTCGGGAATTCTTGAATGATTGCCCGCAGACTCCAGGCCGTGAACCACTCGGCTGGGACCTGTATGGCGGGGTAGGGGTGTTTGTTCCAGCAATTGCACGTACTTTGGGAGCTCCAGAAAAACCTGCCCGCGTTATTTCTGTGGACTATTCACCAGCAGCAACAGCATTGAATCAGTCTGACCTTGAGCAATATGAAGTTGACGTTGTGTCAGACCGCGTTGAAAAAGTAGCCGCACAATTGCCTGGACCAACTGCCGTGGTGATGGATCCTCCACGTACCGGTGCGGGACGCGACGTGGTATCTACTGTGGCTTCAGTTGCGCCGCAGCGAATTGTGCATGTTGGCTGCGATCCAGCGACCTTTGCTCGCGATATTGGCTATTGGAATGAGCACGGATTCAAGTTAGACCGTCTGACCTTAGTTAATGCTTTCCCCGGTACTCACCACTTTGAGGTCATTGCGTTGCTGGTACCTGGTGTCGACGTCGGAAATGAAGCAGAAGAAGGAAGCGTGACGGTCTCTTCATAGTCGCTGGGGTTGTAGCCAGCGGGTTGTGCCTCGAGCATGTGCTGTCCGCTTTTCGAGTGCAGTGCTCTGCGTAGGTGAACCAAGACCGATGTGTAAATGGTGAAGGCAGCTGCTGTTGCACGAGTAAGCTGACGTCGCCAGCTGTAGGAGGATATACCGTAGTTCTGCGGAGTATCATTCACATTTTTGATAGTTCGCGGGGTACGGTGGAATCTACAGATTTTATGCAGGTGTGGACTTGCTAATTGCCTAATGCGACCACACCAAGTTGCGGTGTATCCCCATATACAGCGCACATCCATGTTGAACACCATTTAGTAAAGGGGTTTAGTACACTCCATGGGAATTCTCCACAAGGTGACATCACCACAAGACCTCAAGAATTTGCCTGATGACAAAGTTGAGGAATTGGCAGCTGAGATCCGCCAATTCCTGATCGATAAAGTCTCGGTCACCGGTGGCCACTTGGGGCCAAACCTGGGCGTGGTCGAATTGACTATTGCTTTGCATCGCGTCTTCGACTCACCACGTGATCCCATCGTGTTTGATACCTCGCATCAGTCTTATGTCCATAAGATTCTGACCGGCCGCGCGGATCAATTTGATACCCTGCGCCAAAAAGGTGGACTATCCGGTTACACCGACCGTGGCGAATCGGAGCATGACTGGACAGAGTCCTCTCACGCATCGGCAGCAATCTCTGTTGTTGATGGACTCTCCAAGGCTTTTAAGATTAAGGGTGAATCCCGCCGTAATGCTGTTGCCGTAGTGGGTGACGGTGCGCTCACTGGTGGCATGTGCTGGGAAGCGTTGAACAATATCTCTTCGGATACTGAGCGCAACGCTGTCATCATCGTCAATGACAATGGGCGTAGCTATTCACCAACCATTGGCGGTTTCT
The DNA here is from genome assembly GCF_043673995.1 of Corynebacterium sp. L4757. Classification (NCBI taxonomy): domain Bacteria; kingdom Bacillati; phylum Actinomycetota; class Actinomycetes; order Mycobacteriales; family Corynebacteriaceae; genus Corynebacterium; species Corynebacterium sp. L4757. The sequence continues at coordinate 246,153 of NZ_JBIMEN010000001.1, read as the reverse complement.
CAGAAAACCTCAGCCGTATTCGTGCGCAGCATGGTTATGACGAGTTGATGGAACATGGCAAAAAGACGCTCCAGTCATTGGGCTGGGTTGGTAATCGCACTTTCGATGCCCTGCGCGCATTCAAGGAAGGCGTAAAGTCTTCAGTGCTTCCAACAGAAATGTTCCCTGAGCTGGGAATGAAGTACATTGGGCCAGTAAACGGCCATGACTTGGAAGCCTTGGATCACGCGTTGGCATATGCGCGCGACTATGAGGGACCCATCATTGTTCACGTTGTGACTGAGAAGGGCCATGGTTTTGCACCGGCAGTTAACGAGCCGCAAGACCAAATGCACTCCACAGGCGCTATTGACCCAGTTACGGGTGTGCCGAAAGGGAAGAGCCAGCCGGGTTGGACCGCGGTGTTCTCTGAGGAATTGGTAGAATCCGGCAAACGTCGTGATGACATCGTGGCTATTACTGCGGCGATGGCCGGACCTACCGGGCTGATGCCATTTGCGGAGCAGTTCCCAGATCGTTTCTTTGACGTTGGTATTGCAGAACAGCATGCCATGGCATCGGCGTCTGGTTTAGCTCTAGGCGGCCTGCATCCAGTGGTGGCTATTTATGCCACTTTCCTGAACCGCGCATTTGACCAGGTCCTTATGGATATTGCGCTGCTGAAGCAGCCCGTCACCATTGTTCTTGACCGGGCTGGCGTTACTGGTTCGGATGGTGCGAGCCATAATGGCGTGTGGGACATGGCCTTGACCACTATTATTCCCGGCATTCACGTTGCTGCACCACGCGACGGTGCGCGCCTGCGCGAACTTTTCCGTGAGTCCCTGGAGATTGAATCTGGTCCTTCGATCGTACGTTTCCCCAAGGGAAACCTGCTTGAGGATATGGAAGCGGTGGCTACAACCGAAGATGGCGTCGATATCCTCCATGAATCCGCACCAGAAACCAGTGATGCCGATGCTCCGAAGGTGCTAGTTATTTCAATTGGTGCGATGTCGGCACGTTCATTGTCCGCAGCCGAAATCTTGGAAAAAGAAGGCATGTCTGTCACCGTGGTTGATCCACGCTGGCTGTGCCCAGTAGCGCCGTCATTGATTGAAATGGCTGATGCACATGACATCGTTGTGGTCGCTGAAGACGGCATGATGCGTGCCGGTGTGGGCTCACTCTTCGATGAAGCTTTTGCCGCAGCAGAGGTTGATACTCCTTTGCGTCGCGTGGCGTTTCCTAGCCTCTTCCCAAAGCATGGCTCCCGCGGAGAGGTCATGGAAGAAGTTGGCATGGATGCCGAGGGCATCGCAGCAGCCGTTACCGAGTGGGTAGATAACCTCGAGGCATAAGCGGGGACTAGGCAGTAAAGAGCAGCGGTTCCAGAACTGGAACTAGTTGCTCGATCTGCCAATTGCGCAAGCCCTTCTCATGAAGGAAGGCATTCAACTGATCAGCATTGTTTACTGTTGCCGCGGTGTGCCCATAGTAGACATTGGAGACATCACCGTGGACTGCCCATGCAGCAGCACGCAGGTTAGAGATGCTGACGATTGAATCTGGGATCACAGCAAGATCTTCTGCCAACTCATCGCGGCTAATTCTTAGCTGATCAATGAGGTCATTGAGTTCAGGTGCGTGATTCTTCAGGTATTGCTTGGCGGGGAAGTCTTGAGACTCTTCTGGCAAGCTAGGCCACGTTGCCGGGTCAGAATCGGCTGCAGCGTTAATGATATTGACCAGAGCGGTCAGCTCTGAAGCTGATCGCTTCTTCAACTGCGTTATGCGCCTCAGTGACGTGATGGAACGTGGAATGGTTTTGGCAATCTCTATCACAGAAGAATTAGAAATGAGCTGACCAGGTGCACGGTCTGTGGATCTGGCCTCACTTTCGCGAGCTTCCCATACTGCCTTGGCAACAGCTAACCCTTCAGGTTCTGTCACAGCGCGTAAGCCCCGCGTGTCCAGCCAGCTGCGTGGCGCAGGCTCAGTGACATTAGCGAACTCTTCAACGATTGCCGCGAATTCCTCCTCAGCCCATCTGAGCTTATCTTCCTCATTAAGCTCATACATCATTTCTTCCGCTAACTCCGGAAGAGTGTCTACATCGAGTGCGGCGTAGAGGATCTGGGCTTTAGACAGCGGGAAACGCGACCAGTCGGTGCCGCCGTAGCCTTTGTCTAGTTCAATTCCTAAGAATTCTTCCGTGACGAACGCTAAGTTGGGGTGTGAGATACCCAAAAGTCGCGCAGCTACTTCTGTATCGAATAACTTGCCGGGATATAACCCCAACCAAGCTAAGCATGCGAGGTCAGTTGCGGCGGCGTGAATGATCCATTCTTGTCCGTTAATGACTGGAGATAAAAGCTCACGGACATCACCACGGATTCCTTCGGGGGCGATGAGGACGTTTGGGGTGTCGGCTCTCCGCAGTTGGATTAAAAAGGCCCGATCGTCATATCGATATGACGACGCACGTTCAGTATCGATAGCGATGGGGCCAGTGCCCTGGGATAGAATCCGGGCTGCTTCTTTCACTCCGTTGCGCGTGGTATATACGGCAGGGATGCCGCCATCGGGCACACGGTGTGAAGAAGTCATAACATAGAAGAGTAGTCCAAGTGACAGGCGGCGTAATGCTCAAACAATGCTTGTTGCGAAAGTTTTTGCGAGCAAGGCAACTATCGGGACAGTTCGGTCACGCCTTCTGGTGGAAGACCGGCAACATTTGCCAGGACGCGGGAGAAGGCTTCTACATGCTTGGTCAAATCCAATCCATCTGCGGTCCAAGATGCACGCATCTCGAGCTGGTGGGCGCGTGGTGGGCCGCCGATTTCGCCAAACCTTACGGAGGCGGTGGCAGTTACTGTCCCGCCCAGGTTGGTATGTCCGGCGCCGCATTCTTCCATGGACTCAGTGAGCCACTCCCAGGCCACATCGGGCAAAAGTGGATCGCCTGCGACATCGGAGTCCATGTCAGCCTGGATGTATGCGACCAAGCGCATGGCGCCTTCCCAGGCTTCCTCTGCGCCCGGATCGTGCAGCAGAATGAGGCGACCGAAGGCATCGCCGTCAGTATCTACTGGGACGATGTCATCGGCGCGATTTTCGCCCACTTCCAATCCAACGGCATGGCTAAACGGGGCCAGCTTCTGTGGCGGGCGGATGGTGCCCAAGTTGATCTCAGGCCGCAGGTTCGCTGCGTGCATGGATTCAACCGCTTGAGAAAATGCAGGTGGTGTCATGTTTTCTGAATCTCCAGCCGAAGGGCGCGCGTTGTCCTGAATGCCAGTGATTGGCGTAGGGGCGCCGGTTGGGTGCTGGGTAGGTGCGTCGGAAATGCTCACGAGTCTCAACCTATAGTTTAAAGTCGCCCATACGGATTAGGCGCGCCGAGTCACATTTAGTGCATTTCTCAACCATCCAACTTATGATGGATAGGGTAGTTATTCCTATTGATGAAAGATTGGCGGCGAATTCGCATGGCGAAGCTCGACTATAAGGCACTCAATGAAAAGCAGCAGTACTCTCAGCACGCAGTATTCAAGGTTCCGGCTGGCGCTTTGGGTACTGAACGAGCAGAGGTAATCGCGCAGGCTCAGCAATTCTTTGAATCCCTTAAGGATGCGGGCGTCGTTATTGTTCGCGGCATCTATGATCTCTCTGGAATGCGTGACAGTGCTGATTTCATGATCTGGTGGCACGCGGAAGAATTCGCCGACATTCAAAAGGCTTTTTCTGACTTCCGTCGTGAGACCGTCCTGGGTCAGATTTCTGAGGTGACCTGGGTGGGCAATGCTCTGCACCGTCCAGCTGAGTTCAACAAGTCCCACCTGCCATCCTTCATCATGGGTGAAGAGCCAGAAGAGTGGATTTCGGTCTATCCATTCGTTCGCTCTTATGACTGGTACATCCTGGAGGATGAAAAGCGCCGCAAGATCTTGATGGAACACGGCATGGCTGCCCGTGACTACGCAGATGTGCGTGCGAATACCGTTCCGGCATTTGCTCTTGGGGACTATGAGTGGATTTTGGCCTTCGAGGCGCCGAAGCTCGACCGTATTGTCGATCTCATGTACGTCATGCGCTACACCGAGGCGCGCCTTCACGTCCGTGAAGAGATTCCATTCCACACTGGTCGTCGCGTTCAGGATGTTTCTGAATTGATTGAAATCCTGCCTTAAGTCCCAACGAGGGTATAAGTGCATAGATACATAAATGCATAAGCATTGCTTGCCGATGCTTCCCTCACCTCATCAGAGATGAAAAGAGCGTGTGTTCGCATCCCAATGGCGGGGATGTGCGAACACACGCTCTTTGTCTAAGAATTAAAGCTCTAAGCGCTCTCAAAACTCATGGAGATGGAGTTGATGCAGTAGCGCAAGTCAGTGGGGGTGTCATAGCCTTCGCCGGCAAATACGTGACCCAAGTGGGAGTGGCAATTGGCGCACAGTACCTCAGTGCGGACCATGCCCAAGGAGCGGTCTTCGCGCTCAATGATGTTATCGCCAGCCAGCGGGGAGAAGAATGATGGCCAACCACAGTTGGACTCGAACTTTTCGGTAGAGCGGAATAGCTCAGCATTGCAGGCGCGGCAACGGTAGACACCTTCGGACGTGGTGTTGGTGTATTCGCCAATATGGGGGCGTTCAGTGCCGGCCTGGCGTAGCACTTGGTATTCCTCCGGAGACAGTCGCTCACGCCACTGTTCCTCAGTCAGCTGAGAAAAGTCAGTGTCGGCGTCAGAAGCAGGAGTTTGTAGATTATCAGACATAGGGTTAAGTCTACGCCGTATTTTTGGCTTGTAAACGCCACCAGCCACACGCAGTCGCCGTAGTGACGGCGATGAGTAATACCCAGCCAATTGTGCCGATGTACGTGGACATCCAGCGCCCGAAATCTGGCCATAAATCGGAGGACCAGCTGTTGGGAATCAGAAATAGTACAGCGGCGAGCCATGCAGGCCAGGTGTGAAATACGCTGCGGGAAAGTAGCACGGTGAAAAGCATGGGAAATAACCACATGGAGTAGTACTGCTGACCCAAGGAAGACAGAGTGAAAACTCCGACCATGAGTAATCCGCTCGTGGTCAACGCCCAAAGCTTGATATCTGTAACTCGCCAGCGTAGTAGCACGATGATTCCTACGGCCGCGGAGGCAGCGGTAATCAGCCAGAGGGGATAGTAGAGTGCCCCAGGGATATCAAAGTAGGCTTGCCATCCTGCCAGTGAGGAATTGGCGTAATCGCGGGTCTCACCAAGATAGGGAACCAGCTTGGTAAGGTAGTCTCCTGCTCCGGGGATGAGCGGCCACGCAGCGATGTTGAGAACGACGGGTACGACGATTCCTGTGCCGGTGGTGCGCCAATCCAGGCGCGTGAGCGGCAGGAATAACAGTGGCGCGAATTGTGGCTTAATGACGATAGCCAAGCCAATTGCGAGACCAGCAATATAGGTCAAGAGCTTAGCTCGTGAGGGCGGAATGTCTGTCCGAAAGGAGCTGATGAAGCAGGCTAAAAATACTGCAAGCAGTAATAGCAAAATGCCGTTGATATTGGAAAATGTGAGCGTGTTGATGACAGCTTCTGTTGAATATGCCAGTGCAATAGACACTGGCAACACTGGTCCCCGCAGTGAATGCCCCATGAGCCTGGTCAAGATGGCTAGTGCGGCGACAATCGCAGCACAATTAAAGATGATAAACGCGTATCGGGCGGCTTCGAATTTGTCTACGGCGCCAATGGGCAGCAAAAGCAGGGTTGCGCCCGGGTTGTATAAATACAGCGGGTCTACGTGGTTATAGGCCTGGTCATAGACGGCGTTGCCCGATAGTGCGCGCGTGAGGGCGCTATAGACCGTGGTGAAATCATCCGTGGCAGTGCCATTGAAGGCCGTGAAGAAGGTGCGATGAAGCACCAGCACTATAGCCAATGGCCAGGCCGCAAAGGTGAAGATCTTCCGCGTATTGCTGGTTCTTGCTGAAGCCGGGTTCTCCGCGTTCAGGTCGGGGTCAGCCGGGCTTCGATCACTTGTTGAGGTAGCTAGAGTGAGCGGGCTGTGAGCACTGAAGGTTTTATCGAACCGGGTATGAAATGCGGATGACACAGTGGATGATACTAGTTCCTAGCGGGGTTTTTATAGCGTAGAAACACCGTCGAATCAGGGTGGATGGCTAGATGTTCTAGCTCCAACGGTAAATGAGGTTGCTCCTCTTGGCCGATGGCGGCGACAATCCTATTAGAGACTAACGCCGTTTCTACTGAGCTAGACGTCCCTGGAGTCAGCGTGAGATAGAACTGGTCTACCTCTAATGAGGCAATAAAGAGCCCATAGACACCCGGTCCGCCCTCACATGTAATTCGGTAGTAGCCGAGCTTATTTAGCGCCTGAACAATCTCCGTTGCGGTGCCTTGACCGCAGTCGACAATGGTGACTCCTGCTTCTTGCAGAGCTTTTTTCTTCTTAGCCAGTGTTAAGTCATTAATTGATGCAGATTCAGCGAGAATCAGCGGTGGCGTGGCTGCTTCCGTGACGAAAGCAGAGGTGGGATCAATACTGAACCTACTCGTGAGCACTGCGATGGGGGCGGGAGTGGGACGTGCATGAGATGGCCTAATGCCAACGTATTTCTCCGACTTAACGGTCTTGCTGCCCACCACGATGATGTCCGATTGGGCGCGAAGCTCATGCAGTAGCTTCAAATCGACATCATTTCCGAGCCCATTTGATTTTCCGGATAATGCCGCAGAGCCAGACAAGGTTGAGATCTCAATCAGCCTGACATGGCTTTGACCTACGGGTGCTGGTTCACCTGCAAGTTGGGCGATTGTCGATGCAGAAGCATCAGTGATGGTCATAGCTGTGGAGTTAATCATGAGAGATGTGAGTGAGTTCTAGGAACAATCGTGCGGCAGTGAACCCTAAGGATTCGTCTAGAGGATCGGTGTACGTGGAATGGTTGCCTGAATTACTCAAGACCACGCGTGCAAGTGCCACAAGGGAGTTGATTCCACCGGAGGAGACCTGCATGGGATTCTTCGTCGTCCACGCATGCTCAGGATCAGCGCCCAAAGATACCAATGTCTGGCGGATTAAGGCCTTATCCTCGGAGCCGTCTTTACCGCGCGATAGTTCAACGGGAATCCGCATGGCGAGTTCAAAGCCAGCAATGGTTTGCCACACTTGGATATATCGATCAGCGTCATCAAGCAGGCGTTCATAGAAGTCCGGGATTTGGCGCTCGCGGATAAAGTTCTTGCGGACCTTGCTGAGGACTTTTTCTTGGTACTCCTCATTGGACGTAATTGTCTCGTTTGAGCCACCCAAAAAGAGCGCGTCTGCTCCGGCGCCTGTGAACATTGCACCGGTCGCATCGTGCTTGCGCCCTTCCTGCTCGCAGGCCAAGAGGATGACACCGGCCAAGACCTCCCAGGGATCTGTGCAGTCGAGTTTTATGACGGTCTCGCGAACAAGAGATTCATATTCTGTCGAATCAAGTTCTGTCACAACATGTTCTAGGCCTAGGTTGGCCGCAACTTCGCTGGCGATGTTGAATTCTTCTGAAGAATTACGATCTTCGTACGGGTCTATGAATGTCACCGCTAATGTATTCGGCGCATGCTTGGCTAGGATGGTCGCAAGCAAGATGGAGTCGACTCCGCCAGAAAGCATCAGCAGGGGACGGGACTCGTACTTTTCCAAAACGGCGAGGACGCGCTTTTCCAAAAAATTAATGATTGCTTCCGAAGCTTCAGCGCGAGTTCGTATCAGCGAATTATTGTCACCGATGCATGCTTCGAGATTGACTATGTCTGCGACATACTCGCACGGTGACGAGAAATCGGATGCTAAACTCATGTCAGGGAACTATACCAGAGCCGAGACTCACGAAATCGCTGGATTTAACGCCTGCGTTTGGGCTTGGTCAGCACGTGAATCATGATGAAAAAGAAAATGATGAAGACGGAAGATGTGGAAAGGATGAGAATTCTTTCCATAAACTCCAAATTGCCGGCAATGGAGACTCCCACGGTGGTGGCTAGAACACCAATGAGAGCTACGAATAGCCCCAAGATTTCCATGATACGAAAGAGCAAGTCATGTGAGCGCTCATCCATCAAGGAGATTGCTTCATCAACTTCCTGCTTGAGGGTCTCTTCGAATTGTTGCTGAAGTAAACGCTGGGACTCAGCAACATCGATACGTTCGATGATCTGAGTTCTTTGATATGAATACTGGTCATGGACTTGTAGTGCAGAACGGTCGAGGAGGTGCAGAGCCTTTTCTGTGTCCTGCAGTGCTTCCTCAAATCGTCCCTGGCGTTTGTATCCAATTGCTCGGCGAGCCCACACGTGTGGATCCTTGTGGGTGAACGTAAGTACCTTGTCGGCGACAAATTCAATCTCGAAACCATAGTTATTGGTCGGTGCGAGACACATGCCTTGCAGGACAATCATGAGGTTCTTACTGAAGTTCTGCTCCTGAGCGAACTGCTGAATGCGCTCAGGGGCAGGATTCTGGTTTAAGAAGAGCTCTGTGAAGAGCTCGAAGGCGGTAAAGATGCCATGTTCTTCTAAAAGACGCTTATCGTAGATTTCAAGGAGCGTTCGAATCCGATCACAGTCATAGTTGAACCTGGCCATAGTCAAAGCTAGATACTGAAATGCAAACCTGGTCATGCGGTCGGTGATTTCGCACAACTCCTCATCGTGGTACTTGTCCCGAATGATGATCTCATTCTGTCTCATGCGCCAAGCTAGATCAGGAACAAACTCGATGAGAAACTCCGTGGTCATCGAATCATGCTGGGCTACAGCTCTCAGAAGATCATCCCAATTCTCAATGTCATCGTCGAATCGCTTGAGAAGCTTAGGTTTAAATGCCACGTTGTCGACGGCAATACTGACGAGTTCATTGAAATCAAGGTTATCGAAGTTGGATAGTTGGGAAGTGTTTCTAGAATCTTGATGATGCATCGGGCCGTCCTTTTCCTTTTTAGCTGTGCCTGTCCATCGAGCTACCTTACCGAGCATCAGGTTAATCACACGGGTGTTATTCATGCACGGAATTCAGTGGCAAAAGTTATCGATAAAGCGCAATTTAGCGGGGGATTTGGAAACTGGGGCTGCAAAGGATAAAGTTTCATATCGCAACACAGCACGCGTGTTTCACAATTGATTGACTTTACGTCGATGGAGTTTGGTGAAACGATGTGACTGGGAAGCAGTGCGGATGTAGCGCAGTTGGTAGCGCATCACCTTGCCAAGGTGAGGGTCGCGAGTTCGAGTCTCGTCATCCGCTCAAAGTTTCAGCAATGAGACTTATCTCGCGCGATTAGCTCAGCGGTAGAGCACTACCTCGACACGGTAGGGGTCACTGGTTCAATCCCAGTATCGCGCACCAAGGGTGAAACCTTGAAAATGCGGATGTAGCGCAGTTGGTAGCGCATCACCTTGCCAAGGTGAGGGTCGCGAGTTCGAGTCTCGTCATCCGCTCTGGTACTTTTACGGGTAACTGTCGAAGTGCCTGAGGCGGTTCGCCACGGTGGAATGGCCGAGTGGTGAGGCAACGGTCTGCAAAACCGTGCACACGGGTTCGATTCCCGTTTCCACCTCAATTTGTGCTGTCCTCGGACACGCACAAGGCGCGATTAGCTCAGCGGTAGAGCACTACCTCGACACGGTAGGGGTCACTGGTTCAATCCCAGTATCGCGCACACGGACAGTTACTTAAGTTAACAAAGTCCTAGAAACCGGGCCTGGTTTCGTTTGCGGATGTAGCGCAGTTGGTAGCGCATCACCTTGCCAAGGTGAGGGTCGCGAGTTCGAGTCTCGTCATCCGCTCAAATATCAAGTGTGTCTTCTGGAAGATGTTCCGGAGGGCACACTTTTTTGATCTCTGTAAATGAGGCCTAAGGCGCACGAAACTCATTCTGGATTGTGTTTGATATCACCGGATGGTTGCCAAGCGCAAAGTGTGTGCTACTAAAGGCAATGGTCAATGTGGTTGTTGTGAGTTTGGCAGTTATTTGCCAGGCTTTTCCATTCGTGCCTGCTGGAACTAATGTGATCGGTGATGCGACTAAATGCTTAGTACAGCCTTTGTACACCTAAAATTTTGTCAATCACAGTGGGCTAATTGCAGGAAACTCCTGCTAGAGCCAAGGAGTGAAACATGAATCAATCACCAATCCGCCTCGGACGGACATTAACGGCCGGCGCAGTCGTTGCAGCTTTAGGCGCAGCCTCTGCATTTCTGTCCCCTACTGCGCTTGCTCATGACAGCGTGGTGGGCGGAAGTATCTCCGAAGGCGATGTATTGGATGAATTCCCGGAAGAAATCACGTTGGAGTTTTCCGCGATCCCACGTGAAGGCTTCAATAACTTTGCTGTGACTGACCAAGGTTCCGGTGAGGTTATTTTCTCCGAGGAACCCGAACTCAATGACCGGGAGCTCACCATCAACACCCCTGCAGGTCAAGAACCAGGCGATGGTGACTACCTATTGGGCTTCCAGATCACATCTTCAGATGGACATGCCACCCGTGGGGGAATCAATTTCAGCGTGGAATCCGGAGATTCTAGCGCAACAGCACCAGCAAATGCCGCAGATGAGCCTGCAGAAACCACCGCACCTGCGCCCGAAGAAGAAGCCACTGAAGGCATGAGCGACACCATGAAATGGATGCTTGCCGGTGCTGGTGTACTAGCCATAGCTGCTGTCTTGGCGGTCGTGCTGGCTAAGCGCCGCGGCTACGACGCTGAATAAATTTTCTATTTCTTAAATTTAACCCGCTTTATTAAAGCGGAGAAAGATTGATTTTTCATGACTAAGCCTTCTCGTCTGCTTGTTTCCGCCATCGCTGCTTCCGCGCTAGCACTGGCTGGCTGCTCCAATTCTGAACAGGACTCAACCCAGAATGACTCGGCGCAGACCGGCGCGGCTGAAGAGACCACTGCGGATGATGTTGCCACCAGCGATGACGACAGCGACGACAGCGACGATGACAATGATTCAGACGATGATCTGGACTTTGAGGACGCAGTCGTGCGTGCCATGGACGAAGACGCGGATATGACCGCGATCTTTGGCACCCTTGTCAATGAAACTTCCGAGGACATCGAGGTTGTGGGTTTTAGCTCGAGTATCGATGCCGGTGTGAATGAAATCCATGAGACCGTCGATGGCCAGATGCGTGAAATGCAGGAGCCATTAATTATTCCTGCAGGTGAAACCGTAACTCTTGAGCCAGGTGGCGCACACTTCATGCTCATGGAAGTAAATGATGCAGTCATGGCCGGTGATGAAGTAACACTCACCATTGAATTGTCCGATGGCTCCACTGAAGATTTCGATGACATTCCAGTACGCACGATCGGCGCGGGTGATGAGAACTACGGCGACCTCGGCCACGGCGGTCACGATGATGCCGATGATCACGATCACTAATTAAGTAGGTGACAGACCACATGGTTCAGCTCGATCGCCGAGCGCTCCTTGTTCGTGGTGGCCTCGTTAGTGGCTTGGCCGCCTCCGGCTCCATCCTTGCTGCCTGCGGGGCATCAGAAGAAGCAGTGATGCCCTCCGGAACGGATGCGAAAGGGGAGGAGGGGGCATCGGAAAGCGATGCTCAAGCCGCAGCCGACAGTGACTTTGTGCTCAATGAGGCAATCGTCCCTTTCGACGGCGACCACCAGGCGGGAATCACGGCTAATTCCCATGCTGTGTTGAATATGCTGGGGTTTAACCTCAAAGACTCGGTCTCCAAAAAGGAATTTACCAACCTGATGAGACTATGGACTGCTGATGCACGCAAATTGTGCACGGCGGAAACACCGGCAGGCTCCCTCGAACCTGAGATGGTGGAAAGCCCAGCCAACTTGACGATTACCTGCGGCCTTGGCGAACGTGTATTCGAAGTACTAGGCGCACCTGAGCTGCGCCCGGACTGGTTGCGCGATGTGCAATCCTATGAGCGCGATAAACTTGAAGCCGAATGGGGCCAGACAGATATTGTGCTGCAAATCTGTTGTGATGATGCAGTAACTGCGGGCCATGCCATGAGGCATATGATTCGTGCAGGCCAAGACTATGCCACAGTGGCGTGGCTGCAACAGGGTTTTGGCCATGCCTACGCCGCTGGTGGCAAGGAAAAGACCATGCGCAACCATTTCGGGCAGCTGGATGGCACGGTCAATCCTCGCACCGAAGCAGAAATGGATGCGGGCGTCTGGATTGATGAGGGACCAGCGTGGGCTAAGGGCGGAACATCCATGGTGGTGCGGCGTATCCGCATGAACCTGGACACGTGGGAGAAGCTGGACCGGAACTCGCGGGAAAACTCCATTGGACGCAGCCTTGATACGGGTGCGCCTTTGACCGGTGAAGAAGAATTCGACGAACCTGACTTCCAAGCCGTGGATAAGTACGGACTGCCGGTCATTGACCGTAATTCCCACATCGCTCGCGCGCAGGCCCCGGAAGGCCAGCCGGAACAAACTATGCTGCGTAGGGCATTTAACTATGACATGCAGCCAGATTATGCGCCGATTTCTGAAACTGGTTTTGTCAGTGATGAGGAAGGCATCTCTGGCACTGATGTGCAATTATCAAATTCTGGATTGGTGTTCATCTGTTTCCAGAAAGATATGAGTAAAGTATTTGAACCCATGCAAGCGCGGATGGATGAAGTAGATCTGCTCAATGAATGGATTACGCATATCGGTTCTGCCGTATATTTTGTGCCACCGGGAGTGAAAGCTGGCGCCGGTGAGGACGATGCTTTGGGGACCTTTTGGGCAGAAACCTTAATCGACGCGGTAGGATAACAAGGTTAGATTTTGTACATCAGGGTGGCGGCCAGGTATGCCGTTTTCCCGCTAGGCGCAAAGGAGCGCAGCATGTCAGAAGCAATCGCCGCTATTTCGGTAGGATACGAACCATTTACCTGCCCCGCCGGCACACCGGTTGGCGCCGCGATGCGGGAACTGGGCTTGCCAAATAAGGGCCCAGAGGCGGTTGTCGTTGTACGTGACGCCGAGGGAAATTTGAAGGACCTCGCTCACGTACCAGATGCGGATGCTGTGTTTACTCCAGTCGCAGCCAGCGAAGAAGATGGCCGTGCCGTCATTCGCCACTCCTGCGCGCACGTGTTGGCGCAGGCTGTGCAGGCTGAATTCCCAGGTACCAAGCTGGGCATCGGCCCAGCGATTGAGAATGGCTTCTACTATGACTTCCAAACCGCGGAGCCTTTCACGCCGGAGAACCTGGCGGCGATTGAAAAGCGCATGAAGAAGATCATCAAGACCGGCCAGCGCTTTGAACGTGGCGTCTTTGCCTCCACTGAGGAAGCAGCAGAGGCGCTCAAGGATGAGCCTTTCAAGTTGGAGCTGATTCAGGATAAGGGCAACGTTGACCCGAACTCTGATGAGGCAACCGAAGTAGGTGCAGGTGAGCTGACCTACTACGACAACGTCAACCCACGCACCAGTGAAGTTGAATGGTCTGATTTGTGCCGTGGCCCGCACCTGCCCACCACCAAGTACATCCCAGCATTTACGTTGACGCGTTCTTCCGCAGCCTACTGGCGCGGTGACCAGGACAATGCTGGCTTGCAGCGCATCTACGGCACTGCATGGGAGTCCAAGGAAGCTCTGGATGCTTATCAGCTGATGATTGAAGAAGCTGAAAAGCGTGACCACCGCCGTCTTGGCGCGGAGCTGGACCTGTTCAGCTTCCCGGATGACTTGGGTTCTGGTCTGCCAGTATTCCACCCCAATGGCGGCATCGTTCGCACGGAGATGGAAGAGCACTCCCGTCGTCGCCACATTGAGGCCGGTTACTCCTTTGTGAACACCCCACACATCACCAAGCAGGACCTTTTTGAGCGCTCCGGTCACCTGGGTTTCTACAAGGACGGAATGTTCCCGCCCATGCACGTGGATGCGGAATATGACGAGCAGGGCAATGAGACCAAGCCTGGCCAGGATTACTACCTGAAGCCAATGAACTGCCCGATGCACAACCTGATTTTTGACACTCGCGGACGCTCATACCGTGAGCTGCCACTGCGCCTGTTCGAGTTCGGTAATGTCTACCGCTACGAGAAGTCCGGTGTCATCCACGGACTCACCCGTGCACGTGGCTTTACCCAGGACGACGCGCACATCTACTGTACCGATGACCAGCTCGAAGATGAGCTGACCTCGGTACTGGACTTCATTATTTCCTTGCTCAAGGATTATGGCTTGGATGACTTCTACTTGGAGCTGTCTACCCGTGATCCGAAGAAGTCAGTTGGCTCTGATGAAATTTGGGAACGTTCCACTGAGATCCTGCAGCGCGTGGCCACCAACTCGGGTCTAGATTTGGTTCCAGACCCAGAGGGTGCAGCATTCTACGGTCCAAAGATTTCCGTGCAGGCACGTGATGCGATTGGCCGTACCTGGCAGATGTCCACGGTGCAGCTGGACTTCAACATGCCTGAGCGTTTCAACTTGGAGTACACCTCTTCGGATGGTTCCAAGAAGCAACCAATTATGATTCACCGTGCACTCTTTGGCTCCATTGAGCGTTTCTTCGGTGTGCTGTTGGAGCACTATGCGGGTGCTTTCCCAGCGTGGCTGGCTCCTCACCAGGTAGTGGGCATTCCAGTTTCTGAGGACAATGTGGGTCACTTGGAGCAGGTTATTGCCAAGCTGCGCGCCAAGGGCATCCGCGCGGAGGTGGATACCTCTGATGACCGCATGCAGAAGAAGATCCGTAACCACACCACCGGCAAGGTTCCTTTCATGCTGCTTGCTGGCGCACGTGACGTGGAAGCAGATGCTGTGTCTTTCCGGTTCCTCGATGGCTCCCAGGCTAATGGTGTGCAGGTCGATGAAGCAGTTGAGCTCATTGCACAGTGGATTGCAGAGCGCAATAACGAGCAGCCAAACCAGGAGAATATCGAAGCCCGCCGCGCTGAAGCTTAAAGGTTTCAGCCCACAAGCGGTCGTAATCGCCCCCGCACAATATACACCCAGGAGCCGGTATTTCAGAGCTGGTGAGAAAGGATACGCCCCGACACTATGAACTATTCACCTGATAGCCGTGATGAGTCAGGGGAGGACGTCTATGTTGAGTGGGGTGCAGGCACACCTGACCGCTTGGAGCGTTTATGGGCGCCATTTCGGATGGCGTACATCAATAAACGCACCACGGATCCTTTCGTAGAAGCTCCTAAGAAGAGCGATGAAGAAGCGCTCATCATTGCCCGGGGCGAGCATGTTTATGCTTTATTGAACTTATTTCCTTATAACGCTGGTCACTTAATGGTGGTTCCGTACCGCAAAGAATCCAACTTTGAGGACCTCACGGATGCTGAAACTGCCGAGCTCATGCAGTTTGTGAAAAAGGCAATTCGGGTGCTCAAACGCGTATCCAAACCAGAAGGAATCAACGTTGGATTCAATCTGGGCAAAGCTTCAGGCGGTTCCGTTGGGGATCATCTGCACATGCATGTCGTGCCGCGGTGGTCAGGAGATAGTAATTTTATGACTATCCTTGATGGCACAAAGGTGCTTCCGCAATTATTGCGGGACACCCGGGATGTGCTGGCGCAGGGTTGGCAAGAAATCGACATGGAGGATCAGCAGGTGGATAACCCCAGGATGGAGAACCCCAGTGCTTAGTGTCCATGGGCGCAAGCCCGCGGCGGTTGTTGTGGAGCCGGTTGCTCAGTTCTTCTTGAAAGTGGGACTGACCCCCAATGCTGTTACCTTCATCGGAACATTCGTCACCATTGCTATCACGGTGACGTTGATTCCTACCGGCCACCTTTTTGCGGCCGCTGTCTTTTCTGGGCTCTTTGCCGCGTTCGACATGGTGGATGGAACCATGGCGAGACTATCCAAGGGTGATACCAAATTTGGTGCGACGCTGGATGCGACGTGTGACCGTATCACCGATGGTGCGCTTTTTGCTGCGATCATCTGGTATCTCATCTACCAGGACAATGCACATCCCGCCACGGTTTTTGCAGCGCTCGTGGTGCTGGTGACCTCGCAAGTCATTTCCTACGTCAAAGCCCGCGGTGAAGCCTCTGGTTTCACTATGGTGGGTGGCCTCATTGAGCGTCCTGAGCGCCTGATCTTGGGTCTCGTTGGTATTGGTCTCGAAGGTCTGGGCGTGCCATATATCCTGCCAATTTGCCTATGGGTACTCGCAGCCGGTTCATGCTTCACTGTCTATCAGCGCTTGATGCAGGCATATAAGCAGGAACAGAATGCAATCAAGCAGGCTGAAAAGGCCTAATAAACCCTTAAAGGAAGATTTCTGACGTGCTGAGCAAAGCTGACTTATCCGCAGCCGGCTATTTTGCTGGCTGGTCATTGGTCAAGCATCTTCCGCTACCTGTTGCGCGTTGGCTGTTTAATAAGGTCGCGGACAAGGTTTCGGATAATGGCCGGGGAATGGACCAATTGCGTCGCAATCTCAGCCGAATTGTTGGACCAGAAAACGTGACGAGTCAGTTGGTGCGTGATTCCATGCGCTCCTATATGCGCTATTGGATGGAAGCATTTCGCCTCAGCGCTATTCAAAAAGACCCGCAGCTCCATCAGAAATTGCTGGAAGGAATTGAAGGCAAAGAGCATGCCGATGCCTCCTTTAACAGTGATAAAGGCACAATCCTGGCGCTGACACACAGCGGCAATTGGGACATGGCCGGTACCTTTCTGGTGGGGTATAATGGTCCTTTCACCACGGTGGCCGAACGAGTGAAGCCTGAAAGTCTGTTTCACGCTTTCGTGGACTATCGCGAATCGTTGGGTTTTAAAGTTATAGCTTTGACCGGCGGTGAACAGCCACCATTTGAGCTGTTAAAGGAAGCTCTCAATAAGGGTGAAGTCATCTGCCTGTTGTGTGAGCGTGACCTGACGCGTAGTGGCGTGGAAGTGGATTTCTTCGGCGAAGCCTGCAATATGGCGGCAGGACCGGCGCTTTTAGCTCAGGAAACTGGCGCGAATTTGCATGCGGTGCACTGCTTCTTCACTGATGGCGATGATGACACGGAGCCTGGCTGGGGGATGACGGTATCTCAACCCATCGAGGTCTCAGATACTCAATCGACCACCCAGCGCATTGCTCAAGAGTTTGAAGTATTTCTGCGCCGGCGCCCGCAGGATTGGCATATGCTGCAACCACAGTGGAATGTGGATGTGGAAGCGCGAAGAAAACGCCGTGAAGAAAAAGATCGAGAAGAACGGGGATAGATATTCCTATGCGTATAGGTATTGTGTGCCCGTATTCTTTTGACGAACCTGGCGGTGTTCAAGCGCATATCCTTGATTTAGCAACAGTCTTTCTTGATCAGGGGCACTTTGTTCAGGTGCTGGGACCGGCATCGGAAAGCACGGAGCTTCCTGGATTCGTTGTCAAAGGCGGTGGCTCTCTGCCGATTGCTTATAACGGCTCGGTAGCCCGTTTATCCATCGGACCGCAAGTGAGCAGGCGCGTCAAAGAGTTCATTAACGCGGGTAATTTTGATGTTTTGCACATCCATGAGCCAAATTCTCCCAGCTACTCGATGTGGGCCTTAAGGATTGCTCAAGGTCCGCTTGTTGCGACCTATCATGCTTCAGCTGCGAGCTCGCGGCTGCTGCAAGTAGCAAAACCGGTGTTATTGCCTATGCTGGATAAAATCCGGGGTGGGATTGCGGTGTCTGAGATGGCTCGGCGCTGGCAGGTGGAGCAACTTGGCGGTGATCCAGTGCTGATACCCAATGGCGTGGACACATCCGTTTATGCGGCTGCACGGCGCCATCATGAGCAGGAGATCGCATCCGAGGCTGCAAGCTCCACATCCGAGCCGCTGGAGATTGTCTTTCTGGGACGGCTGGATGAATCCCGCAAAGGCTTGGATGTGTTGCTGGATTCCCTCGACTACATCGATCGTCCCATTCGCGTTACGGTTATGGGCGGTGGGCAAGCGCGTGAGCGTGCGGGCGTGGATTTTGTTGGTCGCGTGTCCGATGCAGAGAAAGCAACCATTTTGGGCCGTGCTGATATTTATGTAGCGCCCAATCGGGGCGGGGAGTCCTTTGGCATCGTGCTAGTGGAAGCCATGGCCGCTGGCTGTGCCGTGGTTGCTAGCGATCTAGAGGCTTTCGCAGCGGTTTGTAATGCTGATTCAGATAGCCCAGCGGGCCTATTGTTTCGAAATGGCGACCACAAAGACCTAGCTGAGAAAATCACTCACCTGATTGATGACTCATCAGCCCGTCGCACCTTGATTGATGCCGGTACCGAACGTGCTCAGCAATATGACTGGGATCATGTGGCAAGTGCAGTGATGCAGGTCTACGAAACTGTTCAGGACGGCACTAAAGTTCACGTCAGCTAAAGCAACAGGTGTAGAAGGTAGGAAACCTCTTCGATGATTACCACAGTGTGGACCAGTATCGCCGTCATCATCACGATAATTGCGTTGTGGGCCTATTTCACGGCTCAGCGGCTTAACTCATTGCATATCCGGACGGACGCGGCGCTTGCCCAGCTGCAAGCCATGCTGGACCGCCGCGCGGCCGTGCTCGCTGTCTTGGTCCCTTCGATTACCGCGACGGCGACAAAGGCGGAAGGCATTTCGCTCAAACATGGCAAATTCGATGAGCGCGCACAAGCAGAACGCGAGCTGAATCATGAGGTACACCAAGCTATTGCGAACGATGAAGTGGGCGGCGCCAAAATCCCAGTGAATGCCCAATTAGTGGATGCAGAAACCCGCGTCCAATTGGCTCACCGTTTCTATAATGAAGCAGTTTCCGATACCCGCTCGCTCCGTCTTCGCCCTGCAGTCAAGATGCTGCGCCTTGGCGGGACAGCGCCATTGCCGGAGTTCTTTGAATACTCCGTCAAACTTGATCCTAAATAGCGCGGGGGCGAGCCCAACGGCCCACCTGCAAAGAATAGCTCGATGACAAAGGCTCTACTTGTACGCGGAGAAGAGCATTAGTATGCGTCTTTGCCCATGTCGATTCCGGGATTTCTGTCATCTGGCTCCGGTCTGTAGTTAGCATCCTGTGGTGATTGCGGCTCATACTCCTGGACAGGGGAACCATAGTCTGAGCGCCCAGGAGCAGGAGTTAAGTCTTGTGGCCACACACTGTTGTGGGCATCTCCATTGGTAGAAACTTCTCCGGCAGAACTAGTATGTGGTTCTGCGAGCGGGAGATTCGGCCCTTCAACACCTGCTTTGGTGAGTTGAGCATCACGCCAGGTTTCTAGGGCTAGCCAGATGAGGGACAAAACGGCCATCGCGACAATCAAGCCATTACGGATAGCGAGGGCCAGCACCGGTGCGTATTCGATACCGACATCGTCCCAAATAAAGTTGTACTTGGTGGGGTAAACATAAGTGCCCAGGCCTGCTGCGGCCAGCGTCATGAGGGTCAGCAGCATCAAGATAGTACGAATAGCGATCCGTGTTTTCGGCGTACCTTCAATCTTTGGTTGCCGGATAGCAACGGCCAGCAATGGACCGAACCAGACAATGTATTGCGGGGAAAAGACCTTGTTGGTTACCAACAACAGCAGAATCATCACTCCGAAGAATGCGATGGTGCTGCGTGGCTGCCAACCACCGGCGATGAAACGCCACAGCGCCCATAACAGTGCGAAGATGATGACACCGGCCATTGCCCACGTGGAGATGTCAATTGCTTGTTGAACACCGGGGCCAGCGATTTCAAAACTCTTGGAGCTGGCATAGCCCATCTCCCAGCGCTCGGGCTCGAAGAAGGCCTGGTATACAAAGGGTGTTGCGGGGATTGATTCAATCTGCAGCCCACGCACATCCTGGTACGTCAACGGGCTGATTAATCTCTCCCACCCACTGGTGACAACGGTGATGGCGCATAAAACAGCGAGGCCACCAAAGAAAGACACCAACCGTAGCCATGATTTACCTTGGTTAAATTTGCCAACCAGACCGGCTGCGAGGACACCGGGCCAGAGTTTCATGGTGGTCGCAAACGCCAACATAGCCGAGGCGAGGTGGGGCCACCGGGTAATACAAGCAGCGGCTGCGGCCACCGCTAAGGCTGGGAAAATATCCAGGCGCATGTAGAAGACCTGACCAGCTAGCGTGCCAAAGAGCGCCCAGAACCAGCCAGCAATAAAAACCCGTGAATTATTCTGATGCTCACGCAGGACAAGCGCGAGGAATAGGGCATCGAAAAGCATGCACATCAGCACGAAGGCGATGTAGAACGCGTCCAGACGATTTCCGATGAGCGAGGTGAGTATCTCCACTGGCCACGTGCCGGCGTGTGGATATTCCGTCATCATGGAGGGGTCATCGCCGAATTCCCCGTAAAAGTAATAGGCAACGTCGCCGCGCGGGGCGAAATTTTCCAGAATGATGAAACCTAACCCAATGCGGGCTAAAACCCATGCCGTCCAAACAGCTGGAACGGATGCGAACAATCGCCTAAATAGTGGCATACGAAAATGGCCTTAGATGTGATCTGGAATTTTTTAAATCATGGGTACCTTACCCACAAAATGTCCTGCCGGCACCGCGCAGGCAGGACTGAGGAAAAGTGGGCTATTCGCCTTCGATGACGGACTCAACATCTACTGGTGGGCCCAGGTACAGCAAAATGCTGAACACGATGATGACGATTACGAGCACGATCAGGATGGAACGCACGGGGTGGCGGACAACCTGGGCGAGTATTTTGTCGAAGAAACCATGTGGCTTGTCATCAGTACCAGCAAAACGCCAGCCGCCTTCCAAAAAGCCCTTACGGTCAGCCCATAGCGCGAAAGGAAGCGCTGCCCACGGCACAATGGAGACAAAGAGACCAAGGATGCCAATGCCGAATGGCCAGCGGTTATTGATCCAGACCAGAATCGTGATGAATGCGAAGCAGAGGAAGCCAAAGCCATGGATACCGCCGGCAACTGAGGTCACCGCGTCCGTTACTCCGGAATACTTCAGGATCATCCCTATAATTAGGAAGGTCCAGGTGAACATTTCGAGATAGGCGACTACTCTATGTAGCTTCTTCGGCGTCATAACCAACATGGTATCCAACAATTACCGCAACCGGCGCACTGGTCTGAGTATGTCAGGGCTTAGTATTGCTCACATATTTGTTATACCTAAACCCGCACTGAGCCACCCGGGCGAATAGCTCAGTGAAAACTCAAGGAGAGATTATTGATGGCTCATTTCGATCAAACAATTCATGATGTGCTCGCTGTAGAGCAGATTGAAGAGAACATCTTTATTGGCCCTTCAGTGAATTCAGCGTTCGTTCGCACTTTCGGTGGGCAAGTCGTGGCACAGGCTTTGTGTGCCGCGCAGCAGACCGTCACCGACAAAAACACACACTCACTGCACGTTTACTTCCTTGAAGGCGGCATTGCTGAGTTGCCGATTGAGTTCCGAGTAGACCGCATCCGGGACGGGCGAACTTTTTCCTCGCGTCGTGTTGAAGGGTTTCAGCATGGTAAGCGCATGATGATCATGTCTGCTAGCTTCCACCATGAGGGGGATTCAGGGCCCGAGCATTCTGACGCTATGCCGGAAGTCCCGGGACCAGAGGACTCGATTGACCACCTTTTGATTCGGCCACGTTCTCAGGCAAAGCGTGATCTGGATTGGCAGGACTGGGACTTGCGCGTAGTGCCGGAGCAGGCGCTTTCCGATGCCCAATTGAATCCGCATGGACAAGGCCGCCACCAATACATGTGGTTTAAAAACTTAAGTGAGATGGGTGATGACCAGGCGGTGCATCAGGCGGCATTGGCATATCAATCCGATATGTCATTGCTCTATACCGCCTTAATGGAGCATCCCGCCCAAGAATTGCAGGTCGCTAGCCTTGACCATGCGATGTGGTTCCTGCGTCCAGTCAGGGTTGATGAGTGGCTTTTGGTTGATCAATATTCGCCTTCTGCAGCTCATGGGGTGGGATATACGCAGGGCAGAGTGTTCAACCAACAAGGTGAATTGGTTGCGATGCTTTCTCAGGAAGGTCTGACCCGTCAGAAAAATTAAGAAATTAACGTGAAACTTTCTTCAGACGGTCATTGACCATTTTTAGGGGAGTAGCATTGAAAAACCTAAAGGGACGTATAGTTGATTTAGAGTTAATTTCTTAAATACGAAAGGTTACTTGAATGGCAGGCCACTCAAAGTGGGCAACGACGAAGCACAAGAAGGCTGCGAACGACGCTAAGCGCGGCAAGGAATTCGCAAAGCTCGTTAAGAATATCGAAGTTGCAGCGCGAACCGGTGGCGGTGACCCGTCGGCAAATCCGACCCTGGATGACATGATCAAGAAGGCCAAGAAGGCCTCTGTTCCCAATGACAATATCGAGCGTGCTCGTAAGCGTGGTTCCGGTGAAGAAGCTGGCGGCGCTGACTGGGAAAACATCATGTATGAGGGCTATGGCCCGAATGGTGTTGCCATGCTGATTGAGTGTCTGACGGATAACCGCAACCGTGCAGCAACTGAGGTTCGCACCGCGATGTCTCGCAATGGCGGCAACCTGGGTGAATCCGGTTCCGTTTCCTACATGTTCACTCGTACCGGCGTTGTCTTGGTTCAAAAGGGCGAACTCGACGTTGATGACGTATTGATGGCGGTTCTGGAAGCCGGTGCAGAAGACGTCACTGACATCGGTGAATTCTTCGAGGTCACATGCCAGCCAACTGATATTGCGGCGGTTAAGGAAGCACTCCAGGAAGCTGATATTGAGGTAGAAGATTCTGACCAAGACTTCCGTGCTTCTGTTGAGGTTCCTCTGGAAGTCGAGGACGCTAAGAAGATTCTGCGACTGATTGACGCTCTGGAAGATTCAGATGATGTCCAAAACGTATACACGAACATGGATCTCTCTGATGAGGTTCTCGCAGCCTTGGATGACTAGTCTCTGATGAGCTAATCACTGACTGATTAACTTAGGGCTTATTCGAACTAACCGTTGGCTCAACCTTGCTGCTGATAGCGAGCACATGCACCCACGTCGGATATCGGCGGTGGGTGCCTTTGTGTCATGATGCGCTATGGTAGAACATATGTGTGAGAACATGGAGAAGGCGGTGAGTTGTGAACCTTGAAGGTCTGCGCGTCATGGGAATTGACCCAGGTTTGACGCGTTGTGGTTTATCAGTCGTTCAAGCAGGCCGCGGCCGCGCCATTATTCCGGTATCAGTTGGGGTCGCTAGAACCCCTCCTGATGAAGATCTTTCACAACGCCTACTGCGTCTATCCAATGCAGTTGAAGAATGGATGGATGACTATAAGCCGGACGTCGTAGCGATTGAACGCCTTTTTGAGCGCGGAAATGTCTCCACAGTGATACACACGGCTCATGGCGTTGGCGTATTGATGCTAGCTGCAGCTAAGCGTGATATCCCGGTGTACATGTACACGCCTTCAGAGGTAAAGAAGGCTATTTCTGGTAATGGACGTGCTGACAAGAAACAGATGACGTCCATGATTACTCGGATTCTGGGACTGAGTGAGGCTCCGAAACCAGCCGATGCCGCGGACGCTTTAGCCTTGGCGGTGTGCCACTGCTGGCGCGCTCCGGTTATCCAAAGAGCTGAATTAGCGCAACAGCAATTAAAGAAGCTAGAAGCTGAGCGTCGTGCCAAGGCGCAATAGTCCTAAAATCTCGCTGTGAGAAGTAATTACAGCAGAATTTTGACAGTCTTAAATGGTGGAATGAAAAAGAAAAGGAGCCTGAAAGTACGTGATTGCATCTTTGAGCGGTGAGGTTCTCACCATTGAATTGGACCACGCGGTTATCGAATGCGGTGGTGTGGGCTATCAGTTTTTGGCAACGCCAGTCACGTTGGGCACCTTGATCAGGGGAGAACACGCACGCGTGCTGACCTCAATGGCAGTCAAAGAAGATGCCATGACCCTTTATGGGTTCACTAATGCTGAAGACCGCGCCATGTTCCACCAGCTGCAGGCTGTCTCAGGCCTCGGGCCAAAGCTCGCCATGGCATGTTTATCAGTACTCGGTGCCGAAGAGATTGCTGCGGCGATTGGTAACGGTGACACGAAGAAGCTGCAGACCATCCCTGGTGTCGGTAAGCGAATGGCAGAGCGCATGGCACTAGAGCTTAAAGACAAGGTCGCGCACTTTATTCAAAAAGCCGATTCTTCAGATGCTAGTGCTCCCGCTGCGGGTGCTGCATTGCCGGTGGGTGCTGGGGCAGTGGCAGATACAGTCGTGGAAGCACTTATTGGTCTTGGATTTACAGAAAAGGTCGCACGCCCGGTCGTCGAATCTCACCTTTCAGAATCCCAAGACCCCGAAGCAGTTGATACCGCCACTATTCTGCGTGCCTCATTGTCCTCACTGAGCCGAAGCAAATAGAGCTTGAGAAGTTAAGAGCAATAGATGTCCGACGTAGAACGTACAGAATTCACACTTCCCGAAGACGCTAACCAGGCAGCCGGGTCGAAACGCAATGATGACGTGGAGCCTGAAGCCCATCACGGTGAGCACGATATTGAACGCTCACTGCGCCCAAAGGGGCTCGATGAATTTATTGGCCAGCCCAAAGTAAAGCAGCAGCTTTCCTTGGTTCTTACTGGTGCGAAGAATCGTGGGGTTACCCCAGACCATGTCCTGCTTTCGGGTCCTCCTGGTCTGGGTAAGACCACGATGGCAATGATTATCGCGCAGGAGATGGGTACGAGTCTGCGCATGACTTCTGGCCCAGCACTGGAGCGTGCTGGTGACTTGGCAGCGATGCTGTCAAACCTGATGGAGGGCGACGTACTCTTTATCGATGAAATCCACCGCATTGCGCGTCCAGCTGAGGAAATGCTGTACATGGCCATGGAGGACTTCCGTATCGATGTGATTGTGGGTAAGGGCCCCGGTGCTACGTCGATTCCGCTGGAAATCCCGTCTTTTACTTTGGTGGGTGCCACCACTCGTGCGGGTATGCTCACTGGTCCTTTGCGTGACCGTTTCGGTTTTACTGCGCAGATGGAGTACTACAACACTGGCGATCTTGAGCGGGTTGTTACGCGCGCCGCGCGCATCTTAGGGGTGGAGATCGATAAGGACGCGGCGGTTGAAATTGCCTCGCGGTCCCGCGGCACGCCTCGTATCGCTAACCGCTTGCTGCGCCGTGTTCGAGACTTTGCTGAGGTCAACGGAAATGGACGCGTTGATATGGCATCTGCGCAGGGTGCGCTCGAAGTTTTCGACGTTGACCACAAGGGCCTTGATCGTCTCGACCGCGCAGTTCTGTCTGCGTTGATTAAAGGACATGGTGGCGGTCCAGTCGGTGTTAATACGCTTGCTATCGCGGTAGGCGAGGAGCCTTCAACGGTGGAGGAAGTCTGCGAGCCCTACTTGGTTCGTGCCGGAATGATCTCTCGTTCTGCTCGTGGCCGTGTTGCTACAAAGACGGCCTGGGAACATCTGGGCCTTACTCCTCCGGATACCGCAGCGGGATTATTTTAGCGTAAGGATATTTCGTACAGAACCTATTTAGGGGACAAATCCACGAATTTGTTCGCGTGTAGAGAACAAGCCCTCTATGCATTAACTTTCCGCTAATTCTTCTGGCACACTCGAAGTATTATGGAATTAATCTTTCTCGCTATTATCCTTGTCCTTTTCCTCTTGCCAAGTATCCTGATTGGCCGTAAGCAGCGCCAGCGTCAACGTGAAGTTGTCAATTTTCAGCAGAGTCTGGTATCTGGCCAGCGCGTAGTCACTGCCGGTGGCATCGTCGGTACCGTATCTGCAACGTATGAAAATGGCGTTGACCTTGAGATTGCTCCTAACGTTGTGGTCACTTTCGATCGCATGGGCATTTTGCGCAGCGCCGAAGCCATTGGCCAGGCAGATACTCCTTCAGTTGCGCCACAACAGCCTGCAGCAGGTTCTGATGCTGACCGTGCATCCTTGGAGGACCGCTCTATTCACCCAGAAAATAATTCTGATAACTACGGTTCCGGTGATTATGGCGAAGGTAACTACGGCGAAAGCCCTGAGTCGAAAAACTAAGGGTACTTAGTACTTCGCTTAGCCCAGCGCTTTGTGGTGACTTATGACGTCACTGCAAGACGCTTTTGGCTTTCAGACAGCGTATTCAAAGGTCTTATCCAGTTGAATATGTGCAGTTCAGAGCTTAATGGTGGCCGGGTTTTGTCGAAGATTCGTTGTAATAGTCACAAGTAGCTGGATTTGAGCAGGTTGGGTGGGGCAATGCCAGGTTAATGACGTACGATGATGGTTTGTGTTCGGTCTGCAATGAGTTCAGGCCATCGAATTTCTAATAATCAATAAAGTCAATTAGTGGGAGATTAGTCTTGTCCGCTCCTAACCGCGGTGTGGCTAGTAATAGTCGCACATGGCCAAAGCGCGCGCTCGCGCTTTTTGGTCTTATCGTGATCGTCCTTTATGCATTCGTGCTGTTTACCGGCGACCGCTCCCTGTCACCAAAGCTTGGTATCGATCTTCAAGGTGGTACTCGTGTCACCTTGGTGCCGCAAGGTGAAGAACCAACCCAGGACCAACTGGCACAGGCACGCGTCATTCTGGAACAGCGTGTTAACGGTATGGGTGTCTCCGGTGCTGAGGTAGTGACCAACGGCAACACGCTGGTGATTACTGTGCCAGGTGAAGATACCTCCCAGGCGCAGGCTGTGGGCCAGACCTCTCAGCTGCTGTTCCGCCCAGTCGCGCAGCAACCGATGCCGGACCCTGCCCAATTGGGGGAAACCTTAGAAGACATGGCTAACCGCTGGGTCGAGTATGGCGTCATCCCTGAGGACCGTGCGAACGATGTCCTGGCTCAGGTCAATGACGCGTTGAACCCAACGACTGAAGAAGAGGGCGAAGAGGCATCTGATGCACCAACGGTGACGGCTGAGCCAATGCCTGAGCCAGAGAACTCCATTGAACAAACAGAGCGTCGTGGAGAAGTCACTGAGATGCTTCTGCAGGACCGTCAGTCTGAAGACCCAACGGTTCAGGCAGCTGCGTTGTCTTTGATGCAGTGTGATGCCACCACAGATCCTCTTGCTGGTGCTGATGACCCTGCTCTGCCATTTGTGACTTGTGATTACGCTAATCAGACTCCATATCTGTTGGATCCAGCTCCACTGTTGACAGGTGTTGACGATCCAGAGGGCACCCGCCTGACCGGTAATGAGATCGACACTGATTCTCCAATTACTGGTGGTTTGAACCCACAGACCGGCCAGATGGAAATTAGCTTCTCCTTCCAAACTGGTGATGGCCCTAACGGTTCCGAGACGTGGCAGAACCTGACCACTGAGTACCTCCAGCAGCAGATTGCTATCACCTTGGACTCCGCAGTCATCTCTGCACCAGTTATCCAGGGCACCACTCCGTACGGCTCGGCCACCTCCATTACGGGCCAGTTCACCCAGGAGGAAGCGCAGAGCCTAGCGAATAACCTGCGTTATGGCGCACTGCCGCTGTCGTTTACAGGTGAAGATGGCGAATCCGGTGGTACCACGGAGATCGTCCCACCATCTCTGGGTCAAACTGCGCTGCAGGCAGGCTTGATTGCCGGCATTGTTGGTTTGCTGTTGGTTGCTGCGTACTCCATCTACTACTTCCGCACCCTGGCGGGGATCTCCATGCTTACTTTGGCCGGTGCAGCAATCCTGACTTATGGCGCCATCGTCCTGCTGGGCCGTTGGATCGGCTACTCCCTTGACCTATCGGGTATTGCTGGTTTGGTCATCGGTATCGGTGCTACCGCCGACTCCTTTGTTGTCTACTACGAGCGCATCAAGGATGAATTGCTAGAGGGCCGAACCTTCCGTTCGGCCGCTACCAAGGCTTGGGAGCGTGCCCGCGCAACCATTGTCACCGGTAACGCTGTGACCCTGATTGGTTCGGTTGTGGTCTACCTACTGGCAGTCGGTGAAGTTAAGGGCTTCGCGTTCACCTTGGGTCTGACCACCGTGTTCGACTTGGTCGTTTCCTTCCTCATTATGGCCCCACTAATGCAGCTAGCGGCACGACGTCCGGTGTTTGCGAAGCCATCGATGAATGGTCTGGGCGGTATCTACGGACTTGTTGAAGAACGCCGCGAGCAAGGTTTCTACTCGAAGGCCACCAAGGCCGGTGTAGATGCTGAGGATGAAGAAGCACCAGAGAATAAACTTCGTTCGGTTGTAGGACCTACTGCCTCAAGTGATGAATCAGAAGTGACAGTTTCATCAACTGATTCCACGAGCAAGTCAGGCTCAAATCCTAAGAGCGATAATGCGCAGGATGAGGAGAAATAATCATGGCTTCCAATAAATCTAAAATCTCCCGCATGGATCGCCTCTACCTTGATGAAGGTGGCTTCGATTTCGTCGGGCGTTCCAAGACTTGGTACTCCATAACCATCGGACTGTTGGTTGTTGCTATCGCGGCTATCGCTATTCGCGGCTTTACGCTCTCCCTTGATTTCGAGGGCGGT
The DNA here is from genome assembly GCF_043673995.1 of Corynebacterium sp. L4757. Lineage (NCBI taxonomy): Bacteria > Bacillati > Actinomycetota > Actinomycetes > Mycobacteriales > Corynebacteriaceae > Corynebacterium > Corynebacterium sp. L4757. Next base: position 217,689 of record NZ_JBIMEN010000001.1, on the reverse strand, counting down.
ACCAAGGTCAGCTTGCCGGCTGCCGATTTGGAAGAACAGTCCGTCTCTGAGGTGTTTGAGACCGCTACGGGCGTTGAGCCTGAGCAGGTACAGATCGTCGGTAGCGGCAACTCTGCAACGCTAGAAGTAAACTCTGAGCGTCTGACGCAGGAACAAGCGGATTCTGCCCGGATGGCTATTTATGAAAACTTCCAACCAGAGAATGAGCTTGGTGAAGTAACTCCTGACGCCGTGGGTGTTTCTACGGTTTCTGAGTCCTGGGGTTCGACGATTACCCAGCGCATGGTCATCGCGATGATCGTGTTCTTGGTGCTGGCAACCGCCTACGTTGCTATTCGTTTGCAGCGAACCATGGCATTCGCTGCAATTCTGGCGCTGATTGCCGATGGCGTGATCATCGCGGGTATCTACGCGCTGTTCGGACTTGAGGTTTCTCCAGCTGTCATCATCGGTTTGCTCACAGTATTGACCTTTTCCATCTATGACTCGGTCATCGTATTCGACAAGATTAATGAAAATACGCAAGGTATTACGGGGCAGAGGCAAAGAACCTTTGCTGATCAGACCAATCTGGCGATTAACCAGACTGTCATGCGTTCGATTTCTACCTCGGTAATTTCTGCGCTGCCAATTGTCGCGCTATTCGTTGTTGCGGTGTGGATGATGGGCATTGGTACCTTGCGTGATCTAGCGCTGATTCAGCTGATCGGTGTCTTAGAGGGTATCTTCTCCTCAATCTTCTTGGCCTCGCCGCTGGTATCCACTCTGGCTAATCGCCGGAAGGAGATTAAGCAGCATAATAAGGATGTTGCGGAATACCGTGGAACCCGCGAGTACGTCGAGGGTGAAGATGATGCCTCCGGCGTAAATGATGAAGGAAACCAGAAGCGTCAATTCGTTTCTCCAAATCAGCAGTTGACCAACCTCGAAGGAACACAGGTTTCAAATACTGGTTCATCGTGGCGCCCGGGGCGCTAGCAACGCACAGTAGAACGGGTTAAAGACTTCTAGACAGCACCGCATGTTAATTAGCGGTGCTGTCTGATTTACTTAGGTGGCAGGATCGCACCTAATTTCTTGAATTCGTCGGCTAAAAGAGTAGTCAATTTGTTTGGACTCAAAGCCCATTGGTTGTTGAAGCCATGCAGTAGTAAAATCCCGGGCTTGTGAAGGAGACGTGGGGTATGAGTAAGAAGACTGCGCGCAAGCGCGTAGAACACAAGGCACATACTGGGGCCAATGGTCGCTTTGGTGTAGTTCGTGCTGTCGTTGCGCTCATTGCAGCTTCAGGACTCATGCTTACCGCCTGTTCATCCGGCGAGAATTCCCTGATCGACCTGGAAAAGGATCCAAGCGAAATGGAAACGTCAGAGTTTCCGGGATATCTGGCTAACTCAGAACTAACCACTGTGAATGCCGGTTCAGCATTCGGCACGGCATCTATCGCAGCCCAGATTTCAGGTCGTCTGTACCCCGGAGCATTTGTTCCTGGACCAACAGGTCAATTCATCCCCAATACTGATCTTGTATCAGCGCGAGAAACCATGGATGGTGACCAGCGCAGTGTCCTTTACACCATCAATGAGGACGCAAACTTCTCAGATGGAACTGCGGTGACCTGTGATGACTTCCTACTGGCGTATACAGCAGGCCTAATGCAATCCCAGTTTGGTTCCAATATGCCTTTGATGGAGCAAGTGGAATCTGTGGGATGTGCTGCAGAAAATAAGCACTTTCTCGTCAAGTTCCAACCAGGCGAGGGTGGGCAATGGCGCTACATGTTTGGGCCTGGGACCATTATGCCCGCGCATAAAATTGCTGAGCGCGCCGAAATGAGCCAAGAAGATTTGGTCACTGCTTTGTACTCTCAAGATCCTATTCAGTTGGAGCGAGTGGCAGAGATTTGGCGTTTTTCTTTTGGGCTTGAAAACTTCATTCCTGAAATGCACGTTTCTTATGGGCCATTTTCGATTGACAGGGTAGGAGAACAGGGCGAAGTTCTGCTCAAGCGCAATGAGAGTTATTACGGCGATCAGGCAGCCTTGGAACATATCGTGGTCTGGCCGATTGGGGCAGATTTAAACGAAGTCATTGGTGAAGGAAATCTCATGGTCGCTGATGCAGCGGTGTCCGAACCACAGTGGTTTGATGAAGAGACCATGAGCCAAGACTTTGAGGTTGAGTCTGTTGTTGGCGATCTGACAGACTCTTTGATCTTCTCTGATTCTGGAATCTTTGAACAACAATGGGCCCGTGAGTCGTTTGCGGCTTGTATCGACCAAGATGAAGTAGCGCGAGTTAGTTCAGAAACTTCTGGTGTTGAGGTTCCACCGGTCTATACCCACGCGCTTAATCACAATGATCCACTTGCACGAAGCTTAAACAGCGTTGTGGAAGAACACCATGGGACTGACATGGAAACTGCGGGCCAGCTGGCAGGTCAAACCATCCGTATTGGATACCTAGGCGAAGATCAGCGCATGCGTGCGATGGTGGAATCTATCCGCGAGCAATGTGAGCCAGCAGGAATTAACGTCGAGGAAGTAACCGGCGGTAACGTGTCTGCGGCCTTCCTCGAAATGGACCCTGAGACCTGGCTTCCTAGCATTGATGCATTCTTAGGTCCGATTGATGCGCGTACTCAGTACGGTGTGTCATCGGCCAGCTTGGCGCAAGTAGACGATCTACGAGATGAAGAACGCGAGTTATGGGAAGAACTTCCTGGACTGCCGCTATCGGCTGAGCCGCATACATTCTTCATCGCTCCGGAGATTGCAAATGTAGTTCCTTACACGGGTAGCTCAGGTATCGGTTGGAACATGGACCGTTGGTTCATCCGAGATGTCGAGCCCACTGATGAATCAGCCGAGTGATGGTCCCATCCTGAAAGTTCCAAGCTCAGTTGATACTCTTCATATGGCCATTTATTTAGAAAACTTTTTAATCCCTTCTTTTAGTTTTAAGGTAATACAACGTGAACTCTCCGTATAGCAATGCCCAAGAAGCCATCAAGGATAAAATCCGCTACGTTAAGGATTTTCCAGAAGAGGGTGTGCTTTTTGAAGATCTCACCCCAGTTCTGGCAGATGCGGACGCATTTTCCATGGTGATTGATGGTCTTGCTGAGGAGTGCGAGAAGCTCGGTGCCAACCTCCTTGCGGGATTGGACGCGCGTGGATTCCTCCTGGGGTCTGCGGCTGCCTACAAACTTGGTACCGGAATCCTGGCGGTACGCAAGGCTGGTAAGCTGCCGCCACCAGTACTTCACCAGGAATACTCATTGGAGTATGGATCCGCAGCACTGGAGATCCCCGCAGATGGGGCGATCATTGAAGGCGCAAAGATTGCACTGGTTGATGATGTTCTGGCAACCGGCGGTACCTTGGCGGGTGCTCGTAAGTTGCTGGAGTCTGCTGGAGCAGAGGTTGTTGGCGCGGTTGTGGTCTTGGAAGTAGCTGGATTGGGAGGCCGTGAGAAATTTGGCAACCTCCCAATTAGTGTGCTGAATGCCACATCGAATTAAGACGCGCTAAACTAGATTCATTAAGAGTTCGGTTTATGAAGAAAAGAGTCATTTTTCTTCTGTATCGCCGGCTATGTAGTGAGTGAAAGGGCGCACATGACGAATAATAGGTCTACGAAACGCCCGGCGAGCAGTGGTGTTCGCAGCATGTCAGCGCGTCTCGCGCGGTCGCTGACTGGGGGTCGCGTCAAGGTCAATCCGGTCCTGGATCCTTTGCTATCCATCCATCGGCAGTTTCATCCACGTGCGGACGTAGAAACCCTCAACAATGCCTATTCCACGGCGGAAAAGCTGCATGAGGGTGTGTTCCGCAAGTCTGGGGAGCCATATATCACGCACCCGCTGGCTGTTGCCACGATTGCCGCTGAGATTGGCATGGACACTACAACCGTCATCGCAGCGTTGTTGCATGACACTGTGGAAGACACTGATTACTCGCTGGAAGACCTCACAGCGGATTTTGGTCCCGAGGTAGCCCGTCTGGTGGACGGTGTGACCAAACTGGACAAGGTCGCATTGGGCGCCGCAGCGGAAGCAGAGACCATCCGCAAGATGATTGTGGCCATGGCTCATGACCCACGTGTGCTGGTCATCAAGGTTGCTGACCGGTTGCACAATATGCGCACCATGCGCTTTTTGCCGCCAGAAAAGCAGGCGAAGAAGGCGCGTCAGACGTTGGACGTGATTGCGCCTCTCGCACACCGCTTGGGTATGGCGAATGTTAAGTGGGAGCTTGAAGATTTAGCATTCGCTATTTTGTACCCAAAGAAGTATGACGAGATTGTGCGTATGGTTGCAGACCGCGCGCCATCGCGTGACCGTGCTTTGGCGGAGATTAAGGACCAGGTCAGCTCCGCGCTGAAGGACAATGGAATTGAAGCTGAGGTCATGGGCCGACCAAAGCACTATTGGTCCATTTACCAAAAGATGATTGTCCGTGGCCGTGACTTCGCAGAGATCTTTGACCTGGTAGGCATCCGAATTTTGGTGGATGACGTCAATAATTGCTACGCAGCTATCGGCGTCGTGCACTCACTCTTCCAAGCCTTGCCAGGTCGCTTCAAAGACTATATTTCTTCACCACGCTTTGGCGTGTACCAATCACTGCACACCACGGTGATAGCAGGGGAGTCCACCCTGGAAGTCCAGGTCCGTACGCATGAGATGCACTATAACGCAGAGTTTGGTGTTGCGGCGCACTGGCGATACAAGGAGATGAAGGGCAAGAACTCCGGTAATAGTGAAGAAGTTGACCAGATGGCGTGGATGCGTCAGCTGTTGGATTGGCAGAAAGAAGCGGCCGATCCGAATGAGTTCTTGGACTCGCTGCGCTATGACCTAACCTCGCAACAGATCTTTGCATTCACTCCAAAGGGCGATGTGGTGACATTGCCAGCTGGTTCTACTCCAGTGGACTTTGCATATGCAGTCCACACTGAGGTGGGGCACCGCTGTATTGGAGCGAAGGTCAACGGCAAATTGGTTGCTTTGGAATCGGAGTTGAAGTCCGGTGACAAGGTTGAGATCTTTACTTCGAAAGATGCTAATGCCGGCCCTTCCCGGGACTGGCAGGAATTCTTGGTTTCGCCACGCGCGAAGGCAAAGGTGCGCCAATGGTTTGCCAAGGAGCGACGTGAAGAGCACTTAGAAGCTGGTCGAGATGCGCTGGCGTCTGAAGTCCAGCGTGGTGGCTTGCCAATGCACCGCTTATTTACTGCTACTTCTATGAAACAGGTAGCGGAGCAGCTGCACTTTGCTGATGTTGATGCGCTCTACACAGCCATTGGTGCTGGACACGTATCTGCACAGCACGTAGCCAATCAGCTAATGGCGCTGTTTGGTGACCAAGATGATGCTGTTGATGCATTGGCATCGCGGACTCCTCTTACTGAACTGGAGAATTCCCGAGCTCAGCAGACTGAAGACTCTCAGCGTGGCTCTGGCATTTTGGTCGAGGGCAGTCCAGACGTGTTGGCAAAGCTCGCCAAATGCTGTCAGCCAGTGCCAGGTGATGAAATTTTCGGGTTCGTGACTCGTGGCGGCGGGGTATCTGTCCACCGCGTTGATTGCACTAATGCTGAGAAGCTCAAGAGCGAACCAGAACGCATGATGCGAGTGGAGTGGGCGCAAGGTAAAGCTTCTTCGGGTGCTTTCGCAGCCACATTGCAGCTGGAGGCTTTGGACCGTCAAGGACTGCTCTTTGAGGTCACCAAGATTTTCTCGGAACAGAAGCTCAATGTGCTTTCTATGCGTTCGAGCAGAGGCGATGACCACATTGCGACCCTGCAATTCACTTTCTCCGTCTCCGACACGAAGCAGCTGGGTGCACTAATGACTACGCTGCGAAACACTGAAGGCGTCTTCGACGTTTACCGCGTCACCGCCTAGGTTGATCGACCTGTGGAGAAGCGACGGGGCGCATATTTTCTCCACAGGTTAATCTCAGTTTCCCTCCCGGTGCTGGTACCCCCGTGGGGGGATAGTTTGGGGACAAACATGTTTCGGGGAGGTTTCAATCGGGTGAACTGTTTCAAGATTTAAAGTAAAAATGCAGGTGGGGGTTTATACTTGCGCTGCCGTTTTGTGGCAAAGACGTTATAAACGGTTCTGTAAGCAATTTCTTATGATCCTCACAGGAGTACTCGTGTCTAAGTTCCGCCGTTTTGGCCGCCTTCTGGCAGCCACCACCGTCACCGCCACCATCGTTGTTGGCGCACCAAACGCCATCGCCCAGGATGATGATATCGCTGACTTCTCAGTCACCAACATCACTGACTTCCACGGTCACCTGAGCCCTGCAGAAACTGATGAGCCAGGCGCTGGTGACCAGATGGGCGCAGCGAAGCTTAAGTCCCTGATCGAGTACGTGAACCAGGACCAGGAATACCTCATGACCACCTCCGGCGATAACGTTGGTGGTACCGCTTTCGTTTCCGCGATTGCAAATGATGAGCCAACCTTGGACGTCCTCAACATGCTCGGCGTTGACGTCTCCGCTGTGGGTAACCATGAATTCGACCAAGGCTATGATGACTTACTTCAGCGCATCATCCCTGCATCTGACTACCCAATCTTGGGCGCAAACGTCACTCTTAACGGCGAGCCACTGTTGGATGCCTCCTACGTTCAGGAAGTTGACGGCGTGAAGGTTGGCTTTGTTGGTACCGTAACTACCTTGACCGCAGATAAGGTTTCACCTTCTGCTGTTGAAGGTGTTGAATTCAGCGATCCAGTAGAAGCAACCAACGTCGAAGCTGACCGTCTGAAGGACTCTGGCGAAGCTGACATCGTGATTGCTCTGATGCATGAAGATGCTGAGCAATATGCAGCGGGCTTCAACGACAATGTGGATATTCTCTTCGGTGGTGACTCCCACGCACGCAGCCAGGGCACCGTGGAGCGCGAGGGTGCACTGCCCCTTCACTGGGCACAGGGCCACGAGTACGGCAAGGTTCTGCAGGACGCAGACATCCGCTTTAATAAGACCACCGGTGAGATCGAGTCCATCGATATTCAGCAGTACGACCGCTCCATGCCTGAGGTTGAGGCACTTGCGCCAGCTGCCGAGGTAGCTGAGCGTGTTGCTGAAGCAGAAGCAGAGGCAGAAGTACTCGGTGCTGAAGTCGTTGGCACCATGGATGCTGCAACCTTCCGTGGACGGGATGAGGGTGCGGATTCTGGTAGCAACCGTGGTGTTGAGTCCACCCTGAACTCGCTGATTGCCGATGCAAACCGTGAGTCCGTTGCCAACGCTACTGGCGCTGACATCGACCTGGGAATCATGAATGCTGGTGGTGTTCGCGCTGATCTGCCAGCTGGCGATGTCACTTATGAAGATGTTCTGACTGTTCAGCCATTCGGTAACTCCATTGCATACGGCACCTTGACGGGCCAGGATATCTTGGACGCACTGGAAGCGCAGTGGCAGCCAGACAGCTCTCGTCCGCGCTTGGCTTTGGGCCTGTCTGCTGGTTTCGAGTACGCCTATGATCCTGAGGCTGAACAGGGTGAGCGCGTTATCTCTGCAACCATCAATGGCGAAGAACTAGACCCAGCAGCCAACTACACGGTTGCTACTTCCACGTTCTTGTTTGAAGGCGGCGACAACTTCGCATCCCTGGCAAATGTTCAGAATCTCACCGATGTTGGGTACATGGATAATGCAGTACTCAATGACTATATCGAGGCCGGTGCTGAGATTCAGGATGGCCAGACCGACGTCGGCATTAGCGTTGATGGCACGGTAGCAGCAGGTGAGACCGTTACCTTTAACCTGACCTCCCTGAACTACACCGTTCCAGAAGACCCACAGGCAACCACTGCAACCGTTGCTATTGGTGAAGATTCTGAGACTGCTGACATTGATTCCGTTTGGAATGCCGAGGAAGACTCCCAACTCAACGAGTACGGACGTGCAGCTGTAGAACTGACTATTCCAGAAGACGCAGAAGCATCGGACCTCGTCACCATTTCCACCGACATTGGTACTGAACTTTCCGTTTCCTTGGAAGACTTAGGTTTCGAGGAAAGCGAAGACGAAGAGCCTTCCGAGTCCAATGATGGTTCCGCGGATGGGTCTGCTGATGGCTCTGCACTGGGTTCAGCCGCTGGCTCTTCAACCGGGGCACTGGCTGGTGCTCTCGCAGCTATCGCTGGTCTCGCAGCATTCATCGGTCTGAGCGGTCAGTTCGACCAGATCCTTCCAGCTAACCTGCAGCGCGCAATTAATGATGTGCGCGCTCAGATTAACGCTGTTAGCCCTATCCAATTCTAAGAAGCCTGCTTAGCTAAAGATGAGCTAGCTGAGGACACCACTGGAGCGGTTCTTCACCCGATTTACAGGGGGAGGGACCGCTTAAGCTCTTTCCTGAGGATTGCCACGGGTATGGTTGATGACGTGACATGGACAGATTCGATACTAGAAGAAGCACGGCACCAGCTGACGATCGAGCCCTATCGAATTCCGATCATCATCGCAGCGGCGGTGCTGACCTATGGTGCATTTCTGATCTTGGTGAAGCTTTTCGGGTCCCGTGTGCTTACCTCGATGTCAGCGTCTGATGCAGTCATCATCATTATGTTTGGCGCAGTCGCAGGTCGTGCCATTCTCGGGCATCCACCTACAGTCGCTGCCGGAATCATTGGTCTCTCAACGCTCATGGCGCTTGAAGCGCTGTTTGGAATACTGCGGGATAAAAGCGGTATTCGTCGCCTCATTGACGGTGAGCCAATCTTACTCATCTTCGAAGGCGCATTGGTGACTAATGGCCTGCGCGCATCGCACTTTTCCCGGGACGATGTCCGGATTGCTTTGCGCAAATCTGGCATCGGCAGTATTGAGGATGTTCGCGCGATGATACTTGAGGCAACTGGCCAAGTTTCCATAATCCGTATGGGCGCCACGCTTGACCTAGAGATACTCAAAGACGTTCGCGGTGCCAAGGAGCTTCTCGACGCACCACCACAGCAACCGAGATAGCAAGGTATCTATAAAACACGCAAAAGCTTCGGTTCCATTTCAGGAGAATGGAACCGAAGCTTTTGGCGTCTAGTCTCTAGCTATTCTTACGCAATCGACAGGAAGCTGTCCATGGTGCGAAGCAAAGAGTTGATGGTGTTGATCCAGGTGGTGAACGCCTTAGGGTCGAGCTCGCCATCATCATTCGTGGAACCAATGAACAGGTTGTAGACGAAGGAATCCTCGGAGGAAATATCGGTGTTATTGGATTCCTCCGTAGTGGTGGATTCGGAGCTGCCAGGGAAGCTGCTCTGTGCATTTGCAATACCTGCGCCGGTGAAGGTCAACGCTACGGCAGTAGCGCCAGCAACGAGTGCCTGACGAGAGAAAAGAGACATGTAGGGAATCCTTAAATATTCAGATGTGTAGTGCTCAGAGATAGTCTACTAGAATGTCTTCATTTTCTAAACTACATATCCGTAATTGGTTCAACCTCACACACTCGAACAGGGGCAGCCTGATAGAGGTGGACGAAATAGCAATGCATATGCATGCAAAAGCTGCCTGGCATGATTGCTCAGGCAGCTTTAAGGCAAAATCTCAGTTAATGAGATGTGAGATTATGCCATGAAGTCGAAGTGCTTGTTAGCGAAGGTAAACAGGGTGCCCAGTGCGCCAATTACAGCAGTGAATACGGAGATCCAAGCGGTGATTTCCTTAGGATCGGAGGAGAGGTCATCTTCTTCCTCGTCGTCCTTGTTGCCATCAGCGTTATCGTTGTTGTTTTCGTCGTCGTTGGTGTTCTCTTCACCTTCGTTGTCGCTGCCCTCATCTTGAGTACCCTCTTCTTGGGTGGTCTCGTCCTGGGTAGTGACGGCGTCTTCATTGTCCTGAGCGGTAGCAACAGAGGTGCCAGCGAAAGAGATTGCAACTGCGGTTGCACCAGCAACGAGTGCCTTGCGGGAGAAAAGCTTCATGATGAAATCCTTCAGACTTCGTGGGTTCTAGTAGACGAGATGATGTTAACGTGACTCCAAGGGGATTGCAAGGCTTCTGCAAAGAATTTCAAAGAGTGTGATACGTAACACTAATGTGCTGTGGGCTGTGGAAAGCTTCCTAAAGTTGTTTTCCGCTCAAGGTCGGTGGGTTGAATAAAGATAAATCCCTGCGGCTTTGTTAAGCCAACAGGGATCTGTTTAATACATTTCGAGAGAAACGATTTTGATTGAGGGGCTAGGCAACGCTCGCAGATTCAATCCGTACTTCTTCAGCTGGTGCACCATCTGGCTGCCCGCCTTCGATGCCGATTTCGGCAATTGCGTCCAAGGTTTCCAAGCCCTCTTCGGTGATGTCACCAAAGTAGGTGTAATCAGGCGCCAAAGTAGAATCGGCATAGTTAAGGAAGAACTGGGAACCATTCGTATCGGGGCCCGCGTTAGCCATTGCGATGGAACCGCGAGGGTAGATGGTCTGGCTTGGCGCATCATCGGCGAGCTCATCGGTCGGATATTCATTTGCGAATTGGAATCCAGGGCCTCCGGAACCAGAACCGGTTGGGTCACCACACTGCAAGACTGCCAGACCGCCAGAGGTCATGCGGTGGCAGATGGTGTCATCGTAGTAGCCCTGGTCAGCTAAGTCAGCAATGGCGTTGACGGTGCAAGGAGCCAATTGGCGGTCAAGCTCCATCGGGATTTCACCATGGTTGGTGGTCAAGTTGACCGTTACGGTTCCTTCAGTGGACACGTCTGATCCATCAGGGACAGTCGCATCATTAGCTGCCTCGCCGGACTCGTTGTACTCGCACTGCACGGTGCCTTCGAGTGGTGTTTCGCGCTGACCAGACAGAGTGATGACCTCCTGCTCCTCAGGAGCAGTTTCAGCATCCGTGGCCTGATCCTCAGCTACGACCTCTTCGTCATTATTGCTTTGGGTAGCCATGTAGGTAATACCGCCGCCGATAGCCAGAATCGCTACCAGGGAGGCAATAACAACGCCGAAGGGACGTGCCTTTTCCTTACGGTCACGTGATTTAATTTCACGTTGAAGTTGATTGAGGGCTTCTTCGCCACGCTCTTTATTACTAGTCACCGTGGGTGGTCCTTAGCTAGTCGTTGAATACGAACACCTGGCAAGCAAACCTGCGCCAGTTTCTCGGACTGATTCTAGCGCGAGCGAGCAACAAGGGGTGAAGCAGCCCTGTGAGATTTGATGACGCTGGACGATGACCAATTCGTGGCACAAAAGCTTAAAGGTCAGTATCGTCGGGGACATGGCTAACGTAACTTTCAATAATGACCCAGCGCACACCGCAGGCGACTTGCCAGCAGTGGGCGAATCCATCCCAGATTTCACCGTAGTTGGAACCGACCTTTCAGACATCACCCCGGCGGCCTACGAAGGCAAGCGCCTGGTTATCTCCCTCTTCCCATCCATTGACACCGGCGTGTGCCAAGCGCAGACCCGTTCTTTCAATGAGAAGGCTAATGGCTTGGACAACACCGTTGTCCTATGTATCTCGAAGGACCTGCCTTTCGCACTGGATCGTTTCTGCGCAGCTGAAGGCTTGGACAACGTTGTCGCAGCTTCCGCCTTCCGTTCTTCCTTCGGTGAAGACTTTGGCGCAACCCTGCAGGACTCCCCACTAGCTGGTCTGCTGGCCCGCGGCGTCATTGTCACCGATGAGGACCACAAGGTTGTCTACGCTAAGTTCGTAGATGAAGTCACCACCGAACCTGATTATGATGAAGCACTTTCTGCACTGCAGTAAATAAGCCTCGCGCTTTTCGTCGACTCCGATGAACCCAGTATTTTCTGGGGGCATCGGAGTTTTCTTGTTGCCTGGTTTGAGGACTTAGACGATAAGCTTAAAAGCATGCAAATTCTTGGCTTTGGAGCAGGCCCATACAAAACCAACACCTACATTGTGGAAAATGACGGCCACGCCTTTGTGGTAGATCCCGGCATGCATGCGATGAGCAAGGTCTTGGAATTATCTGCTGAGCATGGTTTTGTCATTGACGCAATTGTGCTTTCCCATGGGCACTTGGACCATACGCGTGAGGCCGGCGACTTAGCGAAGCGGCTGGACATTCCGGTCTACATTCATCCCGCTGATGCCTTCATGTTGGAGGATGGCCGGGGTGTGTCACCGCAATCATTAGTACTCTTTGATGCCGCTTCAATGATCCCGATCAAGGATGTTAGGAGCATGGGGGAGGGGGAGAAGCTGCAGCTTGTCGGTCTGGAATTTGAGGTCTTGCACTGCCCAGGTCATTCGCCAGGATGCGTCGTAATTGTGTCAGATGATTTTGCGCTGACCGGCGATGTCTTATTCAAGGGCTCGATTGGACGTACAGACCTAGAGCATTCAGATCCACAGGCAATGCAGAAATCCTTACACAAGGTGCTGGACGCATTAGGCGATAACCTCACGCTATTGCCCGGCCATGGCCCGACTACCACCATGCGTGCGGAAAGAAAGACCAATGGGTTTCTCCTTAACCCAGAGAAGGTAATCTAGATAATCGTGAGTGATAAAAAGCAGTTTCAAGCCATTTCAGCACCAAAAGGCGTGCCTGATTATGTTCCGCCGCAGTCAGCGACTTTCGACGCAGTGCGCAAGACCTTGGTCGGTCAAGCGTACTTAGCGGGCTATTCGCATATTGAGCTGCCGGTATTTGAAGATACCTCGCTTTTTGCACGTGGCGTGGGGGAATCCACAGACGTGGTCTCCAAGGAGATGTACACCTTCGCCGACCGCGGTGACCGCAGTGTGACACTGCGTCCAGAGGGCACGGCAGGTGTTATGCGTGCGGTTATCCAGCACAACCTGGACCGTGGCCAGCTGCCAGTAAAGATTGCTTATTATGGACCATTCTTCCGCTATGAGCGTCCGCAAGCCGGGCGCTACCGCCAGCTGCAGCAGGTTGGCGTGGAAGCCATTGGCGTGGATGATCCGGCGCTGGACGCGGAAGTAGTTGCTCTTGCAGATCGTGGCTACCGGGCACTGGGACTCACTGAATTCCGCCTTGAAATGACGTCGCTGGGCTGTGGTAATTGCCGCCCTAGTTATCGTGAGAAGCTGCAGGCATTCCTCTTTGATCTTGATTTGGATGAAGAAACACGTCACCGTGCAGAGATTAACCCTTTGCGAGTGCTCGATGATAAGCGTCCTGAGATTAAAGAAGCCACAGCGGATGCACCTTTGATGCTCGATCACCTCTGCGAAGAGTGCTCCACGCACTTTGAGACAGTGAAATCATTGCTCGAAGAGATGGGCGTGCCATTCGTGATTAACCCACGTATGGTTCGCGGTCTGGACTATTACACCAAGACGACCTTCGAGTTCGTCCACGACGGTTTGGGTGCCCAATCAGGCATTGGCGGCGGTGGCCGCTATGACGGCCTGATGGAGCAACTGGGCGGCCAAGCACTATCTGGCATTGGCTTCGGACTTGGCGTTGACCGAGCTGTCCTCGCTTTGGAAGCTGAAGGCAAGACCATCCCCGGCGTTGATGAGCGTGCCGCGGTCTTTGGTGTGGCTCTGGGACAGGAAGCTAAGAAAAAGATGGTCGGCATTATCAACGATCTGCGCTCGGAGGGTATTTCTTCCGATATGTCTTATGGCGATCGCGGCTTGAAGGGCGCCATGAAAGGTGCTGACCGCGCTGGTGCGCGTTACGCTCTGGTTTTGGGTGACCAGGAACTAGAAAACGGCACCGTGGCCCTGAAAGATCTGCAGGCTCATGAGCAAGAGGATATCGCCAATTCCGATATTGTCTCGGTGCTTAAGCAAAAACTGGCATAAAATGACCCTGCGCCAGTAACTTGTTAAAAGTAAACGAGGCGCCGTGAATGTATGAAAGTCATTCACGGCGCCTCGTGTGGTTTTAGGGGGAGCCGTTTTCTAGCACTCCACCTGGGAGACGGATAGACCTAAGGTCTTGGCCAAGCCGCCAATGGAGGTTTCCTTGTACTTGGTGTGCATATCGCGCCCCGTTTCGGCCATAGTTTGTACAGCGTTGTCGAGGGTGACGTGGTGGGTTCCTTCACCCATGCGCGCCAGGCGAGCTGAGTTAATGGACTTCACAGCACCAATCGCATTGCGTTCAATACATGGAATCTGGACCAAACCGCCAACCGGATCGCAGGTCAATCCGAGGTTATGCTCCAGAGCGATCTCTGCCGCATTCTCGATTTGAGCTGGGGTAGAACCCAGAACTTCCGCCAGACCGGCAGCGGCCATCGAAGAAGCGGATCCGACCTCGCCTTGGCAGCCAACCTCAGCACCCGAAATTGAAGCATTCTGCTTGATGATCATGCCGACAGCACCAGCGGTCAACAGGAACCGGCGGGCTGATTCGCGAGTGAAGTCTTCGATAAAATCACGCGCATAGTGCAACACCGCTGGGATGATGCCGCAGGCACCATTGGTCGGCGCAGTTACAACGCGGCCACCGGCAGCATTTTGTTCATTGACAGCCAGCGCATAAAGGTTGACCCATTCCATCGCGGAAAATCCGGAGGAAGGGTCGTCTTGCTGCTCCAGTAACTGGGCATATAGGCGTGGTGCACGTCGTGAAACGCGAAGGCCGCCGGGCAAAATACCTTTCGTGGAAATGCCATCAGTCACGCACTCTCGCATGACATCCCAGACTAGATCTAGGTGTGCGTAGACCTTGTCCAAACCACCATCAGCTCGGTGCAGTACCGCTTCATTGGCAGCAATGATCTCCCAGATGGTCATGCCATGGCGTTCACACAAATCTAAGAGCTGGTCACCCGTGGTGAACTCATAAGGAATTGTGTTGTCTTCGCTCTGTGCAGCAGCCATACCCGCTGGGACTTCTTGATTCTCAGCAAATTGCGCGTCTAATTCAGCACGCGAGAGCACGAATCCGCCACCGACGGAGAAATACTCCATGCTAGTTGCAATCTCATTGCCGCTGTCATCCCATGCACTGAAGATGAGGCAGTTGGGGTGTTCCGGGACTGGTTCATTATTAAAAGCGATGGAATATTCCACATGGCCAAACGGACCGGAGATGTTGCCTTCAGAAGGAATGAAGCTGCCTGCTGCTGGCTCAGCATCCACTGGCACTGTCAATGGCGTCCACCCGGCCAAGCCGAGGATAACGGCGCGGTCGGTGGCGTGGCCTTTACCGGTTGCGGACAAGGAGCCGCGCAGTTCGGTATGAACTTTTGCGGGAGCCTGGGGTAGAGACTCCATGAAACTTTTTGCGGCGCGCATTGGTCCAACGGTGTGTGATGACGATGGGCCGACGCCGACTGAGAAGATATCTACGACACTAATAGCCATTCAATGCCGCCTTTCTACCTTGATTGGAAATTTTTAAAGTCAATTGGGGAAATTTATTCTTAGTCACTAGCACCTTGATTAACGCAGGAAGTGCTTAGTGTTTATCGCCATTCTAACGCTTCTTAGATTGATTAATTTGCCAAAGTCTAGGTGTATCAGATTCGCTTAGATCCATAAAAAATTGCCCACCGCGTTAAGGCGATGAGCAGGGGAGACGGGGAAGGTCTATTTCAACCAGTCAGACATTGGTACGAAGTCATCGGTATCAATCCCAACCCCGGATTTACGCTTGCGGGAGTTTCCGCCATCAAAATTGCCCGCAAGTCCCTCCACATGGTCTGGGTTCGCCACCATGAAATTCGCGATCTCGCCCGCTGCGCGGCTGATGCGCTGCTCAATGCGTGCGCCTTCGGGAGTGCCAAAGTCCTCCGTTGCTTGGAATACACCGGTGGGCATAACCATCGCGTGCAGGAAGGTCATTAGAGGGCGCAGAGCGAAATCGAGAACCATGCTGTGACGTGCAGAGCCCGCAGTGGCCGCAATAATCGTCGGCATGTCATTGATGCTCTCAGTATCTAAAGAATCGAAGAACATCTTGAAGAGGCCTGAGTAGCTGCCCTGGAAAATCGGGGTGACCACAATGAGGCCATCGGCAGCTGAAAGGGTCCTGCGCGCCTCGTCAAGCAAAGGCGTTTGCGCAGCGGTATTAATGAGCGACTGTGCCAACTCTTCGGCGTAGTCACGAGCCTCCAAGAAATGGATTTCTACCGACTCACCCCGGGAAGTCACCGCGGCCTCAACTGCCGCCGCGATCTTCTCGCCCAATTGACGGGTGGAGGAGGGAGTAGATAAACCGGCTGTGACTACGGCCAATGAACGCATTATTTTCTAACTCTTTCTGACTCTAAAATTAACAAGGAAGGTAGGGGGCTATAGAAGCCACCTAGTGAGCCTACCCTTAGTGAAAATTCCGTGCTCTAAGCCTCGTCAGCAATCTTGCCTGGAGCGACCGCAAAGTGTGGGTGCTCCCGGTTAGCCTTCAAAGAAGCATGTGATGGTGGATCGGATGGCACGTGATCTGGGCGGCGTGCTTCCATGCGCTTGCGCAGTTCCGGCACAATCTGGGTGCCCAGGATTTCGATCTGGTTGAGGACAACCTCTAGTGGCAGGCCAGCGTGGTCCATGAGGAACATTTGACGTTGGTAGTCACCCACCCAGTCGGCGAATTGCATGGTGCGATCAATGACCTGCTCGACGGTGCCGACAGTTAGTGGAGTCAATTCGGTGAACTCTTCCAAGCTTGGTCCGTGGCCGTAGACCGGTGCGACGTCGAAGTATGGGCGGAACTGCTTCTTTGCTTTCTCTTCGGTATCAGCTACAAAGATTTGACCGCCCAAGCCGACGATTGCCTGGTCGGCACTGCCATGGCCATATGCTTCGAAGCGGCTGCGGTACATGCGGACCATCTGTGCGACATGTTCTTTATTCCAGAAGATGTTGTTGTGGAAGAAGCCATCGCCATAGAACGCGGCCTGCTCCGCAATTTGTGGGGAACGGATGGAGCCGTGCCACACAAATGGTGGGACATCATCGAGCGGGAATGGCGTGGAGGTGTATCCCTGCAATGGGGTGCGGAACTTACCTTCCCAGGAGATGTTTTTCTCACGCCACAAACGGCGCAACAGGTGGTAGTTCTCAATCGACAACGGGATACCCTCACGGATGTCCTTGCCAAACCATGGGTAGACCGGGCCAGTGTTGCCACGGCCCATCATGACATCAACGCGGCCGCCCGAAAGGTGCTGCAGGAAGGCAAAGTCTTCAGCAATCTTGAGCGGATCATTGGTGGTAATCAGCGTGGTTGAGGTAGATAGCTGAATATTTTTGGTCTGCGCGGCGATATAAGCCAGGTGCGTGGTTGGGGAAGATGGCACAAATGGTGGGTTGTGGTGCTCGCCGGTGGCGAAGACATCCAGGCCAACATCTTCAGCCTTCACCGCAATTTGGGTCATTGCATTGATGCGCTCGTGCTCGGTTGGGGTCTTGCCGGTGGTGGGGTCTTGGGTGACGTCACCGATGGTGAAGATGCCGAATTGCATGGGCTTGTCCTAACTTTTTAAAGGGTTGGTGTCTGGTGCCTAATGACCTTGTGGGCTCCCAGTTTACAATATCTATGACATGTCAACAAAATATGTGGGAAGTTATTCCAAGCTCAAAGAATCAATCAAAACTGCCAGGTCAGATGCGGTGATGATGCGCAGCGGTTTCTGGTGCTTATCGCCGGTTTCGGTCACTATTGCGGCATAAGGCACCCGGCCATTTTTGTCGGGGGTGGTGAGCGCATCAACGGCTTCTTGGGCCGTGGTATCGCGCGCTAAGAAGACTGCCGTATCGATTTTATTTACTATCTTCAGCACATCAGCGATAGTGCGAGCATCGAGAGCCTTATTATCTGCCAAATCAATCGCGACCCACCGGGAGATGGTGTTGGTGGTCAGTAGCTGAACGAACTTGCCCTGCTCGTCATAAATTGGGATCTGTGCGAATCCTTCTTCCCGGACGACTTGGAGGGCGTCCTCGATGCTGGATTCTGGAGTTAATCGGATAACCTCGGCGGTGTCGAGGATGGAAATCGCCAAAGGTGGGTCCACCAGTAGACCTCGGAGCAGTTCAATGTTTTTCACCACCACCGCATGGGGCTCAGCGATGGGCTCGCCATCGTTGTACCGGCCGTGCGAAATAGCGTTACGCAGGTTGCCATAATCTTTAAGATCTTCGCCCTGCCGGCGCGAAAGCAGATGCTTATCGACGGCACGATCAACCATCCACCAGAAAGAATCAGACCGTTTTGCTTCCAGCGTTATGCGCAAATGCGTCTCGATGTCATTGAAAGCCGCAAGGAACGGAATGGCTCTGCTCTGGGGCTGTGGCTGCGAATCATCTGCTCTAGACGTCATAGCTTTTAAGGCTATTAGAAAACGCTGAGGCGTGAGAGGTAAGAATGCCCGCCCACTACTTAAAAATTATTCTTTAGGAAGAATAGACGCCACGTTCTAGGGTGTCACAGGACGCCATGGTGCCTTCGCGGTATCCGGTCATGAATGCCTCTTGGCGCTGCTCGGAGGAGCCGTGGGTAAACATGTCGGGGCGGACTTCGCCGCCGGAGCGCTGTTGAATATTGTCATCACCAACCGCTCGGGCAGTGTCAATCGCTGAGGCCAGCTGCTCATCGGTAATCGGTTCCAGCATGGCATCTTCGCCCTTATCTGCATGTGCTGCCCAGAGGCCGGCATAGCAATCAGCTTGCAGCTCAATCTTCACGGCCGTCGAATCTTCACCCGGATCGTTGTAATTGGATAGGCCCAGAGTGCCCTCCAGCTGCTGGATGTGGTGGCCGAACTCATGAGCAACGATGTACATCTGTGCCAGTGGCGCATTTGTTGCGCCATAGTTTTCCAGTTGATCAAAAAATGAGACATCGAAATAGGCGGATTGATCGGCAGGGCAATAGAAGGGGCCAGTGGCCGCGGTTGCCATACCACAACCAGATTGCGTGGAGTCCTGGAAAATCACACGGCCAGGTTCGGTGTATTCAATGCCAGCCTGCTCAGGCAGCGCTACTTCCCAGAAGTCATCGACTGACATTGCAGCAAACTCCACCCGGCAATCGGCATAGAGATTTCCATCTTCAGGGGTTTGGCAGTGCTCAAGCCCGCCAGTATCGTCACCGCTTTCAAGTGCCGGCTGATTTTGATTCCGGCCACCGAATACATCATCTATTTGGGCAGGATTGCCGCCCAGCAGCAGGAATAAACCAATGAGCAGGATAGAACCAGCGCCACCACCGGCAGCGATCATGCCACCGCGGCCACCGCGGCCACCGGTGGAGGCGCGCTTGCCGCTGATATCTGCACCCTTTTTGAAAGTCATGTACTAATTTTGCCACAGCACAAGCAGTTATCACTGCACAAAGGCAAAAATTGTGCACCATGGCGGCTACTTACAGCGGCAGTTTAAGGTCTGGCATATCCAGGGATTTTTCAAATGGAATGAAGAAGAATCCATCCATGAAGAGTCCGCACCTTTTGCCACGTATTTTTCATCCACCAAGGTCCCAGGGTGCTTTCTAAGTCAGAGTGAGGCGCCGCAGTTGTCGCCCGAGTCCCTCAACGGAGCGGTGTACTGGGGATTCCTGAAGGCCTAATGCCTGATGCTGGGGGTTGGTTGTGCAGAGGCTGTAAAAGTTTGACCCCTTAAGGTACTAGCGGTGGTGTGAGCGAGTAGACTTGGGCCGTTCATGTCTTCTTCCCTCCGTGTCGCGCGCGCTGTCTACGCAAGGCGAAGGTGGGGAAGAAGTGGTTGCAAACTTGAAAGGAATGAACACTAACGTGTTGCGTACACACCTAGCGGGCGAACTCCGCAAAGAGCTGACTGGAGAAACCGTCACCCTTACTGGTTGGGTTTCTCGTCGTCGTGACCATGGCGGCGTCATCTTCATCGACCTGCGCGACCGTTCTGGTCTCGCCCAGGCTGTATTCCGTGAATCCGAGGTAGCGGAGCAGGCACACGAGCTGCGCTCCGAATTCGTGGTGAAGCTGACCGGTGTTGTCGAAGCTCGACCAGAAGGTTCTGAGAACCCGAACTTGGCTTCCGGTGACATTGAAGTGAACGTTACTGAGCTTGAGGTGTTGAATAAGTCTGCAGCACTGCCTTTCCAGATTGATGACCCATCTACTTCCGGTGAGGTTGGCGAGGAAGCGCGTCTGCGCTACCGCTACCTCGACTTGCGCCGCAAGACCCAGGGTGATGCACTGCGTCTGCGTTCCGCAGCCAACCGCGCTGCACGACGCGTATTGGATGCTCATGAGTTCACTGAGATCGAGACCCCAACGCTGACCCGTTCCACTCCTGAGGGTGCGCGTGACTTCCTAGTTCCTGCTCGTTTGAAGCCAGGTTCTTGGTACGCACTGCCACAGTCCCCACAGCTGTTCAAGCAGCTGCTCATGGTTGCTGGCATGGAGCGCTACTACCAGATTGCCCGTTGCTACCGTGACGAGGACTTCCGCGCAGACCGTCAGCCAGAGTTTACTCAGCTCGACGTTGAGATGTCTTTCGTGGACCAGGATGACGTTATTGCATTGGGCGAAGAGATCATCGCTGAGCTGTGGAAGCTCATTGGCTATGAAATCACCACCCCAATCCCACGCATGACCTATGCGCATGCGATGAAGTACTACGGCTCCGATAAGCCGGATCTGCGTTTTGATATCCAGATCGTGGAGTGCGCTGACTTCTTCAAGGACACCACATTCCGTGTGTTCCAGAATGAATACGTCGGTGCAGTAGTTATGGAGGGTGGCGCATCCCAGCCACGCCGCCAATTCGATGCTTGGCAAGAATGGGCGAAGCAGCGCGGCGCTAAGGGTCTTGCCTATATCACCATTGCTGAAGACGGCACCCTGGGTGGCCCGGTTGCTAAGAACATCACCGAAGCTGAGCGCGAAGGAATTGCTGAGCATGTTGGTGCAAAGCCAGGCGACGCCATTTTCTTCGCAGCAGGGGACACCAAATCTTCCCGCGCGTTGCTGGGCGCAGCCCGTGGCGAAATTGCACGCAAGCTAGACCTGATCAAGGAAGGCGACTGGGCATTTACCTGGGTAGTTGACGCTCCTATGTTTGAGCCTGCAGCCGATGCCACCGCTTCCGGCGATGTGGCTCTGGGTAACTCCAAGTGGACCGCTGTCCACCACGCGTTTACCTCTCCTAAGCCTGAGTGGATGGATTCCTTCGATGAAAATCCAGGGGAAGCAACTGCTTATGCCTATGACATTGTCTGTAATGGCAATGAGATTGGCGGCGGTTCCATCCGTATCCACAATGGTGAAGTCCAGAAGCGTGTCTTCAACGTCATGGGCATTGGTGAGGAAGAAGCTCAGGAGAAGTTCGGCTTCCTGCTTGATGCTTTCCAGTACGGCGCACCACCTCACGGCGGTATCGCTTTTGGCTGGGACCGTATTGTTTCCCTGCTCGGTGGCTTTGATTCGATCCGCGACGTCATTGCTTTCCCGAAGTCTGGTGGCGGAGTCGATCCGCTGACCGATGCTCCAGCACCGATTCCTGCGCAGCAGCGCAAGGAGACTGGCGTGGACTTCAAACCAGAAAAGGCGAAGGCAGCCAAGTCCAAGGCAGAAAACACCGAATCAGCAGAGGAAGAAGCCTAAGATAGGCTCTTTGAGCAGTCCACCTAGTGGCCGAAGAAAGACATCGAGGTAGCGCTTGAACATCAGCGCTGCCAGATCTGAGGAGTACACCGTGAATCTGGAACAACAACAAGTCATAGACATTGCTCAAGACTTGCTGTCGCGGCGATTTGGCGGTCAACAGAAACTCTCAGAAATTGAGCCGCTCTCCGGCTCAGGCCATGCGCTCGTTCTTCGTGCCCGGGTGGCATCCTCGCCTTTTCTGCAACAGCGCACCGTTGTCCTCAAGCACAACCCGGCAACGGGACATGCGATAGATGATGCCGCGTTCATTAGTGAGGTTGTGTCATATCAGTTCACCACCTCTCTGTCTGAAGACACCCGCCCTGGTCCTGTTTTGCTCGCGCATGACCTCGAGCAGCGCATCTTGGTGCTGTCGGATCTTGGGGATTCCAATACCTTGTCGGATACTTTGGCGCAGGCTAGTGATGATGAGCGCACGCAGGTTATCCGTGCACTCGGTACCGAGTTAGGTCAGATGCATGCGGAGACCGCTGGGCGCGAACCTGACTTTGAAGCTTTACGCAATCGTGTCATCCGAAACCAGCCAGATAAGTTCAATTACCAGCTGCGCTCGGATGCACTGCACAATTCGATTTATCTCGGTGCAGAAATTCTGGAGCGGGCGGGTCTGACCCCACCAGAGCCAGTGAAGTCCTACGCGCATTCTGCGGCGGCCACTCTCTTGAGCGGGAATGAGCGCGCTTTCACACCTTTTGACCTCTCACCCGACAATATTATTGTCTCCCACAAGATTTCATTCTTGGACTATGAGTGGGCCGGATTCCGCAATGTCGGATTCGATGTCGCGTGTGTGATTGCCGGGTTCCCTCAATTCCTCTTTGCGCGTCCAATTTCGGATGAAGAAGCAGATATCTTTGTTCATGCATGGTCACGCGAGGTCACCAAGACTTGGCCACGTTTTGGTGAAAATGAAGAGCTCAATCGTCTCATCGTGCGCTCTTTGATTGGTTGGGCGCTTTCTAGTGTTGCCACCATGTATACCGGCGGGGTAGAAGAGCTGGCTTCTTTCGCTTCTGAGAAGCGCGAAGTAGATGATGCGATGGCTAATTCGCTACTTCGTCCAGGCTCGCAAGGACCTTTCGACGATGAGGAGCAGTTGGTCCGCCGGGACCTCTTTGAAACCTTTGAGTCGCTGGCTCGTTTTGCAGCTCGCCGTGGGCGTGGCTCCTATGCTGAGGAATACCAGACCATCGCCGACTATTGCCAGACGGTGGCGGAACGGCTCCGCGACGTTCGCCAGCTTTAGCACTAATCTCGCCTCGAGGGTCGGAAGGTTGATATGACGCAAGATTCGCTGTTTCCGACAGCTTCACCGCAACCACATGAGGAATCCGCATCTGGGATTACCGGTCGTGGCAGCTCGATGTTCGCAACCCACAGTGGTTCGCCGTTGGCTGCGCGTATGCGCCCCCAAAACCTCGACGAGGTCGTTGGCCAAGACCACCTGCTTGCTCCAGGAAAGCCACTGCGTCGACTGGTGGAAGGCTCCGGCGAAGCATCTGTCATTCTGTATGGCCCGCCCGGAACGGGCAAAACCACTATTGCATCGCTCATTGCATCAGCGATGGGGCAAAACTTCGTGGGGCTCTCCGCGCTGGATTCCGGTGTCAAGCAGGTCCGTGAAGTCATCACGCATGCCCGCCAGGAAGCGATTCGCGGGGTGCGTACCGTTCTGTTTATCGATGAGGTCCATCGCTTTTCTAAAACCCAGCAGGATGCACTCTTAGCCGCGGTAGAAAACCGCACGGTGCTATTGGTTGCCGCCACGACAGAGAATCCATCCTTCTCCGTGGTCGCACCCTTGCTTTCACGTTCACTGCTGCTGCAACTCAACTCGCTGGAGCCAGTGGATATCGGCATACTCATTGATCGCGCTGTTGAATCCGAACGTGGTTTGGCTGGACGCATCAGCATTGCTGCCGATGCCAAAGAGCAGCTCATCATGCTCGCCGGTGGCGATGCCCGCCGTGTGCTGACCTATCTGGAAGCAGCAGCCGAGACAACCGAAGATTCTGCGAAAAAAGCAGAAGGAGATCAGGACCCAGATTCATCGCCTGATTTGGATTCAGCTTCCTCTGGTGCGCCAGCAGTACCGGTTCTGACCTCGGAGATTTTGCATGCCAGTGTCAATCGCGCCGTAGTGCGCTATGACCGCGATGGTGACCAGCATTATGACGTCGTCTCGGCATTTATTAAATCCATACGTGGTTCTGATGTGGATGCAGCGTTGCACTATCTAGCACGCATGATTGAGGCAGGGGAAGACCCGCGCTTCATTGCGCGTCGGCTGATTGTGCATGCCTCCGAAGATGTCGGTATGGCAGATCCGACGGCGCTGCCCACCGCAGTAGCTGCAGCTCAAGCGGCGCAGCTCATTGGTCTGCCAGAAGCTCGAATTCCACTCGCACAAGCCGTTATTCACCTGGCCACAGCACCCAAATCAAACTCGGTCATGCAAGCAATATCCGCCGCGCAGGAAGATATTGCCCGGGGCAAGATTGGTCACGTCCCAGCGCACCTACGTGATGGACATTATGAAGGTTCCAAGCGCTTGGGTAACGCAGTGGGGTATCAATTCCCACATGATGACCCGCGTGGGGTAGTGCCGCAGCAATACTTGCCGGAAGAGTTGAAAGATACTCGGTACTATCAGCCCACCGATCATGGTGCAGAAAAGCGCATTAATGAATACCTCCCACGCCTGCGTGGGATTGTTCGCGGCGATGGCCGCAAGCAATAGACGCTTTTCTCACCCCATATTCCGATGAAATTAACCAAGGCGGGTAAAGTCTTGTGTTGTTATGCCCGTACCAATTTTCCCCAAGATATGGTGCGCGCAAAGATGAAGCCAATAGTATTGATTCAGCACCGGTTCTGCCCGGTGGTGGATGCAACCCAGAGATGTATTAAAGGACACGTACACAGTGAAGACTCATGAGATTCGCGAACGGTTTACCCAGCACTTCGTTAATAGCGGTCACGAAGCGGTACCAAGCGCCTCGTTGATTCTTGATGACCCGAACCTGCTGTTCGTTAACGCTGGCATGGTTCCTTTCAAGCCATACTTTCTGGGTCAGCAGACCCCTCCTTACCCAAATGGTTTAGCAACCTCGATCCAGAAGTGTGTTCGCACCCTGGATATCGAAGAAGTTGGTATCACCACCCGCCATAACACCTTTTTCCAGATGGCCGGCAACTTCTCCTTCGGTCAGTACTTCAAGGAAGGTGCCATTAAGAATGCCTGGACCTTGCTGACCAACTCGGTTGAGGAAGGCGGCTTGGGCCTAGACTCCGAGCGCCTGTGGGTCACCGTCTACTTGGATGATGATGAGGCAGCTGATATTTGGCACAACGTTATTGGCGTGCCAAAGGAACGTATCCAGCGCATGGGCATGGAAGATAACTACTGGTCCATGGGTGTTCCAGGACCATGCGGCCCATGCTCGGAAATCTACTATGACCGCGGTCCAGAATATGGCCAAGAGGGCGGCCCTGAGGCTGATGACAACCGCTACATGGAGATCTGGAACTTGGTCTTCATGCAAAACATCCGCGGTGAGGGCACCGGCAAGGGCAACTTTGAGATCCTTGGTGAATTGCCAAAGAAGAACATTGATACGGGCATGGGCATCGAGCGCGTCGCTTGTATCCTGCAGGGCGTTGACAATGTCTACGAAACGGATCTTCTGCGTCCCGTTATTGAGGAAGCAGAAAAGGTCACTGGCGCGACCTATGAGGATCCACAAGATGAGCGCATCAATGACGTGCGTTTCCGGGTGATTGCGGACCACTCCCGTACCGCGATGATGCTGATTCTTGATGGCGTTACACCATCAAATGAGGGCCGTGGCTACATCCTGCGCCGCCTGGTGCGCCGTATCATCCGGTCGGCTCGTCTACTCGGTGCACAGGCTGAGGTCCTGGAGCGTTTCATTAACACCATCATGGACACCATGACCCCGTCCTACCCAGAAATCGCCGAGAACCGCGAGCGCATTCTGCGCGTTGTCATCAACGAAGAAAAGTCTTTCCTGAAGACTCTTGAGTCCGGCACACACCGCTTCGATGAGGTGGCACAAGCAGCCAAAGCTGAGGGTAAGACCACAGTTAAAGGTAATGAAGCTTTCGAGCTGCATGATACCTATGGTTTCCCAATTGACCTGACTTTGGAAATGGCAGCTGAGGCTGGCCTTGAAGTGGACATGGAATCCTTCAATGCTGCGATGACCGAGCAGCGTGAGCGCGCTAAGGCAGATAACCGTGCGAAGAAGCACGGGCATGCTGATGAGTCGCTTTACCGCGAATGGGTGGATAACCAGCCAACCATCTTCACCGGCTATGAAGAGCTGGAGTCTGATGCGAAGGTGATCGGTCTGGTTCGTGATGGCGAGAAGGTCTCTTCTGCTGGCGCGGGCGAGGAAATCGAAGTGATTTTGGATCACAGCCCGCTATATGCAGAATCCGGTGGCCAGATGGCTGACCGCGGACGCATCTTCACCGGTGACACCGTATTGGATGTCTCTGATGTTCAGAAGATCGGTAAGAAGCTGTGGGTACATAAGGCGACCGTGACTTCCGGTGGTCTGGATCTGGGCTCGAATGTGACCGCTGCTGTAGATCAGCAGTGGCGCCATGGGGCAACCCAGGCGCACACCGGTACCCACCTCATCCACGCAGCGCTGCGCCAGGTGCTCGGCCCAACAGCCGTCCAGGCAGGTTCCTTGAACCGTCCAGGCTACCTACGCTTTGACTTCAATTTCACCGAGCAGCTCACACAGGCACAGATGGATGAAATCGCCACCATTGCTAACCAGGCGGTTGACTCTGACTTTGCTGTTAACACCATCGAAACCTCTTTGGAGGAAGCGAAGGCGATGGGCGCGATGGCGCTCTTCGGTGAAAACTACGGCAACAATGTGCGCGTGGTAGAAATCGGTGGACCATTCTCCATCGAGCTTTGTGGTGGTACCCATGTTGCACATTCTTCCCAGATTGGTCCGATCTCCGTACTGGGTGAGTCCTCCGTTGGTTCAGGCGCACGCCGTATTGAGGCATATTCCGGTATGGATGCTTTCCGTTATTACTCCAAGGAAGCAGCGCTTATCGATGCCGTCTCGAAGGACCTCAAGGTCCCATCTGACGATCTGCCAGAGCGCATCGCTGCGCTCAGCGAGAAGCTTAAGGCAGCAGAGAAGGAAATCGAGCGTCTGCACCAGGCACAGCTGCAGGCTAATGCCGGCGAGTACGTGGCACAGGCCAAGGACATCAACGGTTTTAAGGTTCTGACCGTGAACCTGCCAGCTGGTGTTGCCGCAGGCGACCTGCGCACACTGGCAACCGACCTGCGCAACCGCATGCAGAATGAAGATGCGATTATCGTGTTGACCTCCGTCAATGACGGTAATGTTCCTTTCATTGCTGCAGCGACCAAGTCTGCGGTCGCACGCGGCGTCAAGTCCGGCGATATCGTCAAGCTCTTTGGCGAATACGTCGATGGCCGCGGTGGTGGCAAGCCAGACATGGCACAAGGTGCTGGTAGCCAAGCTGATGGTATCGATGCTGGCTTCGCTGCAGTCGAGGATTTCGCGGGCAATCTTTAACTTTCGGCCCAAGCGAATATTCGAGTTCTGCAGATAAACCAGGACGATAAGCGGACAGAAGGAAAGTGATGGCGAAAGTTTCTCCTGATACCCCAGGTATTGACGATCCAGGACCGGGCCGCAGGCTGGGACTGGACGTCGGTACTGTCCGTATCGGCGTGGCAGTGTCAGATCGCGATGCCAAGCTCGCCACACCTGTCGAGACTGTGCCTCGTGAGACGGGGCTGAAGGATGCGGACAAGGGTGATATCGATAAGCTCTTGGCCCTCATCTCCGAATACTCCGCTGTTGAAATCGTGGTGGGCTTGCCACGTGATCTTCAAGGCAATGGCTCAGCTAGCGTCAAGCATGCAAAAGAAATTGCGTTTCGTATCAAACGGCGCTTGGGCAAGCCTCTTGCCGGTGATCCTGACGTTCCCACCCCGATTCCGGTTATTCGCATGGGCGATGAACGCCTGACTACGGTTGCCGCGACCACCGCGCTTAGAGCATCCGGTGTGAGCGAAAAGAAGGGTCGTGCAGTCATTGATCAGGCAGCTGCGGTTGAGATCCTGCAATCCTGGCTGGATGGACGCGCACGTAATCTCGAATCTTAGGATTTCTGCTCAAGACTCAGTTTAAACTCAGGAATATAACTAGAATATCTCAGAAAGGTAACGATTCCACGGTATGTCAGATGGCTTCACGGGGATCGACCAGCTAGTGTGGTGGCGTTAAAACATGTTGATGGTTGAATGTCACCTGCATTTCGTCAATGCCATGTAATGAACCCAAGGAGCCGTGACCTTAGTGAGCCACAAAGAACCCCGACTGGGTAAGTCTATGGAACCAGTCCACGTGAAGCGCCGCCAACGCGGACTTGCGGTACTTATTGCGTCCTTCGTGCTCATCATTGGCGCGGTCGCCTACATTGCCATGAGCGTGCTCAGCGGCGGCGGTAACGAGGCCGAGAGCAATGACTATGAGGGCGAGGGCAATGGCACCGTTGAATTAGTCCAGATTCCCGAGGGTTCTTCAATCTCTCAGCTTGGTCCTGAGCTGGCTGAGCGGGACATTGTGAAAACAGACGCTGCTTTCCAGACTGCTGCCGCAAATAATATGGACGCAGGCAGCATTCAGCCTGGTTTCTACCGCCTGCAAGGTCAGATGAGTGGCAATGCTGCAGTCGAAGCTTTGCTCAATACTGAAAACCGCGTGGACATGCTCGAAGTCCAGGGCGGCTCCACATTGATGGACATTAACGTCCTTGGCGGCGACGTCCGCTATGGCATCTACTCACTCATTGAGGCAGTGACCTGCAATGACGGTGAGTGTGTAGATAAGGCAGAGCTGGAAAATACCGCAGCGACCGTGGATCCAGCTGAACTTGGTGCACCGGAGTGGGCGTTGGAAGACATCCGTGCCCGTGGTGAGGATCCGAAGCGTATTGAAGGCCTGATTGCCCCTGGCCAGTACGTGCTGGACCCGAATATGTCCGCTCAAGAAATCCTTACGGACCTCATTAGCCGTTCCACTGCTCGGTACAACGAGACCGGTATCGAACAGCGTGCGGAAGCCATTGGTCTGACCCCTTATGAGTTGTTGACCTCCGCGTCCTTGGTGGAGCGCGAAGCTCCAGCTGGCGAATTTGATAAGGTAGCGCGCGTTATCCTCAACCGTCTAGAAGAGCCGATGCGTTTGGAGTTTGACTCCACAGTCAACTATGGCTTGGAAGACGTCGAGTTGGCGACCACCGATGAAGACCGTGCGAATGTCAATGCGTGGAACACCTACGCCATGGACGGATTGCCAGAGACTCCAATTGCATCCCCATCCGATGAAGCAATCGAAGCCATGGAAAACCCAGCTGATGGTGATTGGCTCTTCTTCGTGACTATTGATGAACAGGGAACCACCGTGTTCACCAATACTTTCGAGGAGCACCTCGAGCAGGTTGACCGTGCGATAGACTCGGGCATCCTCGATACTCAACGCGAGTAGCACGCTCTCTTGCTTCACGCTTTTTAAGTTACGTCTTTAAAAGGAGACCACATCAATGCCACGCGCTGCTGTGCTGGGACAACCCATCGCGCACTCCATGTCACCAATCCTGCATACCGCTGGATATCGGGCTCTTGGCTTGGATGATTGGTCTTATTCTCGGATCGAAGCGAATGGGGAGACCCTGCCAGGAATCGTACAATCCGCAGATGAAGATTTCCGTGGGTTTTCGGTGACCATGCCTGGAAAATTCGCTGCGCTCAACCTGGCCACTGAAGTCACCGAGCGTGCCCAGCTGATGGGGTCTGCCAATACTCTGGTGCGCATTGATGGCGGTTGGCGCGCAGATAATACAGATACCGAGGGCGTACAAGGTGCACTCAATGAGTTGCTGGGGCGCGCGGAAGACAGCCGCATGGCCGATAGCATGGCACCCGGTAAACGCGCGTTATTGATTGGCTCCGGTGGCACTGCTCGTCCAGCCTTGTGGGCTTTAGCGCAGCGCGGTATCACTCACGTGGACCTGCTAAACCGCTCTGACCGCCGTGAAGAACTAAGAAATCTCACGGATGCTTTGGGGATTCACATTGAACCGTTGAGCTATCAGGACAACATTGAGGCTATCGCGCTCAAGGCCGAAGTCATCATTTCCACCGTGCCTTCCGATGCCCTGGGTGGGCATGAATTTTCCCTTGCCCATGCGCCGGTCTTGGATGTTATCTACGATCCGTGGCCGACCCCATTAACGGTGCACGCGGCTGCCGATGGCTACCCAACGGTGTGCGGTCACCGCATGCTGGCATATCAATCATTCAGCCAATTCGAGCAGTACACCGGCCATGAAGCTCCCCGTGATGCAATGTTCGCAGCACTGGAAGACTACATGGTTCACACCAAGGGACAAGAAAACCGCTAGCAGCGCACTTCATCCTCCGGCATCGGGTTTTACCCGGTGTCGTGTTTCACCCGGCGCCTTTTGCTATCCTCAATCCCACATAGGGGGATCGGGGAGAAATGATCTATAACTTTTCGGGTGCGGGGACGCTGGGCGCGGGGGCACTCGTTCTTCTACTCGGGCTGATGTGGGCCGCGTTGTTGATGTACTTCGACATCACGCAGCGCCGACTGCCAGATTGGTTGACCATTCCAGCGGGGATTTATGCGCTTATTTATCCAGCTATCACCGCGCAGATGCACGGCTATTGGGGCTTGATGTGGGTGCTGGTTTATCTTGCGTTGGCATTGTTTCTCGGGGGAGTGGGCGGAGGTGATATCAAACTCGCCATCCCATTGGGCATCCTCATTGTGCTCAACCGTGGCTTAATTTGGGTGTTTCTCGCGATCGTCATCACCGCCGTGATTACTCTCGCGTGGGGAATTGCTATCCGCAGACGCAGCGCGCCCGCCACAATCCGGAATGAATGTGACCTTGGTGCAGCTCAACGCGACAAATTCTCGGACCCGCCCAATGGGCCGGGCATGTTAATTGCTACTGCACTTATTCTATCTACACCTTGTTAGGGGTAGGGGTGTGAATCTAACCCGGAGGCAAATGGTTCATTGTGGATCGCGTCGTGTGATAATGGTTCACATGCTTCGTTGGACTACTGCAGGGGAATCCCACGGCCAGGCGCTCATCGCAATGCTTGAGCACATGCCAGCCGGTGTACCCGTCGACCGTGATGAAATCTCGTTCCAGCTCGCTCGTCGCCGCCTGGGCTATGGCCGCGGTGCGCGTATGAAGTTTGAAGCTGATGAACTTACCCTTCTGACCGGCATCCGCCACGGACTGACATTGGGCAGCCCGATTGCCGTCATGATTGGCAATACCGAGTGGCCAAAGTGGACCACCATCATGTCTGCTGAGCCAGTAGACATGGAAGACCCAGAGGTAGCTAAAGCCATGGGTTCCGGACGTGGTGCGCCACTGACTCGTCCACGTCCAGGCCATGCGGACTTTGCCGGCATGATCAAGTACGCACAGAACGAGGCGCGTCCGATTCTGGAGCGTTCCTCTGCCCGTGAGACCGCATCCCGAGTTGCAGCAGCAACCATTGCGCGCAGCTTCCTGCGTGAGACCCTGGGCGTTGAGGTCCTTTCGCACGTGATTTCCATCGGCCCATCTGAGCCTTACGTGGGCCCATCACCTGCACCAGGGGATCTCACTGCGATTGATGAGTCCCCAGTGCGTGCCTTTGATAAGGCAGCTGAGGAATCCATGATTTCTGAGATTGAAAAGGCAAAGAAGCAGGGCGATACCCTCGGCGGCATCGTTGAGGTTGTGGTTGATGGCCTGCCGATTGGCCTGGGTTCACACATTTCCGGTGATGACCGCTTGGACGCACAGCTGGCATCCGCGTTGATGGGCATCCAAGCAATTAAGGGCGTGGAAATCGGTGATGGCTTTGAAGAAGCACGCCGTCGTGGTTCTGAAGCTCATGATGAAATGGTGCGCACCGAGGATGGCGTGGATCGTCTCACCAACCGCGCAGGCGGTTTGGAAGGTGGCATGACCAATGGTCAGCAACTGCGCGTTCGTGCTGCGATGAAGCCAATTTCGACTGTGCCACGCGCACTGAAGACCGTGGATATGGCCAGCGGTGAGGCAGCCACCGGCATCCACCAGCGCTCTGATGTTTGTGCTGTCCCAGCGGCCGGCGTTGTTGCTGAAGCAATGGTCGCACTGGTGCTTGCGCGCGCAGTGCTGGAGAAGTTCGGCGGCGACAGCTTGGAAGAGACCAAGCGCAATATTGCTTCATACCAAGAATATGTTGCCACTCGTTTGGCTTTTGAGCAGGACAACTGATCATGACTCTCCCTACTGTTCCGCAGCCTAAGGCTGCCTCCCCGCGCGTTGTATTGGTGGGTCCACCAGGCGCGGGTAAATCGACCATCGGCAGGCGCTTATCCCGTGCGCTCAATGTCGGTCTAGTGGATTCTGATGAGCTCATCGAAATCGCCGAGGGCAAGTCCTGCGGCGAGGTATTCTCTGAGGTCGGCGAGCCACGCTTCCGCGAGATCGAAGCTGAGCATGTCGCCAAGGCCTTGCACACTGATGGTGTGGTCTCCCTTGGCGGTGGCGCCATTTTGACAGAATCGACTCGCCAGCTTCTGATCAACCACGTCGTGGTGTTAGTTGATGTTTCCGCGGAGGAGGGCGCACGCCGCACCGCTGGGGAATCCAGTCGACCGGTATTAGCAGCTGATGACCCAACCGAGCACTACCGCAACCTGATTGAAACCCGTCGGCCTTTCTACCGTGAGGTCGCGAACTTCCGCGCCCGTACCGATGGCCGTACGCCACAGCAAGTTGTCGCGGATATTTTAGGTTTCCTCGATACCGCAGTCGTTTAATCCCTTCGCAATCCAGCGAGAATTCGCAGAGGAAAATTTTACTTTTTAAAGAAAGGTTTGACGTCCATGACCACGATTGCCGTAAACGGTCCAGCTCCATATGAGGTGGTCATTGACCATAACCTGAATGTGCAGATTGCCGCACATGCGAAGGCCACTGGTGCCGATAAAGTGATGGTGGTGCACCAGCCAAGCATTGCTGATGCTGCTAAGGTACTTGCCGATGCCCTCCACGACACCGGTCTCACCGTCATCGTGGAAACCGTTCCTGATGCCGAAGCCGGCAAGCAGATTGCTACCCCGATCGCGCTGTGGGACCGTTTGGGCGAGGAGAGTTTCTCCCGCTCCGACGCTATCGTCGGCCTGGGTGGCGGTGCTGTTACTGACATGGCGGGTTTCGTAGCCGCGACGTGGATGCGCGGGATCAAGGTGATCCAAGTGCCGACCACACTATTGGCCATGGTGGATGCTGCTGTGGGTGGCAAGACCGGAATCAACACTGCGTCAGGGAAAAACCTGGTTGGCGCATTCCATGAGCCTTCTGCTGTATTTATCGACTTAGAGCGCCTGCGTACCCTACCGAAAGAAGAGATCATCGCAGGGTCAGCTGAAATTATTAAAACCGGTTTCATTCATGATCCGGTCATCATTGAACGTTATGAGCAAGACCCACAGGCCTGTTTGGACGTAGACGGCCTGCTGCCGGAACTCATTGCGCGTTCAGTGGCGGTCAAAGCTGCCGTGGTGGGCGAGGACCTCAAGGAAGCCGGACTGCGCGAAACACTGAATTACGGCCACACCTTTGGCCACGCGGTGGAACTGCGGGAGAACTATTCCTGGCGCCACGGCAATGCTGTTGCTGTCGGAATGATGTTCATTGCGAACCTGACGCACGCCCGTGGCCTGATTGATTCTGAGCTTGTGGCACGCCATGAAAATATCCTCAGCAGCATCGGGCTGCCCACCAGCTATGAGCCGGGGCACTTCGATGAGCTTTATGCCGGCATGACTCGCGATAAGAAGAACCGTCACGGGACCATCCGCTTCGTTGCACTGACCGGCGTAGGCTCGACCACACGGCTCGAAGGCCCAGCTACCGAAGAGCTGCGTGCCGCCTATGAGGCAATTTCAGCGTGCTAATGCAACGCACTAATTTTCTGCACTAAGAATCAGAGCCAACGCTAAAGAATTGGGGAAGAAACACACATGAAGATTGTTGTTGTCAACGGACCAAACTTGAACCGACTGGGCAAGCGCCAGCCAGAGATTTATGGCACCACCACGCTGGCCGATATTGAACAGCTCGTTCGCAGTCATGCTGATAAGGCGGGCGTCGAACTGGATTTTGTGCAGTCTAATCACGAAGGCGTGCTGCTGGATACGGTTCATGCTGCTGCCGATGAAGGTGCGGCTGTGATTATCAACCCTGGTGCCTTTACTCATACGTCTGTGGCGCTGCGTGATGCATTGGCAGAAATCGCCGATGGTGCAGGCTATGTCGAAGTCCACATTTCTAATGTGCATGCGCGTGAGCCATTCCGCCAGCATTCTTACCTGTCGGATAAGGCGCGCGGCGTTATCGCTGGCTTGGGCGTATATGGCTACATCGCGGCATTGGGATATTTCACCCAAGACTCCGCACCAAAGCACGCGTGAAAGGCTAAGCTTTAAAAATATTCATCGAAATAAATACTCCATGCCTTGAAGTTGAAGGCAGTTATAGCAAAGGATAAAGAGCAATAATGGGTTTGGCAGATACTCGCTTTAGCAATCGTCGACGTGCACTCGCGGCTACTTTGGCAGCGCAGCGAATTGACGCAATTTTGGTCACGGACTTAACCCATATGCGTTATCTCACCGGCTTTTCTGGTTCCAATGGTGCATTATTACTGCGCAAGGACCTTTCTGCGGTGGTGACCACCGATGGTCGTTATACCACCCAGATTGCGGAAGAAGTCCCGGATATCAAGGCAGTTATCCAGCGCAATGTGGGTGCGAACCTGCTAGAAAACCTCGAAGGCCCACTGCGCGTGGGTTTTGAATCCGCTTTTGTCTCCGTGGACACGTTTAAAAAGCTGGAGGAGGCATGCCCTGAGGATGTCACCTTGATTCCGGTTTCCGGCGTGATTGAAAAACTGCGTGAGCGCAAAGATTATTTCGAACTCGAGCAGCTAGAAAACATTGCGCTTTTGGCTAATGATGCGCTCGAAGACCTGCTGGAAGCAGGGGAGTTGGCCGTTGGTCGCACCGAACGCGATGTCGCTGCAGACCTGGAATACCGCATGCGCAAGGCCGGTTCGGAACGAGTCAGCTTTGACACCATCGTCGCTTCCGGACCTAATTCCGCGAAGCCGCACCACGGCGCTGATGACCGAGTTATTGAGAATGGCGACTTGGTCACCATCGATTTTGGTGCGCACTTGCGCGGTTTCAACTCCGATATGACGCGCACGTTCGTCATGGGTGAAGCATCCGACTTTGCCAAGGAAATCTATGACGTTGTGCTCAAAGCGCAGTTGGCTGGTGTGGAGGCTGCTCGTGCCGGTACCGCACTTTATGATGTGGATCGTGCCTGTCGTTCGATCATTGAGGACGCAGGCTATGGCGAGTACTTCGTGCACTCCACTGGCCATGGCATTGGCCTGCATGTGCATGAGGGACCTTCGGCGGCAACCACCGGCAAGGGCCACCTGGAAGAAGACATGACCCTGACCATTGAGCCTGGCATCTACGTGCCAGGAAAAGGTGGTGTGCGTATCGAAGACACCTTGATCATTACTTCCGGTGCACCGAAGATTATTACGCCTTCTTCGAAGGAATTGCGCGTCATTTAATCCAGCGCATCCTGCTTATGCCGCGTTATCCCAGTATGGTGTGGGACAAGCGGTGTAGTAGGATAGTAGACCGTACTTTTACACGACCCATCACAGGAGAATCCCGTGGCAGATACCACTGACTTCAAGAACGGACTTGTTCTCAAGATTGACAACAAGCTCCAGCAGATTATTGAGTTCCAGCACGTCAAGCCGGGCAAGGGCCCAGCTTTCGTCCGCAGCAAGCTCAAGGACGTTGTCAGCGGCAAGACTACAGATAAGACTTGGAGTGCTGGCACCAAGGTTGAGACCGCAACCGTTGACCGTCGCGACATGACCTACCTGTACAACGATGGCACCAACTACGTTGTGATGGATGACAAGAACTTCGAGCAGGTTGAGCTGTCCGAGGATAAGTTCGGCAACGCTGCGCAGTTCCTGCAGGAAAACATGCGCGTTCAGGTGTCTTTCCACGAGGGCGAGCCACTTTTCGCTGAGCTGCCTATCTCCGTGGAGCTGAAGGTTGAGCACACTGAGCCAGGCCTGCAGGGTGACCGTTCCTCCGGTGGCACCAAGCCAGCAACGCTGGAGACCGGCGCTGAGATCCAGGTTCCTTTGTTCATCGAAATCGGCAACGTTCTCAAGATCGATACCCGTACCGGTGAGTACCAGTCCCGCGTGAGCAACTAGTCGTGTCGGAAGAAAACAACCTTTCTGAAGGCAACCAGCCTGCAGGTAATAGCTCGGCTACCTCGCACCGTGTTCCTAAGCAGCGCCGTCATGGCGCTCGCTACCGCGCGCGCCGCCGCGCGGCGGACATCATCTACGAGGCAGAAAACCGCGACGTGGATCCAGTGGCTATCGTCGAGGATCGCGTCAAGCTTTCGCGCGACAAGATTCATGATGTTGCACCCATCGCTGCCTACACCAAGGTATTAGTCAATGGTGTTGCTGAAGAGCTTGACACCATCGATAGCACCATCGAGCGTTTCTTGGCTGAGGACTGGGAGCTGCACCGCATTCCGGCAGTCGACCGCGCGATTATGCGCGTTGCTGTGTGGGAATTGCTGTACAACCCAGAAGAGATTGATATCGCGACCGCTGTGTCCGAAGGCGTGGAGCTTGCCAGCGAGTACTCCACCGACGCCGCAGCGCCGTATATCAACGCCGTCTTGGATGATGTCGCGCATTCGCGCTCCCTGGATAATCCAATGAACCAGGAAGCAGACGCAGACGCAGATGACGCCTCTGTAGGCGCTGCAGGCATTGACGCAGATGTGCCTGATGAAGTTTCGGATGCACCAGCTGCTGAGTCAGCAGAGTCGTCTGTGCCATCAGAGTCTGTTGAGGGCGATCCTCAGCAGTAGCCCTGGATTCGGTGCGTGTACTCTAAGCGCCTTTCACTTGCGATTCTTTTTCAAGAATTCGGTGAAAGGTGCTTATTTTTCTGGGTAAAGTGGGGAAGATGGGTAAGTTCAAAGTCAAAGATGCACGCAAACTGAGAATCGGCAAGGACTTCGATTTCAGCGATGATGACCCCGCAGCAACCCCGGGGTTCGACGGCGATAATAAAGACTTGAAGAAGCAATCCGAACGCTTTGATGACGAACTCAGCGACTTACAGGAGCTGCTTTTCGCCAATGGACGCGCGCTGGGGGAGAATGCCCCGTCGGTGCTGGTGATTCTGCAAGGCATGGATACCTCTGGCAAAGGTGGGGCGGTGCGGTCGGTATTCTCAGTATTCGACCCGCAGGGTACTACCACAGTCGGCTTTGGTAAGCCCACGGAAGAAGAGCTAGAGCATGACTTCTTGTGGCGTATCCGCAAACATGACCCACGCCCCGGCCAAGTTGTAGCCTTTGATCGCTCCCACTATGAAGATGTGGTCATCCAGCGCGTCCACGGCTGGGTGGATGAAGAAGAAATTGACCGTCGTTTCGAAGCTATTCGTGATTATGAAAAGGAGCTCGCCGACCGCGGCGTGCACATCATCAAAGCCTTCTTACATATCTCCAAAGATTTCCAGAAGGAAAACCTGCTGGAGCGCGTCGAAGACCCGAAGAAATACTGGAAGTATGACGAGGGAGATGTCACAGAGCGCGCTTTCTGGTCCGAGTATTCCAAGGCTTACGCAGATGCGTTTAATCGCACGGATGCAGACCACGCGCCGTGGTACATTCTGCCATCGGATAATAAGAAATACGCGCGCATGGCGTTGAAGTTTCTCATCTTAGATGCTCTGCGCAGCATGGACTTGGAGTGGCCAGAGCCTAAGTTTGACCCCGAAGTTGAGCGCCAGCGCATTCTGGATGCTGATTAGATAAAAATACCCACTGCCCTGAAAGTTCATGAAGAACCAGGAGCAGTGGGGGTTTAGCTAGCTGGCTAGCTAGCTACTGTTCGCTATTGGCGGCTTGCTCAGCGGCTTCAGAGCCGAGCTTGGACATCTCTTCAGCAGCAGCTACGAGAGCGTCCTGTGCGGCGAGTACGCCGTCGACCGCGACCTTGAGGGACTGCGCGAGTTGCTCATCGGTCATGCCCGCGAGGTGCATGAACTCACGCTCAGTGCGGACAATGAGCTGGTCTTCATGCTCGGTAATGACCGCGCGTGCACCAAAGGACACGGTGTTGATCTGGCCGGCAGCCAGGAAAAGACCGGCATCAGCATTGGCGAAGGACACGTCGGTGGCCACATCAGCGCGAACAATGATGACACTCGGAAGCACCGCGAACATGACATTGAGGCCATTGAGGTTAGCCATGGCGACAGAATCTGCGCCCTGTGCTTTTTCCAGGGTGATATCAAATTGCGTCATCGCGGCGATTGCGCGATCAATGTCCACTGGTGGCAGTGTATTTTCTGGACTAGTCATGGTTGTGTTCCCCTTCCCAGGTCACAAGCTCAGGATGCTGCTTTTCAACCCACCCGAAGGCACCCAAGATGGCATCAATGGTGGTCATCACGAAGGCATCAAGCTGATTACCCGATGCGCCTGCGCCCACGTGGTATTCACGAAAAGCAGAGACCGCGAGTTCGTCCGCGGAGCTGTCGAAAAAGCGCAAGGTTGGTGCAAAGTTATCCTGGTTCCACTGATTGGTCAGCATGAGAACCTGTGGGCCCTGCGTGGTGGGGAATGCGCCGCGCCAGAGCGAATCAATCACCAAGGTGTTATCGCGAATCTGCATAGCAATGGCCGCATTGGAAAAGCCAGTGCGCAAAATGGTGCCGGTCTGACCATCTGGGGTCTCAACGTCTTCGAGTCGATAGACCAGCGACTTGGCGTCAAAGATTTCCGCTACTCGCTCAAGAGTAACGTTTTCGACTGGTGTATCCGGAACGATTGTGGGTTCTTCGGAGCTCACTTCATCAGTCCTTAATTTAAGGGTTGTGTGTTGTAACTTTCGTCCTACCCAGCATAACGGGTCACTACAAACGCGTCCGTTCGGTAGGGCAGTTTAATCATTTCACCCGGTTGAAAGCCCATGTGGTCATAGAGGTACCAATTGAGATTGCCGGTCATCTTTTCCCGCGTCTTTTCTTTCGCGCGCAGCCAATAGGACCGCGAATGCATCAGCGTGTGCAATTGCTCCACCTGCATAGCTTGTTCCCAGTAATCATGGCGAACATCTCTAATCGTCCACGGCGCGTGTACCTCGGGGCGGAAGTCGGGGCGTTGGATATCACCCGAATGCATAATGCGCGTCAGCCGCAGAACCCAAGGATCGGAATGGACGTCAATGGTATTCCACACCAACACCACCGACCCACCCGGCCGGATAACACGGTCTAGCTCGGCGTATGCAGATTGTGCATCCACCCAATGCCACGCTTGGGCGCAGAAAGCGATGTCCACGGAGGCATCGGCAAGCGCTAATTGCTCCGCCTTCGCCCGCCAACAGCTAATGCCGTGGGTTTTCAGGACACGCACCATATCTGCGGAAGGATCGCAGGCATAAACGGTGTCAAAATCCAATGCGCGAGTAAGCTTTCCCGTGCCGGCACCAATATCGAGCGCCACCGAGCCCGCAGCCAGCGAAGTAATAAACCCCGGATAGCCCGGGCGGATGGCGTCGTAATTCTCCGCGCCGTCGGCAAAAGCCTGCGCCGCAGCATGCTTGCGCGCGGGATCCGCAAAGCGCGGGTTCTGCCGGCGGGAAGGGGGACGGTAGCTCGGATAGTGTTCGGGGCTAGTATTAGGTGTTTCGGGTGTCATATTTTTATTTTTTAATTGTGCAAGAGGTGATGGGTGTGGCTGCTCTTCCGCAAGCCGATGATCCGCGGTGGGTATTAAAAACTATTTTCTCACGCAAAGAAAGCACTTTACCCGCCGCGGTGTTGATGTCCATCAGCTTTGTCTGTAATGGACTCTCACCGGTGATTATCGGGCGTGCGATTGATGATGCTATCGCAACAACGCAGCTATCTACATTGTGGCTGTG
This sequence comes from Corynebacterium sp. L4757, assembly GCF_043673995.1. Taxonomy (NCBI): domain Bacteria; kingdom Bacillati; phylum Actinomycetota; class Actinomycetes; order Mycobacteriales; family Corynebacteriaceae; genus Corynebacterium; species Corynebacterium sp. L4757. The sequence goes on along the minus strand of NZ_JBIMEN010000001.1, from coordinate 177,915 downwards.
GGTAGTAGTTTTGCTCATCACCTTTTGTATTAATGCTGCCGCCAGCTGGTTTGGCCGTTCACTATTTACTCGGGCGATGCTGGAAATTGGTCACGAGATGCGCATGGAAGTCACGGATCGCATCCAGGACCCCAAGGGCATGGCGGGGCGTCAGCGCACCGCGGGAGAATTGCTGTCCATTGCGTCTTCGGATACCCAGCGTGTGGCCGAAGCAGTCATCATGACCGTCTTCCCCGTCGCGGAGATTACCTCCATTATTTATGTCGCCACGATGGTCTCTTTGGTGAACCTTCCGCTGGGAATTGGCGTGCTCATTGGTGGCCCGCTGGTGGTGATTATATCCCTGAAATCCGCTACGCCTCTGCGCAAGCGTTCCTCAAAGAGGCAGCGCGCTTTGGCACAGGCTTCCGCGACGGCTACGGACGTGGTGCAAGGGTTGCGCATTCTAAAAGGCCTGGGCGCGGTTGATACGGTGCGTGCGCGCTACCAGGAGGTCTCCGATAATGCCTATGACCGCACGGTTGAAGCCAATGGTGCGCAGGCCCGCCTGAATGCGATTACCGAGTTCGCCGGCGCAGTGTACGTTGTTGCCGTGGGCATTGCCTCAGGCCTTATGGCGATGAATGGCGTGATTACGGTTGGTGAGCTCATCACCGTGGTCGGCTTGACGCAATTTATCATCACGCCGATGACCATGTTGGGCAAAAATATTGCGTCCCGCTGGGCCACGGCGCAGGCCTCGGGTCGCCGTATCCAGGAGCTTTTGCTTACCGATGCCTCCTTCACCAATGACCAACCCGCCCTTCCTGCCTTGGAACCGGGAATCACCGTTATCACCGGCACAGCACCTGAGGAAATAGTGAACCTGCCGCGGGAAAAGTACCTGGTTGCCCCACACCAAGCAGACATTTTTGAAGGCACGGTGGCTGATAATATTCACACAGATCATGGCCGCGCGATGTGGGCGCTAGAAGTTGCTTCTGCCGAAGATATCCCTGGTGGTCCAGACCGCGAGGTCGGGGAGAATGGCGGGCACCTGTCTGGCGGGCAGCGCCAACGCGTGGCATTGGCGCGTGCGATTGCGGCGGATGCGGAGATTCTCATCCTCCAAGACCCCACCACGGCGGTGGATTCAGTTACAGAGCACACGATTGCGTCCCGCGTTGTGCAGGCACGTAAGGATAAACCGACCATCGTCTACACAAATTCCCCTGCCTGGCAGGCCGTTGGAATAGGAGCGAAGTAGATATGAGCATGCGTTTTCCTACCGCCACCTGGCCGGAAACCCGCACGGTGTTGGCCCGCCACCTGCGCCACGTACCGAAGGCGGGTTCGCAATTTACGTTATCAATCGTGCTGCTGATCATCGGCGCGGTGGCCAATATTTGGATCCCGCTGCAATTGGGCAAGATTGTGGACGTGGTCATCTCAGAGACCTCCACGAGCCTCGCGCGCATCACCATGGAGCTCGTCATCGCCGCACTGGTTGCGGGCGTATTTTCTGCCTGGGGCTTCTTCGTGCTCTCCCGCCTAACCGAGCGCATCATCGCGAATTTGCGCGAGGACATGGTTGGCACTGCGTTGGGCTTGCCTGTTCACCGCGTGGAAGATGCCGGCACCGGTGACTTGGTGTCGCGCTCCACTGATGACGTGGCTGAGCTTTCTGCTGCGGTGACCGAAACCGTACCGGTGCTGGCGAATTCGGGTTTTGCCATCATCACCACCGCGGCGGCGCTGGTCATGATGGACTGGCAATTCATTCTCATCGTGGTTCTGGCAACACCCATCTACATCATCGCTGCCCGGCGTTATCTTCGGGTGGCACCAGGGCGTTATGCCGCTGAGCGCGCTTCCATGGCTGATCGTGCTCGCCGGGTGCTCGAAGCCATTCGCGGACGCAGCACCGTGCGCGCATTTGGCATGGAAAAGACCATGCATAACCGCATCCACACTGCATCTTGGGATGTGGTGGAAAATGGTTTCTCCGCACGCCGCACCATGTTCGTGCTGCAGTTGTGGATGACGTCGGTGGAATTCGTCATGCTCACCACCGGTCTTTTCGTCGGTTTCTACACGGTGGCGACGGGCAACTTGACCGTTGGTGCGGTGACCGCCGCGATGCTTATGCTCATTCGCCTGCGCGGACCACTCATGGGGCTGATGCGTGTGCTGGATACCGTCCAGTCCGGTTATGCTTCGTTGGCGCGTATTGTCGGCGTGGTCATTAATCCGCCACAGCCAACTCAGCCGGCCGGCGCGCCGCCCAAGCAGGGCCACGTGCAGGTCAAGGATGTGTCCTTCTCCTATGGCGAAGGCTGGGCTGTGGAGGATGTTTCCTTAGATATCGAACCCGGAAATACCGTTGCCCTGGTTGGTGCCTCCGGTGCTGGTAAGACCACCGTCGCAGCTTTGCTTGCTGGTTTGCGCGTGCCAGATTCGGGCAGCGTGACCATCGATGGCATCGAGGTCACATCCCTGTCAGATACTGAGCGCGTTGCACGCCTCGCCATGGTTTCTCAGGAAGTCCACGTATTCTCCGGCACATTGCGTGAGGATTTAAGCTTGGCCAAACCAGATGCCACTGATGCCGAGATGCTTGAAGTTCTCGAGCGCGTACATGCTGGCTGGTTTCACCAGCTGGCCGATGGCCTCGACTCCGTCGTGGGCGCTCAAGGCCTCCAACTTGAACCCGTGGAAGCCCAGCAGCTCGCTTTAGCGCGGATGCTTTTGCTGGATCCGAAAGTCGTGGTCATGGATGAAGCGACCGCCGAGGCAGGCTCTCAAGGCGCGCAAGCGCTCCAAGACGCAGCGGAAGAATTAACCAAGGGCCGTGCAGCTCTCGTGGTTGCCCACCGCCTCGATCAAGCCTCTAAGGCTGACGAGATTCTGGTGATGGATAACGGACGCGTCGTGGAGCGGGGAACGCATGCGCAATTGCTAAAATCCGAGGGACGTTATCACCAATTATGGTCTGCGTGGCTCATTGGTAGACAATAGAAGTATTCGTGGGGCAAACCCCGAATCCCGTAAAAGTTGAGCTGCATAAGATTCAGCAGTGCAGAAGCAGAGGAGATCCGGTGCGCACAACCAGCAATCAGGGATCGCCATCCCGAATCGCTGCTCTTCGTACCATCATCGCGACGGTTGGTGTCATGGTTATGGCCTTGACTTTAGTTTCTTGTGCTGAGTTGAGCTCGCGCGGAGAAACGTCCGGGCTGGCTGGCAAAGCCACAGTGGAGACCGCAGGCGAAGAAACTGAAGATAACGCCGCTGATGAGCCGCGAAACTTGGGCATGCCGACCTCTGCGCCGTTGGTGGGCCCTGAGCCAGGCACGTCAAAGACGATCAACCTAGCATCGGGCCGCAGTTTCATCCTGCACGTGCCTGAGGACTACACGCCGCAGAAAACTTGGCCCGTCGTCTTGGCTTTCCATGGTTGGAAAGAAACTGCCGGCATGATGAAGCGCTATTCAGAACTCAGCGCCGCGCAGGCAATTACGGTCTTTCCCTCTGGTGAAGAACGCGCCTGGGCGCCTGCGCCGTACGCAGAAACCACCGGCGCCGAGGACACGCAATTCGTTCGCGACATCGTGGACTCTTTGCGCGCCACCTATGCAGTAGATGATGACCGCATCTACGCCACGGGCATGTCGAATGGCGGCGGCTTTGCTGCCTATTTGGGTTGCCAGATGCCTGAAGTATTCAAGTCAGTCGCAACAGTCTCTGCTGCCTATTATCAAGCTATCCATGCCTCTTGTAAGGGCGAGCCTGTCGGTCGCCTGGACATGCATGGCACGTTGGACCCAGTTGTGGATTACTATGGCGGCACCCGTCATAAGGAACGCTACGTGGCCGTTGGGGAAGTAGTAGCCATGGACGCGCAGCGCAACCGCTGCGAAGGCGGCGTGCGCACTGAGCGTCTAGCTAATAATGCTCTGCTCATCCAATGGGAGCAGTGTACCCGTCCCGTTCAACACATCCGCATTGGCGGTGGCGAACACGTCTGGCCCGGCGGCACCTATGACACCGATAGCGAGGTCGGCTCCGGCTTTGCTACCGATAAGGTCTTAGACTTCTTCGCCATCCCGGGCCGCCCGGACGGTACTGAAGAGGCCGGCACCGTCTCCACGGGCACGATGGAAGGATCCGAATTAACCGATAGCTAGCCGCTAATTGCCTTGAGCGGTCCCAACATCGGTGGGGACGGCATCAATACGCACCGCATCGAGCTCCGCTGCCTGCATGCGCGCCCAGCAAATATCCGCTATATCTTTAAACCCCACGCGGTATGCAGCACTATTTTTCGCGGTCGGCTCCAGCTGCTGAATCAACGTCACCTCACGGCTGCCGCCATCACGTGCATTCAGCTGTGCGACTGCCTGCGCCGTCGTACCTGATCCGGCAAAGAAGTCCAGTACCTTGGCATCTTTTCCAGCGCCAATTGCCAGCAGATGCTCAATCAACCTGACCGGTTTCGGGTGGTCAAAAATACCGGCGATGCCCAGGGCGTCTTCGGCATCGCGTCGGCCTGACCGCGTTACGCCAAAACGTTCTCCATCGAGAATACTTCGCGGGCGTGCACCAGTCTTTTGATAATTTTTGGTGTAGACAAAGCCGCGCCGAAAGACCAGCTGATCATAGTTCTCAGCAACTTTTTCTTTCCCCCAGCGCCAGCGCGCCACCTGCGTTAGCCCTGGCGGTTGGTGCGGCCAATACTCGTCCCCTTCGGGGCCTTCAATCGCATAATCGAGTGTTGGCAAATATCCCAGCGTCTTGGAATCTAGGCGCACCAAAGAATAGGCACCACGTTCATCGCGGTAGTTGTACTTGGTGGAGGTATGGCCATCTGGGTCGAGGTTGAAGCCAGGGGATTGCTCACTGCGGGCATAAGCCAGCACATATTCATGCTCAGTTACCGCAAAGCGGGAGTCATTTTTGCCCGTGCCGCCCTTCTTCCAAATGAATTGGTTGGCAAAGTTGGACTGGCCAAAAAGTTCATCGGCAAGCATGCGCAATTGCGCAACCTCGGCCTCGCCGATGGAAATAAAAATATGCCCGGTCGGCTTCAGTAGTTCCCACGCTAGCGCCAGTCGGGGTGCCATCATGGACAGCCACTGCGCGTGCCACTGTCCGTGGTCGGTAGAGCGGTGCTCGCGCCGATTACGATAGTTATCGCGGTACACAAAATCGCGACCCGTGTTATACGGCGGATCGGTATAGATAACGTCCACGCTGGAAGGCGGCAAAGCCTTCAAAATATCCAAGTTATCGCCGGCATAGAGCACATTGCCGTCGGCGCAATCAACCGTGGCTTGGGCAGGGGTAAAAGCCTGGGCAAGAGCTTCTTGCTTGCCCGGCCAATAAAGCCCAAAGCCATTTGTCACTTAGAAAAGACCTACAATCGCTGCGGAAATAGTTGCAATACCTGTAATGATGACAAACCAATCATTAAAAGTATGGCGGAAACGCGCAAGCGCGGGGATTTTATGTACCGCAACCATCGGCATGATGAACAAAATCATGGCAATCAGCGGGCCACTGATGGATTCAATGAGCGAGAGCACGGATGGATTGGCAATCGCTACCAGCCAAGTGGTGAGGAAGATGAAGAAGTAAATCAGGTAGTTAATCGTCTTCGGTGAAGTGCTCTCCACGGTCTTCGGAGCCAGCTTGCCGATGACAAACCGTGCACCCTCCGTGGCACCCATTGTGAAGCCAAAGAAGGAAGAAATAATCGCCAGGATCGCAACAATCGGGGAGAGCAACGCCATGATGGGGACACCAGAAGTATTGGCGATATAGGACATCACGGGAATATTTTGTGCGCGTGCTTCAACCAAACCATCGGCGCCGAGCGCCAGGGTGCAGGACCACACGAAGAACATGGTGAATACCGTCAGCAGTACGCCTGTGATGGCCAGAACCTTGCGAGACTGCGCCAGTGAGTGCTTGCCCCAGGTGCGCTGCATGGCCAATGTGAACTGCGAAATAGCAGGCGAGTGGTTGAAGGAGAACACCAGCACCGGCAGGATCATGATGACTGACCATAAGGACGGGCTTTTGAAGTCCGCGTGATAAAAGCCTGCCAAGTCCCACTGCGGTATCAGATAGAAGGACACCGCTGCCAGGCAGATAATCAGTGGGTAGACAATGATTTGAGTGACAGCCAGCATTATTTTCTGCCCGAAGGCGAAAATCAGGGTCATAAAGCCCACCAGAATCAGGGACAGCAGCCAGCGGGGGACGTCCGGACCATGTAGCTGGTTGACGATGAAACTATCCATCGTGTTGGTGATAGAGACACCATAGATGAGCACCACCGGGTAGATGGAGAAGAAATATAGCACTGAGATAACCGTGCCGGCGCGCTCACCGAAGTACCCGGTAACCACACCCGTGATGTCCGAACCTTGATGCGGAGAGGCACACATGATGCGTGACAGCGCCAGGTGTGAGAGATAAGACATCGGTCCGATCAACACGGTGGCAATAAGCAGTGGCCAGAAACCAAAACCGCCCGCGTTGATCGGCAAGAATAAGATGCCGGCGCCCACAGCGGTGCCAAACAGCGATATCACCCAGTTCATATTCACTGTGGTTGGTTTTTGCTGCTTCACCACTGTTTGTGTCATGAGGGTGGGGTGCTCCTTGAAGTTATTTCCTGGTTGTGATCGAGCAATCACGCGTCGTCATGGTGGGAAAGATTCGACAACGGTCAGTCATCAAATACCGACCACCGGAAAGAAATCAGCTCAATTGGGAAACTGAGTTGGCAATGAAACTAACTTGTTATATCCGGATGTGAATTGCGATGTGTTGACCGTATCACTACGACTGGAAAATAGGCACGTACCACCACCGTAATGGGGGTTTTGATGGGTAAAGTTGCACTAAAGTCTTCCACTGCGACGCTCGTCACAAAATGATTAAGAATAGCGAATTTAGGCAATTTTTAGCCGATTCTGAGCGAATTTTCATGGCGAGATTTCCCGCTTGCCCCTATCGTGGGAAAGCGTACGAAGCGCTAAAGCTTAGGGGCCATCAAAGCCTGAGCCACCGCGGTGTTAAACCGAAGTGGTCTCCAGCTTGGAGCGTTAGATGAAATCTATTGTTAAGGAGCTTTAATTATGGGTATTTTTGACGAGGCAAAGAACAAGGCAACTGAGGCAGCGCAGGACGGCAAGCTTGATGGCCACTTGGACAAGGCAGAAGACTTTGCCAAGGACAAGGTAGGCGAGGAGCACCACGACAAGGTCGACTCCGCACGCGACAAGATTGACGGCGCCCTCGGCTCCGACAACAACGACGACGAGCGCAACGAAGAGAAGCGCTAAAGGGACTCGTTCTAAGCTTCCGCTTTAACAAAGAGCTGTGCCGCGCACCCCGCAATGAGAGTGCGCGGCACAGCTCTTTTAGCGCCAGATACTGGCTATTTATGCAGTCCAAGAAGCTATGGCCTGAAGAGGTAGCCATCTTCGTAGCTAACAGCCCATCCGAATTGATTAATGGATTTGTTGCCGCCGCCTGCTTTGACTTCGTCTCTTGCCAAATCTGCCCATTCGCGCACCTGTGCAGTGGAATAGCCGTCGTAAAAATATTCCATGTTCGATAAATCATTAGCAGGGACTCGATAAACCAAAACTCCTACTTTGTTAGATGGGTACGCCTTGCGTGCCGCTTCTGCTTCGCCCGGGCGGTCAGTCCATTGCATCTTGTCTCCAACTGCATCTTGCAGTCCCGCTTGGGCATAACTGTGAAGCTCTGGGTTTTCGTTAATCCAATGGATTTCGGCCAATCTACTCATAATGGTGTTCATCTGCCCGAGGATCTGCTTTCGTCAGTGAAAGGTGTTGACGGATCGCTTGGAACGTCAGGGGCCGAAGGTTCGGTGGATGGCCTCGGGTTGGACGGGGTTGACGGCTCGGCAGGGGTTGATGGTGTTGTAGGAGTCGATGGCTTAGAGGGGGCAGAAGGCTTGCTGCTGGAGGACAGACCGAAGAGGTTGGAGCTCTGAGCAGTAGCGGCAGGGGCGAGGGAGAAGGTCAAGGCCGCTGCGGCGGCGGTAGAAACTAACGCAGTGGTGAATTTGTTCATACCAATTAAAATAGCGCCTTCAGACAGGTTACGCTCAGGTTCCACTCAGTTTCCATTCAGTTGATTGCCAGTAAATTGGAACTAGTGTGTCGAATGTGGGGCACTTTTCGTGCTTTTGGTTAGATATTTAGCGCATCTTGGGGTGAGAATTGCCAGCGTGGAATATGTTTGGAGTTTGGCAGATAGTGCTCTAAGCAAAACGTATGGTCCATACTTCAAAAGTATGAACGTATTTCAGGCCGGTGCCGAACGGGGGTAAAGGCGGGGTATAAATCGCAGTGGTGGTCTGCCAGTGCTGTGGGATTGAGTCACGAAAAAGAGAAACGCTTCCGTTCTCAGGCGTTGAGATGGAAGCGGTGGGCATTAAATTTTGTTTTAAAGAATGTTGTCGGACTAACAGGATTTGAACCTGCGACCCCTACACCCCCAGTGTAGTGCGCTACCAAGCTGCGCCATAGTCCGCCATCGCCCGCGTGGGGCAATGAAGATAGGTTACATCATTGCTATTTCGAGGTGAAAATTAGCCCATGACTTGCTTCGGACTAGCTCACGTCTCCGGTGGAGTAGACCCACTCGCGTGGAGCAGGCGTGCCGTCGGTGTCTTCACGAAGTTGGAGGCGGCGGAAGGTGGAGCGTTCGCGCTGCGAGCCTTTGGCCGCGCCCTTGTAGAAGGCCTCAAATTCGACCACGCCGGTGTCATCGAGGGGCGTGCCAGCCTTGGTATCGATGATGTCGAGGCGGTAGAAGCGGATGCCGGTGTCCTGGGCGAAAGGTTCAGCCAGGTTGAGCGAGCCCGGGCGGGTATCCGGATCCCAGGTGCGCAAAAGGTAAGCTTCATCGCCGGTGACGAATGCGGTAAACCTTGAGCGCATGAGCGTCTCCGCGGTGGGCGCGGGCTGGCCATCGTGGTATTTCTTGCAGCACTCGCCAAAGGTGAGTCCGGTGCCGCAGGGGCAGCGGATATCGGCAGGCAATGGGTTGAGAATATCCATCTAAAACACATCCACGATGTGTGCCGAAGAAATCAGTGAGACAATATCGGCGTCCTTGCCGGCCTGCAGCAGGGCGGACTTCTCAGCCGCGCTCAGGTTGCCGGTGAGAGAAACGCGACGCTCAAATGTCGCTTCATGGATATGGGTGACGGTGACCTCAACATCGTCCAAATCCATCTTCTTCGCTGCCTCTTTCACTGCCTGCGCGGTGCCGGACGCCAGCGCCGACATCAGCAGACCTGCAGCCGTATGCCCATTGCCGCGCCCGCCATTGGACTTGGTGAGGTCGGTGGAGATCGAACGGTCATTATTGCGCACCACCACACCAAATCGGGTGCCGGTGGCCAGATGCGCGGTGGCTGCCTCGGGGCCCACGGCAGCGGGCACGTTGTCAGGTTCAATGTATTGCTCCACCCACGCACCGATCAGATCGGCCGCACGCGCACCGGCACCATGCTTGGTCAGCAGGTGGTCAGCCTTATCCAGCGACACCAGCGACTTCGGGTAGCGCGTGACCCGGAAGATGGTTTGCGCATTATCAATGCCTACGGTCTGATCAATCGGGGAGTGCACCAGCATCAAAGGCTTACGCATAGGACGCAGGTAGTCTTCTGGATTGGTGGAGGCCAGATCCTCCAAGAAGTGACGCGAGATGGTCAAACGGCGCCCGCCAAGGACCACCTCAACGGAGCCATTCTTATCCACTTCACCAATCTTGTCCGCATAATGCAGCACCGAATGCGCCGGATCAAAAGGCGCGCCAATGGTCGCCACGGCTTTGACAGAATCCACGCCACTCGCGGCCGCGAGTGTGGCAGCACCGCCGAGCGAATGGCCAATGAGCAGCTGTGGGGCGGCGTATTCATCGGCAAGCCATGCGGCTGCCGCCTGAATATCTGCGACGTTGCCGCTGAAAGAGGACTCGGCGAATTCACCCTCGGACTGGCCTAAGCCGGGGAAATCAAAGCGCAGCGTCGCAATTCCGAAACTAGTCAACTGTTTCGATACACGCGCGGCACCGGGCGTGTGACGGTGGCCAGCGAAGCAATGCGCGAAAACCGCGAAAGCTTTGGGCGGGGAATCAGGAAAGTCAATAGTGCCAGCAAGTTTAATGCCGGTCGCCGAAGGAAACGTGACGTTCACAGAGTGCATGACCACTAGAATAACGGGCGCAGTTGATTCAACAACACCCAGGCCTACTACAGTCAATAGAAATCACATAAACCGCTAAAGGGAGATGAATTAACACTCATGGGAGCATTCGACTGGTTCTGGAAGGCGATGGGCTCATCTTCGGAGCGCAATAATAAGAAATCTAAGTCCATCGTGACTGATTCCCAATCGCTACAGGATGAGCTTTCTGCGCTTTCCGATGCCGAGCTCGCCGCCCGTGCACGCGACTGCGCCGCAGGTGGGGAGCTTAAAGACAAGTCCACATTCCTGGCTTGCCTCGCGGTGGCGAGCCAGCGCAAGCTGGGCATGACGCCTTTTCATGTCCAATCCCAAGCGGTCTTGAGGCTTCTCGAAGGCGACGTTATCCAGATGGCGACCGGTGAGGGCAAGACTCTGGTGGGCGCGATGGCGGCTACTGGCTTTGCCCTGACGGGCAAGCGGGTGCATGTAGTAACGGTGAATAATTATCTAGCCCAGCGCGATGCCGAGTGGATGGGACCATTGGTTGAGCTCTTTGGCCTATCGGTTGCAAGCGTGACTGAGAAGATGAGCGCCGATGAGCGCCGCGCGGCGTATCTTTCGGACATTATTTATGCACCGGTGAATGAGCTGGGCTTTGATGTGCTGCGTGATAACCAGATCACGGACCGTTCTCAGACCGTGCAGGCGCCTGCCGATGTCGCCCTCGTTGACGAAGCCGATTCTGTCCTGGTGGATGAAGCTTTAGTGCCACTCGTGCTGGCTGGTTCACGCAAAGGCGAGGCGCCGACCGGGCACATTACTAATGTGGTCTCACGTTTGCGTGAAGATTTGGACTACTCCATTAGCCAAGACGGCCGGACGGTCTCACTGACGGATGCTGGCGCGCAACGCGTCGAACAGGAGTTAGGGATTGACTCCTTATACTCCGAGGACAATATTGGCACCGTGCTGGTGAAGGTCAATTTGGCTCTGCATGCCAAGGCGCTGTTGATTCGCGATATTCACTACATCGTCAACGATGGTGAACTGGCCCTGATTGACGCCTCCAAGGGGCGCGTAGCTGACTTGCAGCGGTGGCCTGATGGACTGCAAGCGGCGGTGGAAGCCAAGGAAGGCCTAGAGGTTTCCGAAGGCGGCCGCATTTTAGACACGATTACTTTGCAGGAGCTGATGCGCCGATACCCAACCGTGTGCGGCATGACCGGCACTGCGGTGGAAGCGACTGACCAGTTGCGCCAATTCTATGACCTGCATGTCTCAGTAATTGATCGCAATAATGAATTGCAGCGTTTTGATGAACAAGACCGCGTCTACGCCACCATGGCGGATAAGAATAAGGCCATCGTGGCAGAAATTCAGACGCTGCATGCGACCGGTCAGCCGGTGCTGGTGGGCACGCATGACGTGGCTGAATCCGAGGACCTGGCCGAAGCGCTGCAGGAACTTGGCATCGAGGTCAACGTGTTGAACGCAAAGAATGACGCCGAGGAAGCACGCATCATCGCCGAGGCCGGTGATCAGGGTCGCGTCACTGTGTCTACGCAGATGGCTGGTCGCGGTACCGATATCAAGCTCGGTGGCGCTGATGAATCCGACCGCGAGGCAGTTGCTGCGGCCGGCGGATTGGCGGTGATTGGCACCTCCCGGCACCGCTCCTCGCGCCTGGACAATCAGCTGCGTGGACGTGCCGGACGCCAAGGTGACCCGGGGCTGTCGCTATTTTTTGTCTCCCTGGAAGACGACATCGTTGTTCAAGGCGGTGAGGATGATTCCCTAACCGTGCAGCCGGGCGAAGATGGCCGCATTGAGTCAAAGCGCGTGAATGATTTCATCGCACACTGCCAGCGAGTGACCGAGGGCCAATTGCTGGAGATTCACGCGCAGACCTGGAAATACAATCAGTTGCTGGCGGATCAGCGCATTATCATCGACAAGCGCCGCGCGAGTTTATTGGATACAGATCAGGCCTGGCAGGAATTGGCGCAGCGTGCCCCACAGCGAGCAGCGGAGCTTGAGGGCGTCTCGGAAACTGCGAAGATGGCTGCGGCGCGCGAAATCATGTTGTACCACCTGGACATGTCCTGGGCTGATCATCTAGAGCTGATGGATGATGTCCGTGAATCTATTCACCTGCGTGCGATTGCGCGGGAGACCCCGATTGATGAATATCACCGCATTGCCGTGCGCGAATTTAAGGACCTAGCGCAGCGCGCAGTCGATGATGCGGTAGAGAGTTTCATCACTGTAGTTATCGATGAAGACGGAGCTCATCTGGACGATTCTGGACTCGCGCGCCCGTCAGCAACGTGGACTTATATGGTTTCTGATAACCCGCTGGCTGGGTCTGGCAACTCTGTGATCGGGGGGATTGGTAACCTATTTAGGTAAGCGAAATCTCACGGGTTAGCCCGCATAGCGATAGAAAGTCGCTATTATGAACTTAGTAAAACAATATCCACGACTTTGCACTATCCTTCGGAGGTAAACATTATGGCCGAGAACAATGGCACTCCAGAACCACAGGTCGAAACCACTTCGGTTTTCCGTGCTGACCTGCTCAAAGAAATGGAGAACTCTGCTGCGTCGAGCACTGACACCTCCGCAGCGGGTGCCGATAACCTGCCTGAGGGCCAAGCACTGCTGGTGGTAAAGCGTGGACCAAACGCAGGCGCACGCTTCCTATTGGATCAGGCAACCACCACTGCGGGACGCCACCCAGAGGCAGACATCTTCCTGGATGACGTTACTGTCTCCCGCCGTCACGCAGAGTTCCGCATTGATGGCGACCAGTTTGAGGTCGTTGACGTGGGATCTCTTAACGGCACCTACGTTAACCGCGAGCCACGCAACTCCCAGGTTCTCGAAGTTGGAGATGAGATTCAGATCGGTAAATTCCGACTAGTCTTCATCGCTAATAAGAAGTAGAATCTGGTTCTTGAAACAAACAGTCTCTTTTTGTGAGAGACTGTTTATTAGTAAATGACACGGCTGTGGTTTACCTTCCCCGGTAGTCGACTTTCGCAATCTGCCTTTAATTGCACAGTCGGCTTAGCGCGAGGGTGGGCCAAGCGATAGCTATGATTTCAGAGCCACAGCGGTAAAACCTGAAGTGGCAAGAGATCCGGAGAGAACAAATAACATCGTGAGTGCAGCGAAGCAACAGGCAGCGACGGCAAGCGCAGCGGCAGCGAACCCAGCTCCCAAGACGCAAAAGAAGAAGACCATGTCCATCGGCGTGGTTTTGGAGAATCTGCAGCAGCAATTCCCCGAAGTTAGTGTGTCTAAGATCCGGTTCCTTGAAACCGAAAAGCTGATTACGCCCGCCCGCACCGCCTCCGGCTACCGCCGTTTCACTGAAGATGATGTGGAGCGATTGCGCTACATTCTCACCCAGCAGCGCGATAATTACACGCCGCTCAAGGTGATTCGTGAGCAGCTCGAAGCCATGGATTCTGGCCAGGTCACCGCGATTGTTGGTGCCGGACAGACCTCCACGCTGGTGTCTGCAGATAAATTCCGCGCACCGGTAGTCACGCGTCTCACCGGCGCCGATGTGGCAGAGCAGGCTGGCAGCGATGAAAAGACTGTCATGTCCTTGACCAAGGTCGGTCTGATTTCTGCGGACGCGACGGGTTTCTACACTGCAGATGATGTTTCCATCGTTTCTGCAGCTGAGGCTCTCAAGGCTTTCGGCTTTGATGAGCGCCGCCTGAAGTCCCTGCGCATTAGCGCGCGCCGCCAGGCTGACTTGATTGCGCAGGTGGCCGCTCCGGTTGCTGCCTCCAAGTCTGATACCGCGCGTCAGCAAGCGGAAGAGATGTCTTCCCAGATGGCGGCGTTGGTGGTCTCCCTGCACGCAACGTTGGTCAAGACTGACCTGCGTAATGAGTTTTAATTAAGACCCTTCTTCACCACCCTTCAACGTGCGATGCGCGGACTGCGCACTCGCGTTAGGGTGGTTTAATAATTTAGATGGCGAAAGGCACAAGACCATGAAGTTAGTGGAATTGCAGTTCTTGGGTGTTCACATGATGGAGCCGGAGGACTTTCTCTGCGCGCTGCTTGCGGATCCGGCATCATCCAAGCTGGTCCCGGTATGGATGTCTTTGGCTGATGGGGCACGCTTGAGCTCGCGTGCCGATGGTTATAATCCGACTCGTCCCGATACCCATGATCTGCTGATCGAACTCATGGAAGCCCAGGGCGGCCTGTCGAGCGCCGTAATTAATAATGTGCACGAGGGAGTCTTCTACGTGGAGATCACCACCGGGCAGGGCACGACGCTTGATGCTCGTGTTTCTGATGCCGTGGCGCTGACCCTTCACTTCGAGGCGCCATTGACAATTGATGAAGAGATCCTGGGCAAAGTCGGGCTTTATGTTTCCGAGGATGACTTGGATCAGTACTTCGATATTGACTACTCAGCCACATCCTTCACGCCTGGTCAAAGCAGCCGGCCGGAAGAGGATGACTCTTCATCAACATCGGCTTCAGGCGATGCGCAAGCTGATGCTGATTTCAGCGCGCTCATGCAGTCCATGGGCATTAGCGAGGAAGAACTGCGCTTGGAGGAAGATGCTGAGGGCGCAGAAGATAAAGCCTCCGATGCTGATGTTGACGAAGACGAGGACATCTGGGGCGACATCGACGACTCCAAGGGTGAAGACTCCAAAGAAGACTCCGAGGGTGATGATACCCAAGACGACGATACTGAGGGCGGCAAGGGGAGCGGACGCTAAAGCCTACCCTCACCAGGTATTATCCTTCCGCCACCCGCGAGTTTGGGGGTAGTTCCGGGGGTGGTTAGGGAGAAATATTGGCGAAATAAATGACACGCGTGTGACTTATGGTGCCTTGAAGATCTCCAAGGTTTAAGGTTGAAGTAGAACTTGAGACTTTGACGTTTCGCTTGCGCATGGGTTGACGTAGCTTCATCCATGGCAAATAATGAAACCTATAGCTCTAAAGCTAAACACAATTGGAGTAATTACGTGTCTAAGAAAGACGATGCCCTCATCATGGGCGATAACACCCACATCGAGCAGGCCGCTAAGGACGCAACCGCCGAGCAGCAGCCTGTTCAAGAATCCCTTTTTGACGTCGGTCCAGACGAGCAGGTCGGTTACCGCGTCCCAATCGCATGCCAGGTAGCAGGCATTACTTACCGCCAGCTCGACTACTGGGCGCGCACCAACCTGGTTAACCCATCTATCCGCAACGCGCGCGGCTCCGGCTCCCAGCGCCTGTACTCCTTCAAGGACGTACTGGTTCTGAAGATCGTAAAGCGCCTGCTGGACACCGGCATCTCTTTGCAGAATATCCGCCTGGCAGTTGAATCCTTGCGCGACCTTGGCGTTAATGACATTGCGGAGCTTACGCTCGTATCGGATGGCACCACCGTTTATGAGTGCCGCTCCAACGATGAAGTTATTGACCTTCTGGCCGGTGGCCAGGGCGTATTCGGCATCGCTGTCCCAGGCATCATGAAGGAGCTCTCCGGTACTATCTCTTCCTTCCCATCCGAGCGCATTGAGCTGGATGAGGGCGAAGCAACCGTGGTTGGCATTGATGAGCTAGCCAAGTTCCGCGAGCGCAAGACCTCCTAGGCAGAAACTGCTCTTTGTAGCTTCTCCACCCTTTAATTACTCCGCAAAAATCTCCGCTGCACATTGAGTGCTCGCGGAGATTTTGCAGTTTTGCCCAGTAAGCCAGGGGATTTAGTTGGCTAAGGCTCAGTCCGGCCCAGGATTTGGGCTGGCCTGGGCTTGTGTTGGCTTAGAACCCCTTGTTGGTTTAGGCGCTGATGCCTAAGCCAATGGTCCGTGGGCGCGCACCAGCTGGCGTGCTTCTTCCATCACCAAGTAATAGGTGGTCAGTGTTGGAGCAAGCTGCGCGATATCGGCCCAAGCCTTCAAGTGCTGGGATTTGATGGGGGTGAAGAACTTCGCGACACCCTTTTGTTCTGCGGCAGCAGCACGCGAGACGTGCGCGGCAGCAACTGAAAGGTAAGGTCCCCACGCCCACCAATTCTTCTGCCGCTGACCATACGTCGCGCCAAACTTACGCAGCAGGACCAGATGGCGGCGCACGTCGTCACCAATCATGTTGGCTTCCTGCTCAAACATCTCCTGGCGGAACTCCACGAAGCCCTCGATGTCTTCGAACTTTCGGCGACGTCGCAGCAGCTCAAACCAACCGTGGCGCAATGCCTTGGCATCGACGATGCCGCGGTCGCCGGCGATATCGTTGAGGGCCTCGACGGCATCGGAAAGCGCATTGGCTTGTGCCGCGGTAACGACTTCCTTCATGATCTGCTGGGTATCGCGCAGCGGCGCCAAAATATCCGAGGTGGCATCGGCAGTCTTGGGTGGCAAATTCGCCGGCAGGGTGCCATTGATGAGCCCCTCGACGAAGGCGCCGGTCTCGGTGCGGATGAAGTCCAGTGCATCGGCGCGGGCCTCGCCGTCCAGGTTGCCGTCAATGAGCTCATTGAGCAGCTCAATGGCGTACACCCACGCGGTGGCGCGGAAATCGACCATGCGCTCACCATTGGAATGGAAATCGAAATTGGCCAGGCCATGATAAATCGTCAACGCAGGCTGGTCACCCACGCGCACATTGGAACGGCCGAGCGCTTCGAGCATGTGGCGTGGATCAGAATTGACCGTGCGCCGAATAACAGCGCGCATCGGATTCAGCAGCGGGTCATCCAGGTTGCGAAGCGCATACAGGTGGCGCCACAGCGCCGGTTGCTGCTGCTTTTCGATGGTCTCTTTCTCATTAGCTTTCGACAGCTGCCATGCAAGTTTCGCGCCATCGGCCATATCGAAGTGACCAGGCTGGTCCACCACGATCGCGTTGAAGGTCGGACGCTTCGGTGCCTTCGCGATATATCCTGGTGCGGTCTCTGCGACGTCCAGAACAATTGGGCCAGCGTCCTGGAGTTCCTCAGGCAGGTCGCAGCTGTAGCGCGCATCAAAGCTCACGCGCCATGGCTCAATATCCGGCCGGGTGGCAGGCCACAAGAAACCAGTCAGCGGCTTATCGATGGACAGGCCAGACAGACGAAGCGTTGTGCCGACGATTTGGCCGGCGATTTCGGGCAGGGCCTGGGTAAAGCGTGCGGTGGTTGCCATGACGACATCCGGGGTGGTGTGCGCTGCGTAGGCCTTTTCAAATTCCAGTTCAGACTCGTACACCTTGGTCTTGCCAGCTGCTTCGAGCTCTGCGAAGGTATCCGCCATGGATTTGGGGTGCCACGCAATAGTAGCCAGAATCGACGCATGGGCGTCCTTGAAGGCGCTGCGTATCGATGCATTCGTCGTGGTGTAGACCGCCCCGCCGCGCTTGCGCTTGAGCTGAATAACTTTCACCTTGCGCGATACTTCATGAGTCAGCAGCAGGGAAGCGGTACCCGAAATGGTGCCAGGGAAGAAGAAACGGAATTCGCCATTTTTCGACAAAGAATCCAAGGCAATAGCATTTGGGAAGTAGTCCCAATCAGGCTGCTCGCCGCGCTGGTCCACCGAATATGCCAGAGCCTTCGGCACGACCACGACGTCCAGCTGGTATTCGGCTGGATTAGAGATCAGGAAAGACTTGCTGCGCTCATCGCGGTCAATGGGCTGCGCGCGCTCAAAAGGCACCTCAATGTACTTCTTCGACTCAGAGCGCTGCGCGAAATAAGCCTTGGTATAGGCGGTGGCATCACCGGATTGGTCGGGATGACGAAATTGCGCCGGCGAATCGCCGGTATAGGAGACGCGCAGGTCAAAACCTTCAGCGAGGTTATAGGTGCGGCGCTCAACAAGCTCGCCATCACGCAAGACATCAATCTCATAGTGTCCGAGCCAAGCGTCCTCAAAGACGTCATCAAAAAGCGGGAAAGGCTCACCTTTAAAGCGGTTGAGCTCAATCAGCTCTTCCACCAGCTCACGCTCCGGCAGCTCGCCACCCTCATAAGCTTCGGCCGTGGTGTCGATGTAATACAGCTCCACGGTCCACTCGGAATTATCATCGGTCGGCAGCTGCAGCCGTGGTGAGCGAGTATAAATCGGCGCTCCATCCACACCTTGCACATCACCAATGCGACCCTGGGCATCAATCCAGCGTGGCCCATGGGTGTGTCCAATGCGCACTTGCTTAACGATGCTCGCCTTCGACGTCGAGTCCGGCGCCCCGTAGCTCATCAGCAGCACCGGGGTGACGTCCAAGTTATCGAATTCAAAAAGCGACCACTCGGGCCACGAGCTGAATTTCATCTCATCGCTCGGCACCGCCGTACGGGTTGGGAGGTCGGCTGCTTCTGCAGATTCCGTGGATTCGCCGGCATCCCCGGACTCTAGGCTTGCAGCAGAAGCCTCAGAGGTTTCATCGGCCCCTGTAGCAACAGGTGCTTCAACGAGCGGTGCGTCAGCGAGCGGCGCCGCAGGTGCGTCCTTGACGACATCGGCCGGCAGGTGGAACTTGGTGCCCGTGGGAGCAAGAAACAGTGCCGTGGAGTGCGTGATGCGGTTCTGGTCTGCGGCGCGGGATAGGTCCGGCGCAAAGAGCATGGAAGGAAAGCTGGGGTCAATCACGGGCAGGCGGTGCTTGACGCCGGTTTCCGAATTGGTGACGGTGATTTTCGCGGTCGGCTGCACGATGTTAACGCGCTGAGCCACCGGGCGGCCCTCATCGTCGGTCTCGGCTGGGATGCGGAAGCTATCGAAGCCAGCATCAATGAGCCACTCGATACGCTCATCATCGCTCGGCATGATCGCGGGCAGAATCAGGTAGAGCTTGCCAGTATCTGGCTCCAGCTCCAAGCGCGGAACATCCGGTAACTTTGCTGGCTCCTCCGCGATGGCTGCCTCGGTCGGCTCTAGCTCCGCAAGGGCACTGATGAGATCCTTATCCTTCGTGCCCACCTGGCGCGATAGCTCGGCCTTGAGGGTGGTCTTGTTGCGAGAGTGTGCCTCGCCATTGGCGCGTGCCAGGGCAGCAATCGCAGGGTAGGAAGAGAAAATCTCAGCACCCGCGGTGCTTTCCGCATTCACCGGGCTTTTTTCAACAAACGCTCGGCCGAGTTCAGCGGAACACCAATCAAGTTGAGATTGGGTGATAGGGGTGCCATCGGCAAGCAATGCGGCAACCGCTTTCTCGGCGACCTCGAGGCGCTTGTGCGCCTGTGGAAAGCGCTGCGCGTCGATGACAAAGTCGACGCTAGCAACAGTGGGTGCGGATGCTGAATTCTGTAAAGTAGTCAAAAACCTAAAATCCTGGAGTAGAAACGCTATGTGAAACTGCTGAGAGCCTTACTATCTTGCCACATCTCTACGCTAATCCGGATTCCTGCTGCATGCACCTTAGATTTCGACACCGGACGTGATCAGAAGGGATCGGGCAACCTTGTCCGTTTCCTGCAACATGAGCGGATCAGTTCCCGGCATGGGCGAGATTGTGGTGTCTGGCCACTGCGAATAGGTCGGGATACCGGCGACGTGCAGGCGCTCATCCAAGCTGCCATCGCTGTGTATTGTGCGGCGGGTCGCGTCATCGGTGGCGGGCGAGCCAGTCTCATTTCCGCCGTCCAAGAATGGCGTGACACGATCGGCAATGGATGCCTCTAGCCCCTCGGGGGCATTGCGGACATCGGGCTGGTGCATCCAGGCATCAATGAGCACAGTGGACGCAACGGTGCGGGAGCCAGAGGTCATGATGAATTGCTGCTTTTCCTTGCCCTCTGGCGTGGCGATGTGCACCGAGGGGCGGTCGCCGACAAAGGTGACCAGGCCTGCGTCCACGAGCGCGAGCAGCTGGCGGGTACGAAACAGTGGTGGGCCGGAGCCGGCCATCTGGCCCAGGGCCATGAATTGCTTATAAGCCCCGACGCGGGTGTCGAACATGAACCGCCCATTGGACCCCAGAATCGAAGCGGGCTTGCGTGCAGCCGATACTGCCCACAGGCCGGATTTCAGCGGGGAGTTGCGTGCGGCGACGGCCTCCTGGATATCGCGGTGCAGGCTGCTGGCGATGCGCGAGGTCAGCTCGGCGGAGGTAAAACCGTGGACGCCGTTGCCGCGAGACAGCGGTGCCATCCAATCGGTGAGAACGAAAGGCTCGGTGCTGGCGTCCTGCAACGCCGCGGTGAGAGCATTCGGCGCGATTGCCGCATCGGTGGTGGCCTGCGGGATGGTGGTGGAATCGATGGTCTCCAGGATGGTTTCTAGCGGCTGCTTGAGGCTTTCGGGGCGCACGCACGCAAGCGTGGTGTAATAGTCGGCGTAGGAATCGCGCACGATGGCTGGCCAGACCACATTGGTGAAGTCGATCGACTGCGGCTGCGCATCCTGGTGCTCGGCGATGACGTTCTTCAGCCGCGCCAGGTTCGCCTTGGGCGGCAGCGAGTGGTACTCGGACTTGGGCAAATAAGGGTAGCCGCGGCCCGAAGCGACGTAGAGGTGTGGTTCACGCCCGGTGGGCTCATAGCGGAGCCCGGCGCGCGCGGAGGTGTCCTCAATAAACTTTCCGCCGCGGTCGATGGTGAGAAGCGCCATGACGTCGAAAAACCCCATGCCGAGTCCGCGGACGAGCACATCGGAGTTGTCTGGCACCACGCTTAAGTCTTGGTCGAGCGGGTTATTGGGCCCGACCCAGGTGAGTCCGGAGTTGCCCAGGATTTCTTCTTCTTTGTTGGCGGCCGGGGCAACCCAGCCTGTGGCCAGGACGGTGGCGTGGGCGTCGATGGTGGTGGAATCGGCCAGCTCAATGACGTCATGGCCGTGCGATTGCGTGATGCCGGTGGCTCGGGAGGCGTGATTGTGCACGGTGACGTTGTCAGGCAGTTGGGCGAGTGCGACCTCAAGAGCCCAGCGCAAATAGGCGCCATAGAGCGCGCGGGAAGGATTGGACTCAGGCTTGGTGGCAGCGATTTCCGCGGAGAAGTCCTCGGCGATGGATGGGTGGGGCGGGAAGGAATCGAAAAGCTGCAGCTTGGCCTCATCGATGCCGTCGCGCTCGCCGCGCAGCAACTTAATCCACTCATATTGGATGGGGCCTTCGAGCACAGGCGCGCCGACGGTAGAGCCCGGTTCAGTAAAGAGAGTGACGGCGCCAGCCAGGGTATTCATGCACAGCGTGTGGGTCTGCGTGGTGTCCCAGATGCGCCCGGCGCCGTGCTGGGCATCATCAATCAGGTGAATGTTAAGCGGCTGGGTGGTGCTGTGTGCGTTCAAGTAGGCAGCGATGCGCTCAATGATCGAAATGCCGCGCGGTCCTGCGCCCACGATGGCGATGGACGCGTTGGAGGCAGGGGACTTGGTGTCGCCGCGAGTGGGGGTGGCAGTCATTGAATATTACGCTCGACTTTCTTAGGGGTATTAGCTGCTGAAATGCTAATTTTAAGAACCATTAGACCATGCAGTCTATTAAAAATATACAAATCAGTTCAAATCTGTTAGATTTTCTACATCAAACAATAGCAATACATAGCCAATAACTATTAAGAAAGTGATGGCTCAGACGTGAAACTCACCAGGGGCACCGGGAACGGGCGGGTAGTGGGCGTGATCGCCGCGCTGCTGGCCACCAGCCTGGTTGCGGCGTGCACCACCAGCACCAATGCCGCGGAGGATGCGCCCAATGAAATTACTTACCTCGAGCCGCAATTCTTCAAGACCTTGTACCCGCCAGCGGCCGGGTTCTATCCGAACGGTGCGGTAGTCAACCAGATCACTGACCGTTTGCTCTACCAGGATCCAGAGACTCTTGAGCTGTCGCCGTGGATCGCCACGGACCTGCCGGAGATCAATGAAGATGCCACTGAGTACACCTTTGATATCCGCACCGATGTCACTTACTCCGATGGCTCGCCGCTGACCGCAGAAAACGTGGTCCGCAACTTTGATCTTTATGGCCAGGGCGATGACGAGCGCCTGTTGAATGTCTCCGAGCAGATTTCCAATTATGAGCGCGGCGAGGTCGTGGATGAGGACACGGTGAAGTTCTACTTCTCCGAGCCATCACCAGGCTTTGAACAGGCAGTCTCTTCCTTCAACGCTGGCCTCTTAGCGGATTCGACGCTCGAGCTGGACAATGAAGGCTTCGGCCCGGGTAATGCCGTCAACGTGATTGGCTCGGGCCCATTTGTCATCGACGGCGAGCGTCTGGGCACTGACCTGCACCTTTCGGCACGCGAGGACTATGACTGGGCGCCAGAAGCGCACGAGCACCAGGGCCGCGCGCGGCTCGATGGGATCAACATCGTGCTGGCGGCCGAAGAATCCATGCGTACCGGCGCGATTACGTCCGGCCAGGTAGAAATCGTGCGCCAGGTCTCCGCCCCGCAGGAACAGCACCTGCAGGCCGCTGGGCTAGATGTCATCTCGCGCGGTACCAATGGCATGAATAACCAGCTCGCGCTGCGCTTTAACGTGTGGCCTTTCAATGAAAAGCCCGTGCGTGAAGCGTTCATCCATGGCATCGATCGTGAGCAGATTCTGCGCGTGCTCTTCTCTGATTCTTACCCGCTGGCGACCTCGACCATGGCGGAATCTGCGCTGGGCTATAAGGACCAGGGTGATGCATATGAGTATGACCCGGAGCGCTCCAAGCAATTGCTTGACGATGCCGGGTGGGAAGTCGGCACCGATGGCATCCGCCACAAGGATGGCCAGCGCCTGAGCGTTACCGCCAAGCTGGCGATGCCGCAGCCCCGCTCCCGCGAGGTCATCACCATGGTTCAAGAGCAACTGACCGAGATCGGTATCGAGCTGCACTTAAACTCCGGTGACCAGGCAACGCAAGACTCCGATTCGAAGGATCCGGAGAAGATCCAGGTGGACCACACGATGGTGGGACGCGCTGATTATGACGTGATTAAGTCCCTGTATTCGATCAATAACCGCGACGCGTTTATCAACCAAGATGCGCAAGGCAATGTCCTGGACCAGCACCTCGAGGACTTGCTCATGGCGGTCGTGTCCACCGCGGATGAAGAAGGCCGTGCTGAAGCGACCGCCGCGGTGCAGGACTACATCACCGAGCAAGCCTATGCGCTGCCACTATTTGAAGAACCCGTGGTCTACGCGGTGCAGCCCACCCTGAAGGGATTTAACCCCGAAGCGATTGGCCGCCCGAGCTTCTACGGCGCCTGGGTCGATGAGCAGGAGGAGAACTAAATGACTAAGGCAGCTTTTGCACGCCGCATCGGACAATCGATTCTGGTGCTCTTTATTACCTTTACGCTGGCATTCTTCTTGCTCTCCGCATTGCCTTCCGATGGCGTCATGGCACGTTATGGCGCCCCCGCCCTGGGCCTTTCCCAGGCCGAAATTGCGGGCATTCGCGAGGAGATGGGTATCGATAAGCCACTGGTGGTGCAATTTTTCACCACACTCGGTGGCTTCTTAACCGGTAACTTCGGAACCTCCGTGCAAACCGGCACGGCGGTCTCAACCATGGTGGCAGAAAACCTGCCGCACACACTGGCCCTCGCTGCCACCTCGGTGGGCCTGGCGGTTATCGTTGCGCTTGTCACTGCATACCTTGCGACTGTGCCGGGCTTTGGATTCATCGGAAAGTTCTTCCGCAGCCTTCCCTCCCTGCTGGTGTCCCTGCCAGGCTTCTGGTTGGCGATTATCCTCCTGCAAGTCTTTTCCTTCCGCCTCGGTTGGGTCTCCGCGATTAATCCAGGCCCCATCGAGGGCCTCATTCTGCCGACTTTGACGCTGGTGGTGCCGATGGCCGCACCACTTATCCAGGTGCTCATTCGTTCTATCGACGACGTCAACCAGCAATCATTCGTGCAGGTGGTGCGCGCGAGGGGAGCATCGGAAGGCTGGATCTTTTGGCGCAACGTGTTGCGCAATGCCATCCTGCCGGCGCTGACCATGGTGGGTCTGCTCTTTGGCGAACTCGTCGGCGGCGCCGTGGTGACCGAGACGGTCTTTGGCCGCGCTGGCCTGGGCAATATGACCGTCCAAGCCGTCTCCAACCGTGACACCCCAGTGCTTCTGGCTGTCGTGGTGATCGCTGCAACGGCATATATCATCATCAACCTCATCGTCGACCTGCTCTACCCGGTCTTGGACGTGCGTTTGCGTAGGAAGGCTCAGTAAATGACTCAGAAAACTTCTTCATCAGAGCACGTTAAGGCCCGGATTGCTCCGCGCCGAAAGTCCGCCAACCCGTGGACCACGCCAGGCTCTATCATCGCGATTCTTGTGCTGGTCATCGCGTTTGCGTGGGCGCTCATACCGAGCCTGTTTACCAGCGCCGACCCTTATGCGGGCACCGATGTCGCGCTGCAGGCACCAAATAGCCAACACTGGATGGGCACCGATGCCGTCGGCCGCGACGTCTACTCTCGCATCATCTACGGCGCGCGCCAATCCCTCTTCGGCGCGGTTCTCGCCGTGGCGGTCGGTCTCGTGATGGGCACCCTCATGGGCCTGGTCGCCGGCACCCGCGGCGGCTGGGTGGATTCCGTCATCATGCGTATCGTCGATGTGCTGCTGTCAATCCCCGGCATTCTGCTGTCCCTGTCGATCATCATCCTGCTGGGCTTTGGCTCGATGAATGCTGCCTTCGCCGTAGGTATGACCTCGGTCGCGACCTTCGCACGCCTGGCTCGCTCGCAAGTCATCACCGTGGCTGGCGCTGACTACATCGAGGCTGCTTATGGCTCCGGCGCATCCAGCAGCCAGGTGCTGTTTAAGTACATCCTGCCCAACTCACTCACGCCGGTCATCGCGCTGGCTGCGCTGCAATTCGGCAGCGCGATCCTACAGCTCGCCATCTTAGGATTCCTGGGATATGGCGCTCCGCCACCGATTCCAGAGTGGGGCCTGATTATTTCTGAGGGCCGCGACTTCATCGCCACCGCATGGTGGGTCATTACCTTCCCAGGTCTTGCGATCATCGCCGTCGTGATGTCCGCGAACCACCTGTCCCGCAACATTCACACGGAGGATTAAGACATGTCGGAAGCTTTGCTGAAGATTGAAAACCTCGCGGTCAGCTACCAGACCCGCAGGGGAGGGGTCGATGCCGTCCAGGGCGTAAGCTTGGAAGTCAACCCTGGAGAGATGACTGCGATTGTCGGTGAGTCCGGCTCCGGTAAATCCACCTCCGCAATGGCTGCGATTGGCCTTCTTGCGAATAATACCAGCGTGGATACCGGCACGGTGTATTTCAAGGGCCGTGACATCACGAACCTGTCCAATGCCGAGTGGCGCAGCCTGCGTGGTGCCCACATCGCGCTGATTCCGCAGGACCCGAATAATTCGCTCAACCCGATTAAGACCATTGGTGCTTCGGTGGAAGAAGCCTTGGTCATTCACGGGCAGGGCACGGCGGCCACGCGCAAGGACCGTGCCATTGAGCTGCTCGCAACGGTGGGCATTGATGATCCTGCTCGCCGATACGCGCAATACCCACACGAGCTTTCCGGCGGCATGAAGCAGCGTGTGCTCATCGCTGCGGCTCTAGCGTTGGAGCCGGAGCTGATTATCGCGGATGAGCCAACTTCAGCACTCGATGTGACCGTGCAGAAGGTCATCCTTGATCTTCTGGACCGCATGCGCAAAGAACTTGGCCTGGGAATCTTGTTCATTACCCATGACTTGGCGGTGGCCGGCGACCGCGCCGATCGCATCGTGGTGATGGAAAAGGGCCAGGTCCGCGAGGAAGGCTGGGCGCAGACCGTCTTGACGGATCCGCAGCATGACTACTCCAAGCGCTTGCTTGCCGATGCCCCCTCGCTCGCCGCCCCCACCCTCCGCCGCGAGGCTGGAGTCCCCGGGGACTCTAGCGTTGCTGGTGTTGATGGCGGTGTTGGCGTCGACGGCGAAGCGCCACTGGTCAAGGTCACGGGGCTGAATAAGTCCTTCGGGGACTTCCAAGCAGTCCACGATGTCTCCTTTGAGGTTGCTCCGGGCTCCACGCATGCGCTGGTGGGAGAATCCGGTTCCGGTAAGACCACCACTGGACGCATGATTTCACTTTTTGAAAGCGCCACGTCCGGCAGCATCACGCTCGGTGGGGAAGAGCTCACCGCTGCTTCTAAGTCTGAAGTTAAGCGGTTGCGCAGCCGGATCCAGCTGGTCTACCAAAACCCATATTCTTCCTTGGATCCCCGCATGCGCATTGGCGATATCATCGCGGAGCCCTACCGGAACTTCACGGGGGCATCGAAAAGCAAGGCTCAAGCCCGCGCCAAGGAATACCTCGAGCTGGTCGCCCTATCCGCCGACATGTACTCGCGTCGCCCTCGGGAACTTTCCGGTGGGCAGCGCCAGCGCGTCGCCATTGCGCGTGCGCTGATTGTCGAGCCCGAACTGGTCGTGCTGGATGAGGCCGTCTCCGCATTGGATGTCACGGTTCAGGCACAGATCCTCCGCCTGCTCGATGACCTGCAAAAGGACCTGAACCTGACCTACATCTTCATCTCTCACGACTTGGCTGTGGTGCGCCAAATCTCCGATACCGTGAGCGTGCTGCGTCGCGGCGAGCAAGTCGAGGCCGGCCGCACCGAGTCCGTATTCAACGACCCGCAATCGGAATTCACGCGAGAACTCATCGCCGCAATCCCTGGCACCCGCTACCGCGCGGGCGACCTAAACTTGGGTCTATAACCCGAGCGTAAGTCAACACAGAAAGGTCAACATGACTGACATCATCAATGAACTGGCCGGCCTTGACGGCACCAGCGACACGGGCGCGGAGCTCATTGCACTGCGCGAACGCCGCGCAGATGCCGTCGCCAACGCACAATTGAGTTTCGAAGCCCTGCTGGAGCCCGACAATCCCGGCACGTTCACGCTCGCCGAGCGCTACGCCATCGCCGCTTATGTCGCTGGCGTCACGCAGGCTCCGGCTGCATCCACGTTCTACCTGGATCTGCTTGCCGATGAAGCCCCCGCCGCCCTCGTCGATGCCCTGCGCACCGCCATTGCCGAGACCCTTTCGGAGACCCTCGAGACGTCTGGCGCACAGGGCCCACAATGGCAATCCGATTTCGTTGTTTACGCTCCAGATTCTGCACTGGGACGGCGCCTCGCGGCGGCCCTTGATTTCGCGCACCTGTTAACCATCCACCCGAAGGATGCATCACCAAAGGCAATCGGCCATCTGGATGCCGCCGGTTGGTCCACTGATGACATCGTATCCCTTGGCCAGCTGATTTCTTTCCTGGCATTCCAGCTGCGCGTGGCGCACGGGCTTCAGGTTCTCGCGGGCGACACCCCGGCAGACGCACAGCCGGTTCAGCCCCAGGGGGACGGCGCAGTTCTGAGCACCCTGGTTGCGGACCCAGGTTGGGAAGTCACGGCCAATACCTTGACTCCGCAGGTGACCCCGCCGGCGAAGTTCGTCAACCATCCTCTCGGCTGGAAGCCATGGGTTCCAGCGATGGAGAAGGCCGACTTCACTGACGTGCACGTGGATGCGCTTATTAAGCCCGAGCGCATCGACATGCCTTATTTCCGCTTGCTCGCCCGCGACCCAGCCGCGTTGAAGGCGCGCACGCTCACAGATCTGGATATCTTCTACAACACCGCCGGCGGCATGGGCCGTGCCGAGCGTGAATTGGCAGCCACCGTGGCATCCCGCTACAACGGCTGTGAGTACTGCGCATCCGTTCACCAGGGCCGCGCCAAAGAGGAGGGTGGCGACGCCACCATCATCGACCGGCTCCTCGACGAGGGAATCGGCGCTGACCTCGAAACCCCAGAATGGACCGCCATCCGGGATGCGGCTGTCGCTTTGACCACAACCCACATCGCTTTCACCGGCGAACACGTGGCGCAGCTGCGCGAGGTCGGATTCGATGACCTGAGCATCATCGACGCCATTAATTCCTCCGCCTTCTTCAACTGGGCCAACCGCCTGATGCTGACCCTCGGTGAGCCCGACGTGCCCAAGCGCTACCAGTAGGCGGAGCGCCCGAGGCCCTGCTTCAACGGCTTAGCTTCAAGGGCTCCACTTCTGGGTTCTAGCTTCAGGGACTTAACTCCAGGGCCCAGCTTCACGGACCCGTAAAACTAGTAAAACCACCACAGTCGCCAAGGGAGGCTCAATTGAGCCGTCTTTGGCGGTGCTGGGTGGTTTCATTGGTTCTGTGGTCTTAGCGCTCGTGCTAGGCCGGAGTAAACAGACTGTCCTGGGCATCATCTGGTGGCGGGTCCGTTCCACCTGGGGGTCCTTGGGAACTTGCGGCGGCTTCTTTCTTGAGTTTATGGTGCGCCGATTGCTGCGCCGCCGTGGACTCATTGAACTTCGGTCCACCGGGCCCCGGATATTGGGTTCCGGCGCGCCCGTTCTCAGGACTCCTGGTCGCGTGCGCCATGTTGTATCTGAAGTCTCGGGCGTCATTATTATCGCCGTGATGTCGACGGCAGCGCAGCGTGAGGTTCTTTAGGTCCGTTGGCCCTTGGAAGCTCCAAGCGATGATGTGGTGAACATCGCAATTCATGGCTGCCGTCTCGCAACCGTCATGCGAGCAGACCATCTCGGAGGCGATGAGCGCTATCTTCTGCGCCAGCGTCGCGGTGCGCTTGCTACGCCCCAGCGCGAGTGGCTGGAAGTCTTTATCGTCCATGATGCAGAGGTAGTCACTGCCCGCAGCTCCCAGGCGAACCAGGTCGAGCGGGGTGAGGTAGATTCCCGTATCCGTTGGCAGCAACGTGTCCGCCGAGAGGTTCTCAAGCTCCTTGCGGGTCGCGGAGACGACGATGGAGGAGAGGCCCGATTCTGGGTGGCGGCTGGTCATGAAGTTTTGGCACAGTATCGCCAGTTGGTCCGCGCGGCGCTGTGCCAAAGTGCGGTTATCTTCGTAGCCGGTTTCATCCTTGTCGAAGGCCGGGCGCGCAGCCGGAGACATTGCTTTCATGAGCAGCGCTGCCGTGACGGGGTCAAGGCGGCCACTGAACTCCACCATGCCCTCTGCGTCTGGCTGACCGATGATGAGCTTGCGCTTTTGCGCCTGCGCAGTGTGATCCTTTTCCCCGTTAGGCATGCGGCCCTTCGCATTAGCCTTGCGAATCTCAGCGCGCAACCAGTTCTTCAGCTGTGACTTGGAAATCTCGCGTGCCTTGTTTAAAGCCATTTCGCGGAGCTCGTGCTCACCGGGCTGGGCGAAGCGGTCGAGGTTCTTGAGTTCATAGTCAATCATGCGCAGCACGTCTGCTGGGATGGAGCCAGTGCCAAGCTTGTCTCGGTTGCGCTGCTTTGCTTCATTCTCGCGCTCTGCACGTTCGCGCGCCTCACGTTCTGCTTGTTCCTGTGCCGCCCGTTCACGCGCCAAACGCTCACGTTCGCGTTCCTCACGCTCACGGCGCTTCTGCACATCTTCGGCAGAGGTCTCAAAGTTGGGGTCCTGTGTGTCCTCGGAGGCCTCCGATTCAGCCTCTGGCTCCGGCTCGGCCGTTGGTGGTGGTCCCACGTCAGGCTTGACGTCCTCGCCGAAGAGAGTTTGGGCATTGCGGAGTCGGTCCATAGCCTCGGGATAAGTCAACCCTAGGCGTTTAATGAGGTACTCCGCTGGGTTGGCTGAGGAGACCATGCGGCCAGCATCAGCGCGCTCGGCAAGCAGGGCGAAGGCAGCATCGATAAAAGTCTTCTTGCCGAATGCTTCCTCCAGCTGTTCCATGCGGAGGTAGATGTCGTGGAATCTGAGGGTATCCACTGAGTGCATGGCGGCCTGCAGGTTGCTAAGGCCGGTAACGATATGTTCGATAGATTCGTGGATGATTCCATTGGTGATAGCGCGGTCTTGCTGACGTGCGGTGGGGTTATAGCCGTGCATGACATCTCCTCCTTTCATGGCTATGAACTGCAATAAAAGGTGTCGTTCTCGGGTTTGTCTCTATTCTTTTCTTGTCATCAGCCTAGCTGAAGTAAAGGCGAAAGGGGAGGGAGTGTTCGAAAAGGAAGGCGGCGAAAATTAAAGGTCTATAAATGACTTAAAGGTTGAAATATTCTCTTGCCAACTGGCAAAACGGTCGAATTTGGGACACGAAAAAGAGGATGCGAACCTTAAATGGTCCGCATCCTCGATTGCCCTCAACCGGGGGTAAGTTAGGCGCCGGCAGCCTCCTGCAGGGCGGAGGCAACCGCTGCGCGATCCGTACCTTCGACAGCTTCGAAGGAATCAGCAAGGCCTTCGATAGCAGCATCGGGCTCACCAGGTCCGACGTGGACAACACTGAGCTCCACATTGCCACCGGCTGCCTGCTCAAAGGCTTGGGTAAACCCGGCATCATCCATATCGCCTTCAGTGCCCGTGGTCACCAGCAAGACACGGGCTGTAGAGCCGGTGTCAGCTGCGCGATCTGCCGCTGTATCAACGGCAGCGACGACTGCAGAGCGCGATTGCGGGACGCCGCCAGTGCCGAAGTTAGTGATGGTATTCGCTGCCGCCTCACCGTCGCCGAATCCGAGGTTATCGCGGAAACCTACGGTCACGCCCGGGTTGAGAGGGGAGGAGTAGTTCCACAGGGCGACAGACTGACCGGCGCCGGACAGGGCGCGGGCAGTATCAGCAAGCGCGCCAGTAACGGGCTCAAAGCGGTCCGCCATGCCATTGGAAGTATCTAAGAGGATGAGAGTGTCAGCCGCCTCGATAGCAGGCGCAGCGGGCTGCTCAGAGGTGGTTTCTTCCTCGGATGCTTCTGGTTCCTCAGACTCTTCCACGGCAGTTGATTCGGCCTCGGACTCGTCTTCGGATTCTCCAGTGGACTCAACCACGGAGGACTCCTCGGCTGCAGCCTCATCAGTTACTTCGGCCTCGGAACTGCTCTCGGCGGCGGCGTTGGTGTCTTCGCCGGAATCATTATTGCCCGCGAGGAGGTAGATTATCAGCGCAACAATGGCCACCACCACGGCAACCGCCACGGCGATGACCCAGCCCGCTACCCGGTAGTTATCTTGTCCATTTGAGTGCCGCGCCATTGTGCAGTGCCTTTCATTTCCTCCGCCACAATCTATTAGGCACCTAGATTAGCGCGTTTAGCGGTCTCAATCAGTGCGACAAGCCGACTGCGCATGGGCTTTGCCCGCTCCGCTAGATCCCGCTGGCGGTGGACATACTCGGCCTTCCCCTCTGGGGTCTCGATGGCGACCACACCAAAGCCCAGCTCACGGCAGTCATAGGGAGAGGCCTCCATGTCCAGAATGCGGGCATCGACGGCTAGTTCCAGGGTGTCGAGGAAGAGGTCTCCAGGTACCAAAGGCCCCATCTTCCACGCCCACTTATACAGGTCCATCGTTGCGTGCACGCATCCAGCTTGTTCAACGTTGACCTGGTCTTTTCTCTCCAGTACCGTCAGATTCAGCGGCCTGGCAGGAGGGGTAAAGAACCGGAACGCGTCATAGTGGGTGCAGCGAATTTTATGCTTTTCCACTACGGCATCAGTACCGTCTTGTCCTAAACGTAGCGGCAGGTCGTGGCGTGTTTGCTCGGATCGGTACAGCATCGCCCACTCGTGGAGCCCAAAGCATTCAAACCGTGATGGGTTGGCTTCAGAGTTTTCCAAAAGGCGCTGGATATGTTCCATGGAATCGCCGCGGCGAGCCCAAAAGGCGTCGATGTCGAGGCTGATGGCGCCATCGGCAAGCTGGTAATCGCGAAGGTTGGCATGAGAGCAGTCGCCATCGTCAGCCAAAGCAACGCCAACGCCAGGATGCCATTGGCGCAGGTGTTTCGGGCGCACCGGATAGTAGTTGAATAAGAAGTCAAAAACTGGGTGCTTTTCGCCGGGGAAACGGTAGCGGGCCAGGAGGGCATCGGCACGCTGCTCATGGGCTTCCTGGGCCGCGTGCCAGGTGGCAGGGTCTAACACGCGCATGGTTTAACGCCCCGAGCGACGCTGACGGTTATTGGGCTTGCGGTTTTGCCGGCTGCTTGCCGATGCCCCCTTGCCACCACGGTTCCTTCCGCCATTTCCGCCGCGACCGCGTGGTGCAGGTGTGCCCTGATTCTTCGCGGGTGCCTTCTTCTTTTGCTGCTGTCCGGGCTCAGGCAAGGCAACGCCGGTGGGGGCCTGCGCGCCCGTAATCGCGGCGAGAGTGCGGTTGGTGGCCGGGTTATTGTCATTGGAGATATCAATGCGCTGGGCATCAACACCCGCCTTCTCAATGAGCTTATCCACTTCATCGCGCTGCGGGTTCATGACCAAAGTGACCACGGTTCCTGCTTCGCCAGCGCGCGCGGTGCGGCCGGCCCGATGCAGATACGCCTTGTGCTCGGCAGGCGGATCGACGTGGACCACGAGTGAGACATCGTGGACATCAATACCGCGGGCCGCGATATCGGTTGCCACCAGCACAGAGACCGTGCCATTAGCAAAGCCCTCGAGGGTCGTGGTGCGCGTGTTCTGGCCTTTATCGCCATGCAAGCCCATCGCTGGGATGCCCGCGCGGCGCAACTTCTTGGCCTGACGGTCCACGCCATGCTTGGTGCGCATGAACATGATGGTCTTGCCATCACGCGCGCCAATACGAGTGACCACCGAGTTGCGCTCTTCGCGTTCACCAACGAAGAAGAGGTAGTGCTTCATCGTATCCACAGCCGCTTGGACCGGCGCGGTGGAGTGGGTGACCGGGTCTTTCATGTAGCGGTCAACCAGCTTGGTGACATCGCCATCCAGCGTCGCTGAAAACAGCAAACGCTGCCCCTCGCGTGGAGTCAGATCCATGAGCTTGCGTACCTGTGGCAAAAAGCCCATGTCTGCCATCTGGTCGGCTTCATCGAGGGCGGTGAGAGAGACATCGGCAAGCGAAAGCTTCTTTTGATTCACCAAGTCCTGCGCACGCCCGGGCGTGGCCACCAAAATGTCAACGGGTCGCGCCAACTGGCGGATTTGATTATTGATGCTCACGCCACCAACCACGGACAATACGCGCAATCCCATGGCATTCGCTGGCTCATCCAGACGCTGCTGAATCTGGATAGCCAGCTCACGGGTTGGCGCCAAAATCAGTGCGCGCGGATGCGCAGGCTTGGAAGCACCGGAACCCGCAAGACGGGAGATGATGGGCAGACCGAAAGTAAAGGTCTTGCCGGAACCTGTGGGACCTCGCCCGAGGAGGTCTTTTCCTGCCAAAGCGTCAGGAATCGCCGCCTCCTGAATAGGAAACGGCGAGGTAATGCCCTGTTTAGTCAGGACGGAAACAATTGGCCGCGGCAGGCCAAGATCAGCAAAAGTAGTCATTGCCCTCAAGTTTAGCCGCGGAGGTGTTTCCTCAACTAATCCATCTTGGTGATGGAGCGATCCGCAGACCACTCGATGTGATAGGTGCCTTCCTTATCCACGCGCTTGAAGGTGTGTGCACCGAAGAAGTCACGCTGTCCCTGCACCAATGCTGCTGGCAGGCGGGATGCGCGCAGCGAGTCATAGTAGGAGAGTGAAGACGCAAAGACTGGCACTGGCAGTCCCAGCTGGGTCGCTGCGATAACCACGCGGCGCCATGGATCGATCAGGTCAGCGAGCTCACCCTTGAAATAAGGATCCAGAATCAACGCTGGCAGCGCAGGGTTGGTGTCATATGCTTCGCGGATACGGTCCAGGAACTTCGCTCGGATGATGCAGCCGCCACGCCAAATGGTGGCCAGATCGCGAGGATCGACGTCCCAATTATGTTCATCGGAACCGGTCTTGATCAGGTCAAAGCCCTGGGAATAAGCAATCAGCTTGGAAGCATAAAGTGCGCGGCGAACGTCTTCGATGAAATCTTCGCGGGAAATGCCGAGGCCCTCAAAGTCGATGGCGGTGCCAGCTGGCAGGTCGCCCTCTTGCGCAGCAGCACGCTGGTCAGCAGAGGAGGAGAGAGCACGCGCGAAGACGGCCTCAGCAATAGCGGTAATTGGGATACCGAAGTCCAGACCATTAATCGCGGTCCAGCGGCCAGTGCCCTTTTGACCAGCGGCATCCACGATAACGTCTACCAAAGGCTTGCCGGTGTCCGGATCCTGAGTTGCCAGAACCTCAGCGGTGATCTCAATGAGATAGGAATCCAGGTCGCCAGAATTCCATTCCTTGAAAACCTCAGCGATTTCAGCTGGTTCCATGCCTGCGCCAAAGCGCAGAAGCTGATAAGCTTCGCCGATAACCTGCATGTCAGCGTACTCAATGCCATTGTGAACCATCTTCACAAAATGCCCAGCACCATCCGGGCCGATGTGGGTGACACAAGGGGTGCCATCGACTACCGCCGCGATGGACTCAAGGATCGGCCCCAGAGTTTCCCATGACTCAGCAGGACCACCAGGCATGATCGAAGGGCCGTTAAGCGCACCTTCCTCACCGCCGGAAATGCCCGCGCCAACGAAGTGACGGTTGCGCTCGGCCATCTCCTTCTCACGACGAATGGTGTCCGTGTACAGCGCATTACCGCCGTCGATGATGATGTCGCCATCATCCATGGCATCAGCCAGCTGATTAATAACAGCGTCTGTTGCCTTGCCTGCCTGCACCATGATGATGGCCTTGCGTGGGCGCTCCAGGGATGCCACGAAGTCCTCGACGGTTTCAGAAGGAATGAAATTACCTTCCGAACCATGCTCTTCAATCAGGGATCGGGTGCGCTCTGGGCTGCGGTTATACACGGCGACGGTGTTGCCATTGCGGGCAAAGTTACGGGCTAGGTTGCTGCCCATAACTGCCAAACCGACAACACCAATGTGGGCTTGTTCAGTAGATTCACTCATGCTTCGACATTTTACGCACACTCAGCCCAGCGCGTGTTGACCTCCACCTGCAAACCGGTCACAAACCCAACTAGCTGGGCGCCTAAGATGAATGTTATGAACGCAAAACCAACATCTGAGACCATCCGCCAACAACTTGATGAATTGCTCAAAACCGCGCATGAGCGTGCCTTAAATAGCAACGAACTGGCGTTGATTAATGACAATCTCATTGGATTCGATGCCCAGTTGGGTCTGCGTTATACCCACATCACCCGTGGCGAAGTCCGCGCGATGGTGCGCGTGAGCCCATCGCTGTTACAGCCCTGGGGCTTGGTCAACGGCGGGGTCTATTGCTCAATTGCTGAATCCGTTGGCTCCATCGCGGGCGTGGTGCAGGCCGGTGAGGTCGTGGTCGGTGTCAATAACAACACCGACTTCATCAAACCTGTCACCACCGGCATCATCGAAGCACACGCAACACCAATCCAAACCGGGCGCCGTAGCCAAATTTGGAACATCGAACTCACCCATCAAGGCAAGCTCGTTGCCCTCTCCAAGTTGCGAACCATGACGCTGGGATAGCATTGCTTGCCGATGCGGAGGGCTATAGCCAGTTATTCTTCCGGAACCACCAGAAGATGACGCCCACGGTGATAATCATGAACGCGATGGAAATGTAATACCCGTATTCCAGGTGGAGCTCCGGCATGTTGTCGAAGTTCATACCGTAGATACCGGCGATGAGCGTGGGCACCGCCGCCATACCGACAACCGCGGAAATGGTGCGCATGTCGGTATTTTGCTGCATAGAAACCTTCGCGACGGACACATCCAACAGCGAGGACAGACGTTCATCGAAGCTTTGGATATGGTCTTTGACCACGGACTGGTGGTCATGGACGTCACGCAGGTAGGAGCGGATTTGCTTAGCGATGAGATCCTTGTGGTTTTCCACTAGTGACTTCAATGCGGCGGACAGCGGTTCCACTGCGTGCTTCATCTCGAGAATCTCGCGTTTGTAAAGGTAGATGCGGTTGACATCGAATTTCACGCCGGGTTCGAAGACTTCCTCTTCGATCTCATCGACTTCGACGGCCAGCAAGGCGGAAATCTCGGAATAGCGGTCAACGAGCATGTCGAGGATCTTCCAGACCATAGCCACGGGGCCGATCTCCACCAGGGCTTGTTCATCAGCAACCGTGTACGCCAGGTTCGGCAGCTTGGCCTTGTGGCAGACCGTGATGATGAAATTTTTGCCCATGATCATCTGAACCTCACCGGTGGAGATGACATCGCGGCGGTCGGTGACTTCATCTGAGTCGCGGTAGTTGACTGAACGCGCGACGACGAACAGCTGGTCATCGTAACGCTCCAGCTTGGGACGCTGATGGGCAACCACGGCGTCTTCGACAATGAGCTCGTGAATACCGAATTGCTCGGCCACGCGGGTCATCTGGTGCTCCACGGGTTCTACCAACCCCACCCAGACAAAGCCGCGGCCGTATTCTTCAACCGCCTCAAGAGCGGAGTGCACGGTGTATTCACCAGGCAGAGCTTCGCCGTCGATGAATACACGGCAGTGCTCAATGGCGTGCTCAACGGGCAACTTCATCTTAGATTGTGAAGGAGGCTCAACCTTTGGCTTACGTGGCCTAAACGGCGACGGTACAGCTGGCATATTAGCCTCCTTTAAGGGTGATTAATCAAGTGATGATGACGCTAAGGAATCATACCCGCAACCGTCACGCCTATACTTATTGTTATGCCTACCTGGAAAGAACTTACGGAAGCAGACCCTTCGCACTCGCACAATTATGCCCGCAGGTGGAAAGTGCTTGCAGCGCAGGGCAAAGACATCTACGGCGAGGCACGCACCGCCGATGCCATGTTGGAGCGCGGCTCCAAGGTGCTCGATGCCGGCTGCGGCACTGGACGCATCGGTGGCTATTTGGCCAAGCAAGGCCACAACGTGGTGGGCATGGACATTGATCCCATCCTGATTGACTATGCCCGCGAGGAACACCCTGATGTGCAGTGGGAGGTTGGCGACCTGTCGAATGATGAGGTCCCTGAATCCGACTTCGATCTGGCAATTTCCGCTGGCAACGTCATGGGCTTTCTAGAGCAGGAAGGCCGCGAGGGCGCATTGCGCAACATCTTCAACGCATTGGCTCCTGGTGGACGTTTCATTGTCGGTTTCGGCGAAGGCCGCGGCTGGACGTTCGATGAGTTCTTGGCGCTGGTAGAAAAGGTCGGTTTCCGAGTCGAATTCAAATACTCCTCGTGGGAGCTAAATGTTTTCAACCAGAACTCAACCTTCCTAGTGGCAGTTCTGGCACGCCCCGGAAGCTCCCTGCTGGGATAAATCAAAAAGCACAGCGCTCCTAGTCTTTTTCCGTGAAATACGGGAGAGACTAGGAGCGCTTAGCTTTTCCGAAGCAGTGAAGCTTTTACTTCACGTCCTGCTTCTTGGAGTTATCAATCACGTTGCGGGCATATGCCTGCTGCTTGGTGATCTCAATGTTGCCACGGTTGCGGCTAAGAATGTTGTGGCCCCAGTTGACCAGGGTTGCCAAACGGCTGCGGACACCACGCAGGTAAACCAAGTGCAGGCCGGACCATGCCAACCAGCCCAGCAGGCCGGTGAACTCGGTCTTGCCCATCTTCACCACAGCGTAGCCGCGGGAGATGATTGCCATGGAGCCCTTATCGAAGTAGTCGAAGGCTTCCTTCTCATTGACGGTGGACTCT
Source organism: Corynebacterium sp. L4757 (assembly GCF_043673995.1). NCBI lineage: Bacteria > Bacillati > Actinomycetota > Actinomycetes > Mycobacteriales > Corynebacteriaceae > Corynebacterium > Corynebacterium sp. L4757. The sequence goes on along the minus strand of NZ_JBIMEN010000001.1, from coordinate 140,253 downwards.
TCATCGACCTTGGCAACAATCAGCTTGGCAGCGTGAGCGCCACCCTGCATTGCCACCTGAGCCAGACCAGGCAGACGGTTGAGACCCATGAGGTCACCAATCGCGTACACGTTGGAGTACTCGCCGACAGTCAGATCCTCATTGGTGGAGACGCGGCCTGCGCGGTCAACCTCAACGCCAGCCTGCTCGCCAACCAGGCGTGCGAGTGGGGAAGCGGCAACACCAGCGGACCAAATCTTGGTCGCGCCGTGCAGCTCATGAACGGACTCGTCCTTCATGTTCTTGTAGGTGACGGTCTCTTCATTAACATCGGTCACCATTGCGTTCAGACGAACATCAACTCCGAGCTTCTCCAGTGCACGCTGGGACTTACGGCCCAAACGCTTGCCGAATGGTGGCAAGACCTGTGGAGCGCCATCCAAGAGGTAAATCTTTGCGGATGCAGTGGAAAAATTGGAGTAGGTATCCTTCAGGATACGGTTTGCCAGCTCAGCAATCTGACCGGTCAACTCAACACCGGTTGGGCCAGCACCAACGATGATGAAGGTGAGCAGGCGCTCGCGCTCCTTCGGGTCATCGGTAAGCTCTGCCTTCTCGAAAGCACCGATGATGCGGGAGCGCAGCTCAAGTGCGTCATCCAAGGTCTTCATGCCTGGAGCGAACTCAGCGAAGTGGTCATTGCCGAAGTAGGACTGGCCGGAACCAGCAGCAACGATCAGGGAGTCGTACTCGAAAACGCGGGTCAGTTCATCATTGACGGTGGTCACGGTTTGTGCCTTGATGTCAATGTCGGTGACTTCAGCGTTGACGAAGTTGGCATTGTCCTGGTTACGCAGCAGCTGACGGACGGAAGGTGCAACTTCACCGGCAGAAATCATGCCGGTTGCTACCTGGTACAGCATTGGCTGGAACAGGTGGTGGTTTTTCATATCGATTACGGTGACGTCAACGTCTTCACCTTTGAGCTTCTGTGCGGCAGACATGCCACCCAGACCAGCGCCGATGATCACGACGTGGTGGCGACCACCGTTGGGACGAAATGGAGCATCAGTCATTGCGAAGGAGCAACCTTCCTATAGTAATAAGTAATTTTTCGACACAAGTAGTCTAGATCCGAAATCCCTGAAAGACTAGTTAGTAAAGCCTGTGCCTTATGTCTATCGCGGCAAGCCTACTAAGGATTGTGCGTTTGATAACTAACATCGTATCTCGGACTAAACGATAGTCATTTAAAGAAAAATTCGCTGGCATTTCCCCGCTATGTTCCCAGCCAGCGGCGCGTAAGAGGAAGGCAGTGATGGCCACAGACCAACATTTGTCGAGCATCGATCACGATGCATGGCCAGGTATCGCCTCAACCCCTAGTGGTTTGTTAACTGGGGTCAAGGCACGGCGTGCGGAGGCCGAATTTGCTAAAGCCTGCGCAAATGCCGGACTCTCTTTGGAAGATGAACCAGATTTGACCGTTCATCATGATGCTTTGTTTGCTCGCATCGCGCATAGCGGTTGGCTAGGAATTGCCGAGTCTTTTATGGCCGGGGAGTGGTCTACTCCCGATTCTTCAGCTTTAGTTAAAGTTCTCACACGCCTGTTGGAAGTGGGATATAACCCAGCAACAAAGCATGTTCCGATCTCCGAAGCCTTCGGCGGTGAATTGCCCGGTGACCTGGTTGCACTCTATTCGGGAGATGGTTTGAGTCATCACGGCGGCGCCTTTACTTCGGGAGTGCCGACCACGGTCCGCGAATCCTGGCCGACATACTCACGCGGGGTGAATAAAAATAGCAAACCTCACTTCGTCGACGTGACAACCGTGGCCGAACCCGATGACACCGTCGACCGTGAGGACCTCGCTGATGCGCAGCGTCGCTGGGCCGAGCAGCTCTGCGATATGACTAAGACCAACGTGGGTACCCACATGCTGGTTTACCCGGCTTCCGGCGCGCAGGTAGCTGTCTCGGCCGCCGCCCGCCGCGCGACGGTAGATATTGCCTCCCCGGATGACGCGCACCTGGCATATCTGCATGAGCAATTGGTACTGGAAGGCGTAGAAGACTCCGTTGCCTGCGTTAGCCTGGATGATGGCATCCCGCGTCGCGGAGAATTGCACAGCCGCTATGAGGCGATCGTGAGCATCGAAAAGCTCGAAGCACTAAGCCCCAAGCAACGTGAAGCCTTTGCTCAGACCATTAGCCGGGCGCTGGTGGGGACCGGCCGCGTGGTCCTGCAATCCACCGTTGCCACCGAAACCATGTCCAAAGCAGCACACTCCGCGCTGCAACCCTTGCGTGCCTATATCTGGCCCGGCATGGAATATCCCACGACTCACGACGTCCACAAACTCCTAGAACGCAATTCCGGCCTGCGCGTCATTGAGCACACTCACGTGGGAACCCATTACAAAGCATCCCTACGCCATGAACGCTCCTTCTTTGATGGGCGCCTACGCGAAGCTGCAGCCGCCGGATTCGACCAAGTATTTCGCCGCCTGTGGACCTATCAATTCGCTCTGCGTGAAGCACTGCTATCGCTTGGCATGATCGACTCCGTTGCGTTTACTGCCATCCACCGGCACCGGGGTGGTAGGCGTTAGCGCTGTGGGTGCAAGCACCGACAGCGTGAGCAGTGATGGCGCCAGCATCGACGTCGTGCAGCGAGCAGGGGATTTGGACACTTTCCCCAGCTGGCGACACCCTTTGATTCCCTCCGAACGGGGGTAAAGTGCCGGATTGTTACCACCTGCGCCGATTTCAGGGCTAGGGTTGGTTCCTGCTTAAAAAAGAAGCTTAGATTGAGGGGCCTTATCCACTGTTCAAGGCCCCTTTCTTAGCCCCTAACCGTATTTCTCAATGCAGTATCTATTTAAGGAGACTGTTTAAGTGTCTGAAAAGCGTGCTTCGCGGAGCCTCGGTCGCGGCAATGCCGTGGCTGTGGCGCCTGCCAGGGATGCACTCGATGTCGAGAACTTCGAGCCAACTGGTGATATCGAAGAGACCGATAACGGACGTCAGATCGTCATCTCAAGGGAGATGCCTCAGTCTCCCAAAGTTATTTGGGGCTACCTCGAGGATGCTGCCCGTATTTCCCGCTGGTTTGGCAACTGCCACACCAAGGGCGATACCTTGCATCTCTCCGTAACCGCGGATGATATTGAGACTAGCTACGATGTCACCATCGCTGAGTCGAATCCGTACACCTACCTGCACTTGGCGGTTAATGACCACCAGGGCCATGACTTGGATCTGCGTTTCTACCTCACCGAGGAAGATAACCATGAGACCTACTTGGAATTCCACCACAGCGTTGATGGGGTAGAGGACCAGATTGGATTGATTGCTCCAAAATGGGAGCTCATCCTGGACCGCCTCGAGATCGCGCTAGAGGGCGGCAACATCAAGGACGTACAGCTGGAGAATTACTACCCATGCCAGCTGGCACACTACGACCTTGCGGCTAAGAACTAACGCAGCAGCTTTGCGCTAGCTCAAACTCAAGAGAAATCCGCCCCCATCCAGAACCATAAGTTTTGGATGCGGGCGGATTTTCATGTCCAAGGAAAGTAGGGAGATTAGACCTCGTTGAGGTCTTGCTTGGACAATTCCTTCATGCACATCACGGCGATGAAGGAGATGGCAGACACAATAGCTAGGTAGTAGCCCACTGCGTGGACGCCAACCTCTGCGACCAGCCAGGTAGCGATGAATGGTGCAATCGCTGCGCCCAGAATGGATGAGACATTGTAGGCGATACCGGAACCGGTGTAGCGGACGTTGGTAGGGAAGAGTTCTGGCAGTACTGATGCCATTGGGCCGAAGATAAGTCCCATGAGGAACATGCCGATGGTCAAGAACGCCAGTACGGATGCCTCGGTCGCGATGTCGATGGCCAAGAAGTGGGTGAAGGTAAAGCCAAAGACGACGATGAGCGCGGAAACGACACCAAGAACTGGCTTGCGGCCGACACGGTCAGCCAAGATGGATGAAACTGGGATGCCGGCAATGAACGCGAAGATGGACACCAGCTGCAGCTGGAGGAAGTCCGTGTATTCAATGCCCAGTCCCAATCCCTGGGATGGGTCTCCAATACCGAAGGATAGAATCCATGTGGTGACAAGGTAGAACAGGGTGTAGCAGCCAACCATGACGAAGGTGCCAATGAACATTGGTTTGCCTGCGGTCTTGAAAACCTCAGACAGTGGGGACTTAACCTTCTTGCCTTGGTCGACAGCGTTCTGGAAGACAGGGGTTTCTTCCAGCTTCAAACGAACATAAAGGCCAATGAGAACCATCACTGCGGAAGCCAGGAATGGAATACGCCAGCCCCATTCCATGAATGGGCCAGTGGTATCACCGCGGGTGTAGCCCAGGGCAGATACCAGGATGAGGAAGAGGCCGTTGGCCAGGAAGAATCCAAATGGCGCACCGAACTGTGGCCACATGGCTGCCGATGCACGCTTGCCTTCTTCGGCGGTTTCCGACGCGAGTAGGGCCGCGCCGGACCATTCGCCGCCCAGACCCAAGCCCTGGCAGAAACGCATAAGTGCCAGCAGTGCTGGTGCGATGATGCCTGCGGTAGCGTAGGTCGGGAGCAAACCGATGATGAAGGTTGCAATACCCATGGTCAACAGCGCGCCAACCAGGGTGGCCTTGCGGCCAATGCGGTCACCGAAGTGGCCGAAAACAATCGAGCCCAAAGGACGGGCGACGAAAGCTAGACCAAAGGTCGCGAAAGACTGCAGCAAGGCCACGGTAGGGTTCTCAGAGGCAGGGAAAAATAGTAGGGGGAAGACTGCTACGGCCGCGGTGGCATAAATGTAGAAGTCATAGAACTCAATCGTGGTGCCGATGGTGGACGCGAACGCCACACGACGACGGTCACGAGGAGTCAGTTTGGCAGCGGTGGAACTTGCGGTTCCGTCCGTCTTAACTGAGGATGTCATAATGTCGGCACTTTCATAATAGAAATTTCAGTAGATGGGATGCCGATGTAACGGCAAGTCCAGCTATGAACAGGGAGAATAACCAATTATCTCACCAATTGGTCTATCCATTTCATTTGGTGAGACTTTTAGCGTATCGCCTGGAGAACAAAAGGTCAAAGATTATTGGATAAGTTACACCCGTAAATAAAGGCGTGCGCAGCGCGATTGTGGATGTCACCGAGCAATATCGCCTGAAAGTCTTCCTTTAAGGTCCAACGAGGGCCCAGAACTACACGTTTATACGTGAATGGCACTTGGTCGAGGGGCAGGTGGCACAGGATGGAATTGCCGGAATCAACAGTTGTCCAGAATGTCCAAAGCTCAAACCCGGGAGAGTGTGTCCGAGTCTAAAATGACATAATGTACATTATCGGACAAAAGGGGAAGTTATTATTTACCCCGCTTTGGGCGCCCAGCTGGTGACGATTATTTCATGTACGGACTCTGGTCTGTGTAGCGCTCTCTGACTTACCGTTTGTGCTCGATTGGGTTCGTCCCGTTGTGATATCTGTGCACGCCGTAGGTATTCGTTGCTCCCTTGATGGTCAAGCCGTTGGGCGTAATCCAGTGCCCATGTGTCCATGCGTCTCTGTTTGAGCGTCCTACGCCTAAATCAGTTTAAGTATTTCTCGCGCAGATGTCGTCACTGTGTCGGGACTCTGCCTGGGTTCAGCCGGGTTTGCTTAAATGAGTCGATCTTCCCACTACTATCCAAATGCACGAATAAACCCCTAATAACGTCACTGTGACGTTATTAGGGGTTTATAGCAGCTCATTGCGTGCCGGGCGAATTTAGCCTTCTGACTTTTCTAGAGTCAGTCGGATATTAACGTCGCCTTCTTCATCAATCTTGGCTGCGATCATATCTGGCGTGATCACGTTGTAGTCCAAGCGGTTGATTGGAAGGTCGCCGCCAAGAACGATCGTGTCGCCATCGCGAACAGCCGAAAATGGCGCGGTGATTGATTGGGTCTGATCCTTAATGGTGAGATCGCCGGTTACTTCAACCTCGCCGAGTGAGCCATCCTCGGGCAAGCTGTTGAGGTCCAGTGGTTCGGTTAGCTCGAAGGTTGAGGTTGGCCACGTGGAGGTCTCAAAGAGCTTGTCCTTCATGTTCTGGTCGCGGACCTGCTTGTCCGTGGTTAGGTCTTCCATGTTAACGGTTATCGCCGCAGAGTCGACAACCCCGTCGGAAATCTTTGCCTGGCCGGTGACATCCTTGGTTGAACCTGAAGTTACGGTTTGCTCAGCAGGAAGAATCTCAGCGAAGGTAAAGCCCACTGAGGTGTAATTATGTCCGTTGCCTTGAACAACTTCCCAGGTGCCATCAAGCTCAGTTGATGCTGGACTGGTTCGCTCAGCGTTAATCGGTTCAGTCTTCACCCCTGAACCCATGATGAGCGTATAAATCATGGGGAAAAACGCTACTAGCGTTAATCCAATAATGATCACCAGGAAAATAGGGACCATAATCTTGCGGTTGTAGAAAATCTTCTTCAACATTGGGTTTTATCTCAACTCTTCCACTCGGCGGGCTATACCCACCAACTCATCACACAGGTGTCGTACCTCTGCCGCGGGTGCGCCTTCTTCGATGGCGGTAGCAATATCTTCCGCAGAACAACGAAGCTCAAAGAGTCCATCATGCAATCGCACTGCACGCTCTGGCGAAAGAGTCAAGGCTTTATCGTTGTTTGCAAAGTCTTGAAGTGCCGTCCGCTTTTCATATGCGCGCTGTTTGCATGCCGGGCTACAATACTTCTTTGGCCTTCCTCTCCCCTGGTTAATCACGGTTTTACCGCACCAGAGGCAAGCTTGTTTCTCACCTTCTTGACCAGAAGTACGCATCACTGTACCTACCTTAGTCCATTTACATTCAATCTAGCGAGTCCGCTTTGGTGCTGTGGTTGAGTGACTCATCACCATGCAAATAGTAAGACTTTGGCCGGCTGGGAACAATTTCGCATCCTTATCCGTTATACTTATAGCTCTATTTAATGAGAAGGCGTTGTGGGTTTGCACCGAACCCGCACTCTCCTATCCCTAGATGTAAAGGATGATGTCGCAAATGGCAGATCGCGTACTCCGTGGCAGCCGCATGGGCGCTGTAAGCTACGAAACCGACCGCGACCACGATCTCGCTCCACGCAATATGGTCAAGTACCGTACTGCAGCTGGTGAGATTTACGAGGTTCCTTTCGCACATGATGCAGAAGTTCCAGAGGAATGGCTGTGCAAGAACGGTTCTTGGGGAACCCTGGTTGAGGGTGAAGGCGTAGAGTCCAAGCCAGTCAAGCCACCACGTACCCACTGGGACATGCTGCGTGAGCGTCGTTCCATCGAAGAATTGGATGCTCTGCTTGAGCAGCGCATTGATGCTCTTCGCAAGCGTCGTCGCTCTGCAGCACGCATGCTGAAGGAACAGCAGGAAGAACAGGCTAAGAACGCTAAGTAGTCAGTATTCATAGCGCTTTAGCTCAATAAGAAACGGCACCTACCAGGAGATTCTGGTAGGTGCCGTTTCTTATTGGTTCAAAGCGTTCAGCTTGAACGCTTTAGTTGAGACGCTCGCCGGTGGTTGCGGAGAATACGTGCATGCCGCCGGTAACAATGGCTGCGTGGATAGTTTCACCGGCTTGTATATCGGAGTTTGCCGCAACGCGCATAACAACGTCAGTGATGTTGGCAGTTGCCACTGGTGCTGCAGAGGATGGCAAAGTGGCATCCTCGCCAGAAGATGCAATGTGGCCATAAAGGTAAGTATCGCTGCCAAGCTCCTCGGCGAAATCTACCGTGAAGGAAACTACGCCGTGGCTATCCGCAGGACGCTGCTCAGGTCCTGAAATCTGCTCCAATCCTTCGGGCCTAAAACCGATAATGACCGAAGATTCGCCGCTTGCGCTGATTGCTGCACGTGCGTTCTCGGGAAGTTCAAACACGGCGCCACCGTGTCGTGCGACGCCCTGGGCATCAACCTTGAAGGTAGAAAGGTTCATCGCTGGTGAGCCAATGAATGACGCTACGAAAGTATTACGTGGGGTGTCATAGAGTTCACGTGGGCTGCCAACCTGCTGTAGCTTGCCATCTTTCAGCACCGCAATGCGGTCGCCCATGGTCAACGCCTCAGTCTGGTCGTGCGTTACGTAAACGGTTGTGACGCCGAGCTTACGCTGAAGTGCGGCGATCTGCGTGCGGGTCTGCACACGCAATTTTGCATCCAAGTTGGACAGTGGCTCATCCATCAAGAAGACCTGTGGGTTACGCACAATTGCGCGGCCCATGGCTACGCGCTGGCGCTGACCACCAGACAAAGCCTTAGGTTTACGGTCGAGGAACTCAGTGAGCCCAAGTGTCTCTGCTGCTTCTTCCACGCGCTGGTTGATCTCAGCTTTGGATTTGCCCGCCATCTTCAACGCGAAACCCATGTTGTCGCGCACCGACATGTGCGGGTACAAAGCATAGTTCTGGAAAACCATGGCGATATCACGCTCACGTGGCTCAATATTGGTGACGTCCTTGTCCCCAATTGAGATCGAACCATCAGTCACCTGCTCCAAGCCAGCGAGCATGCGCAATGTGGTGGATTTGCCGCAACCGGAAGGGCCGACGAGAACGAGGAACTCGCCATCGGCGATTTCCAGATTGAACTTATCCACCGAAGGCTGCTCAGCGCCTGGGTAGGTGCAAGTGGCGTTGTCAAAAACTACGTGAGCCATGGTTGTCCTTATGCGTTGATTGTCGTGGCTAGAAGCCTAGCGCTTTGCACTGTCTCGCATGTCATTAATGGTGTGCTTCGCCAGTTTCCACACTTCATCGGCAAAGTCACCAACGTAGTTTGCAGCATCGCTGACCTTAGAAGGAACCTGCTTGACACCAGAGTCATCCACAAACCTCTTGAGAACCGGCGTGATGTCCTCATAGGCATCCTTTGCCTGTTCACTGCGGTGGGCAACACCCCACTTGGTGACCTCAAACAATGAATCCTTAACAAAGGAGCCATCCAGCTTGGATTCACCCAGCTCACGCTCGGTAAAGGTGATAGGCACCTCGCGAACATCAAAGCCGTCCTTGACAGCGCGGAAAGCGAGATCCACTTGGAAGATATAGCCTGCATCGGAAAGTTCATCGAAGTCGATAGCTTCCAAAAGGTCGCGGCGGAAAGCACGGTAACCGGCGGTCATATCAGAAAGACCAGCGCCTAGCGCTACGGAAATGTAGATGTTTCCCAAACGTGAGAGGTACTCACGGGAAGCTGGCCAGTTGACGGTCTCGCCGCCTGGTACGTAACGCGAACCAATAGCGAGGTCTGCGCCTTCATCAATCTGTTCCAGCAGCAGGTGCAGCTGCTCAGGTGCATGGGAGCCATCAGCATCCATCTCACACAGCACCTGGTAATCGCGCTCGAGACCCCACTTGAAACCCGCGATATAAGCTCCCAGTAAGCCATCCTTGCTCTCACGGTGGATGACATGCAGGTGGTCATCCGAAGCAGCAAGCTTATCCGCCAATTCGCCGGTACCGTCTGGTGAGCTGTCATCCACGATCAAAATGTGCACCTCGGGCGTTGCTTCACGCACGCGCTTGGTGATCAACGGCAGGTTCTCAATCTCATTAAAGGTTGGAATGATAACCAAGGTGGTATCTGAGATTGCAGTCTGTGGAGAAGTCACTGGGTTTGGTACTCCTTAGTCTGGGAAAATATCTTGACGCGAATGAAATTTATTAGCTTATTATGCATGAACGAGTGGCTGGTTGGCTTTAGGTGACATGCGTCGTTCGCGTTTTACCATCCAAGCATACCCTGCGCCTATGACGCCGATAACAACGAGGATTAGTTGCACCCACCATCCATAGCGCATGGAGAAGGTCACTGAGTCCCGTAGAGGTAGTTCTTCTACCAGATAATCAGCCTCAAAAATCTCTGTCTGCTGTGAGACAGTGCCGTCTGGATGCACGATTCCTGAAACCCCAGAGGTCGCTGGGACAATCATCGCGCGGTCAGTTTCAATCGCACGCATACGGCTCATGGCTAGCTGCTGATAGGTCATGTCAGAAAAGCCGAAAGTGGCGTTATTCGTTGGGCTGGTGAGGATCTGTGCGCCATTCTCAATAGCTGTGCGGAAGGCATCATCAAAGATCACTTCATAGCAAGTGGCAATGCCGACGACGATGTCTGACATATTGACCACACCGGGGCCATCACCCGGTTGGAAGTTGCCTGCCAATTCAACATAGTCACTGAACATGGCGAAGAAATCACGCATGGGCATGGTTTCACCAAAAGGTTGGAGGTACTTCTTGTGGTGGTACTCCCCTGGTGTGCCATCGGCCTCGAATACCTGCATGGTGTTTCGTTCACCAACCTCATCAACGGTAAGGGTTCCCACGAGAATCGGAACCTCTACTGCCGCGACTGCTGCTTGGATCATGTCGGCAGCTCGCTGGTCGAGGAAAGGATTCACGTCGGAAGAGTTCTCGGGCCACAGGACAATGTCTACGTCCTCTCCGGATTCGCCGAGTTCCTGGGTGACGTTGACGTGGTTTTCCAAGACTGCGCGGCGCTGAGCATTAAACTCCAAACCGAGGCGCGGGACGTTTCCCTGGATGGCTGCGACGTTGACCGTATCAGTGGTGTGTTCAGGCTGATTAACGCCATGTTGTGCTAAAAACGCCAGGCCAAAAGGAATAAGTCCGGTAAATAATGCCAGTGCACGTACACCATAAGTACCGGATTCGGCTTCCGCATCATGCCCAAGGCGTACGAGTGGATTCTCTTCCACTGTTTGTGGAGCAACCGGCTGGCGTGGCGGTCCGAAGAGCAGCGCGGCAATGCTGGTGCCGATGATGGCCGCCGCGACAGTAACCAGTGCCGGACCGCCCCAGGAAGACAGGAATGCTAGTGGGCCGTTGATTTGGCCCCAGCCCAACCGAACCCACGAGAAGCCACCGAAAGGCGCTGAGGAACGCAGGAGTTCCACCGCGAGATAAAACAGCGGGAAGAGCACAAAGCCCAAGCGCAGACGTGCGATGAAGACACCGAAAACACCAGTGAGGATCGCGTATAAGCTCAGCGAGAATGCCAGCGCAATATAGGGGAATGCGCCGACGAGTTCACCGATCCACGGCAGCAAGAGCACATAAGAAACAAACCCGTGAACAAAGGCGACGAGTCCGCCTGCTTTGGCGCTAATGAAATTACTGCGCCAAGGCATTAGAGAGATAAAAAGTGCGGTGATCCCGATAATGCCCAATAGCCAGAGGCCATGAGGCTCATAGGAGTAATACACCGCGGCGCCGCCGACACCGGCAAGGAGGATGCGAAGCAATAGAAGCACCCCTAATTATTATCACCTTTTATCAAAAATGGCCGTTGCGCCGCCCACCTAACAAAGTTGCTCCCAGCTGACGTGAATCAACTGGGAGCAGATAAGCAGTTTCGGCTACTTCAAATTACTTATTGGTGCCGGAAGGGCCGTCGCCGTCTGCCTTGCCGAAATCTTCAGGGTTGAGTGATTCGGTCCAGTTACGAATCTCTTCTTCATCGATGACTTCGTGATTCTCCGGTTGCTGAGAAGCTGAGCCTTGAGCAGTGCCGCCTGATTGTGGTCCGAAGCCTGCAGGGCCAGCGAAGTTACCGAAGCTGCCATAACTTGAGTGCTGCCCGGACATGGGTGAAGCATCATAGAATCGCACACCCATGTTTTCGACGGACTTAAAGAGGCGTACCGAGAGCATGGTGCGTAGTAGTGCGCGGGTTGGTGGAAGGATGAGGAAGATGCCGATAAAGGTAGTCAGGAAACCAGGCAGCGAGAGGAAGACGCCACCTGCCAAAGTAAGACCAACGTTGCCGGCGGTCTTGCCAGGCGTGGCATCTTCCATCATGACGGAGCCATCCTTGGTGCGGGTGACATTCTTGCTCATGATGCGGCGCACCTCGAGGCTGGCGATGGTCATTCCAAAGAGCATGGTGGCCAGCAGCAACAACAGGGTCCAACCAAGACCGATGAGTTGAGCGATTCCCATGAAGGTCAAACCTTCAAGGACGATATAGGCAAATAGGAGAAGCATAAACGGCATAGTGCTTCTCATTCTACATTTACCCATGTGCACACGAGATGAGTACATGCTGTGCATTTGCATGGAAGTAGTAGAATTTGCCCCATGCCTCAACCAATTATCTCCTCTGCTGCCGACTCCACTACCCTCAAGCTATTTCCGGCAGGTGGTGTCACAACGTCACAGGATTGGTTAGAGATTGCTGATGCTGCACGCGAGTTCGCGGATTCTAATGTCTATCTCGCAGCGCATAGCTCCATGGAGCTGCACGGCATCACGGATGACCAGGGAGCTATCCAGCGTCTCGAAGGCACTTCCCTGCACACCTCAGCATGTCGCGTGGTGGCTTCCCCACTGGATTCTCGTGCGCGTGAGTTGGCACGAGTCATTGGTCAAGCGGTTCCGGAGTCCACAACTGACAAGCTCTTAGTGGGAGTTGATGCCGGTGATGGCGCCATTGCGGGGCAAAATCCGCACGTGTGCGTCCATGTTGATAGTTCGTCATCACAAGTGCGCGTCAACACTGCAGATTCTGAAATTCTGACGACCGTCACTGAGGCTCCGCAGGAAGTAGCAAAGCTACTACAGGCTTTTGATGTCTCCAGTCTGGAGGACAAGCAGCCGCAGACTTCTGCATTGCCCATTGGTTGGTTGGCGGACCACATGCCTGAGGGTCGAGTCGAGCTTGGTGTAGGTGTGTATCAGGGCATTGTTAGTGCTGATATCGCCGAGCTTTTAGGACGTATGGAAGTGCCAGTGAGCATCACGCCGTGGCGCAGCCTTGTTCTCCACGACCTAGCGGAGGGTGACGCCGATGTTGTGGTCCGCGTCCTTGCCCCACGCGGGCTGATCTTCGACGCCAGCTCCCCCTTCTTAACCTAAGGGTTACCGCGGCATGTGCCTCCAGATGGGGCGCGGTACTAGGCGCATGATGAATGCCAGTATGGCCAGACGCCCTGGGATCCATAACGTGCGGCTTCGCAAGAGCTTTCCGGAAGCGTGCTGACGCGAAATCTCTTGGGCGATCTCATCTGCCACGATCTCCGGAGTCACTGACATCGGTGCGGGATCCATGCCCTCGGTCATCGAGCCAATCACAAAGCCCGGACGCGCCGTAATCAGGCTTAAGTCCTTCGAATTATCCATCGTCAGCTTGTCTGCCAGACCCTGGCAGAAAGCATCGAGGCCGGCCTTGGTAGAGCCGTAGACATAGTTCGCCCGGCGAGCACGCCACCCGGCAATAGATGAGAAGGCGATGATGTGGCCTGATGCCATGACATCGGCGAGCACAGTCAGCATGGATACCTGCGCGAGATAGTCCACCATCGCAATATCGACCGCATGCTGTTCATCATGCTCAGCCTTGTCCTGCTCGCCCAAGATTCCAAAGGCCACCACCGCACAGGTGATCTCCCCTGCCAGTTCTTGTGCTTGAGCTAATGCTTGCCGATGCCCCTTGAGATCCACCGCATCGAAATCCAGCAGATGGACGCTTGTGGCGCCAACGGATAAGAGGGCATCGGAAAGCTCGGCTAAACCGTGTGTCCCGCGGGCAGCGAGGATGACCTCACGGCCGGGCGCTAAACGGCGTGCGAGCTGACCGCCGATGTCACTGCGACCGCCCAGGATGAGCAGTGCCCCGGGATTCTTAGCGGAGCTCACGTGGACCCTGGTTGAGTGATTCGATGCCATCGGCAGTCGTGGTGACGATGTCTTCGATGCGCATGCCCCACTTGCCCGGAATGTAGATGCCTGGCTCGATGGAAAAGGCCATTGATTCCTTAATTTCTAGCTCATTGCCGTTGATAATGAATGGCTGCTCATGCAAATTTAAGCCAATACCGTGGCCCAAGCGGTGGGAGAAGTACTCGCCATAGCCGGCCTCGCTCAAAGGCTGACGTGCCGATGCATCGATCTCCTGCGCCGTGCGACCTGGGTGGGCAAAGTTGCGTGCCTGTTCCTGGGCGTCTTGCAATACGGTATAAGCCTGCAGGAAATCTTCGGGAGCCTTCGAGATATCGCCGCCAGCGACATAGGTGCGGGTGCAATCTGAATGATAGCCGGAAGCCAGTGTGCCGCCGAGATCCACCACGACGGGATCGCCATCCTCGATTACCCGATCGGAGAAGCTATGGTGCGGGTTGGCACCATTTTCCATAGAGCCGACGATGACAAAGTCCACCGCAATGTGCTCTTGAAGAATCAACTCAGTGAGATCATCTGCGACCTCACGCTCGGTGCGGCCGGGCTGCAGCAGCTCCGGGACCTGGGCATGCACGCGGTCAATAGCCTGTGCTGCCTTACGCAGCTCATCGATCTCTGCGGCGTCTTTCGAGGAAAAGAGCTCTGCCAGCGCGGTATTAGCCAACACCCACTGCTTCCCAACTAAGCCCTGCAGCTCAAAGAGATGATCGGCGGTAAGCGCCGAGGTTGCCGCCACGGTCTTAGCCTCGCGACCGATGGAATCTGCGACCTGGCCATAAATGTCATCGCCATCATTCCAACCATGCACTTCCACGCTTAAGTTCGGCACTGGCGAAAGGTTCAAATCCACAATGTCCGTATTCGGTGCAAAGAGCTGTGGCTTACCTTCTGCTGGGATAATCAAGGTGGTCAGACGCTCATGGGAAGCTAAGTCTGAACCGGTGAGGTAAAAGAAGTCTGCACCGGTGGCCACAACCACGGCGTCGATGCCTGCAGCCTTGGTCAATTCCTGCGCCCGGTGAAGGCGCTTTTCGTATACATCAGGTGCAAAAGCAATTAAAGAACTCATGTCGCCCATGATAGACGCGTTAATATTCATGGCCATTTCTCGCCCCACCAGAAATGACTAGTGTGGGACTGGTGCAGATTCATCAATGGTTGGAAGAAACCGATCCATCTACTTTCGATATCCACGGGGCAACCGTGCGGATCAGTAACGGACGCAGGTATTGCTCAGGCATGCTCATCGCCGAGGACCTTGAACCCACCATGGAAAAAGTTTCCACGTCCCTGGTGCTGACCTGCTCGCACTTCTTCCGCACCGCCCCGATTGGTGATTTCTATGTACGCGGGCGTGGCCTAAACCGAAAGCTTTCGGCCGTCCGTGCCATCGACGGAACCGATATCGCACTCGCACTTCTACAACGCCCCGCTCCGATGCGACAGCTATTAGGCATTGGCTCACGTTCGCTGACACCAGGAACAAAAACTGCCACCCTAGGCTACGGCGGCAACTCTAAGTACGCCATGGTCAAAAACGGAACCGTACTGCTTCCACTACCGCTGACCTACTCCCGTGGCTTTGAAACCCGCGTGCGACCCGCCGCCATTCAAATAAATACGCCCAAAGCAATCAAAGGTGACTCCGGCGGCGCCGTGCTGACACTGAGCGGAGATAACGCCACCACCGAACTGCCGAGCATCAGCGCCGTACAATCTCTCGTACTTGACCCCATGGGAGTCAACCTTGGTCTTGCGACGGTTGCCCAATTGCCCAAGCACAGAAAGACCTTACGCCGGGCGGCAGAAGGCCTTTTAGCTATGAAAGAACTTTAAGAGCCGATTGCCACAACCCCGCGCTGGATCGCGTCCACAGCGCGCCGGGCATTGGCCTTAATCTCATCGGAATAGCCTGTCTTTGCCACTTGTTGCAGCAGGTCTACTGCTTGACGGCAGCAGCGCACGAAGTCACCCGGGGTGAGTTCCGCACCGGATTCTGCCGCTGCGGACATGCAATAGCCCAGTGGTGCACCGGCTGCCCACTGGTGCAGCGCCAATGAGAACCCTGGTTCTGGTTGGCGGGTCAACGGCAGCTTGTGTAGCTGCTCATCAGCAGTGAGCTCCGCATGGATACGATAGGTAGCGTTCATGGCTTCAGCCATCCGGTCCGTTGCCGCTTCTGGTGAACCGCCGGTTTCCTTACGGTTTTCAAAAGAACACATGGACACCACACCGGCCAGCTCTGCCGGATCCAAAT
Organism: Corynebacterium sp. L4757; assembly: GCF_043673995.1. Taxonomy (NCBI): domain Bacteria; kingdom Bacillati; phylum Actinomycetota; class Actinomycetes; order Mycobacteriales; family Corynebacteriaceae; genus Corynebacterium; species Corynebacterium sp. L4757. Next base: position 124,255 of record NZ_JBIMEN010000001.1, on the reverse strand, counting down.
CATCCCAGATGCCGCGCTTAAGGCATTGCGCCACCAACAAGTCACACTCATTATGAATCAGTGCCAGGCGCTCACCTTCATCAGTGATGACAGGGGTCCGGTCCTCTCCAAGGCCTTCAAAGGAAACATAATCCATCTGTGCAAGCAGATCTACGATGCGCTCAAAGCTCTTACCCAAAGTATCCGTTGCGCGTTCCACCGTGGAGGTCAACTTCTTCAAGTCACGCTCACGCCGTGCCAGCTTTTGCGCTAGACCGGCGAGCTGTTCACGGTCGGTTGCCGGCCACTCATGGACCGGGTGCAAGCGAATAGCGTCGCGCAGCATCCCCACCTGTGGGTTCGGGCGGCTCCGGGGCTTGGCCTTCATCCGCTTGGGGCGGTCAAAGTGCTGGCGGCGGAATTGGTCTTGAACAAACTTGGCACTGCGGCGTGGACTCTTAGTCACGTGGCGCGGCAGCTTCATGTGCCCCATGACGATAGGTGGGTTATCAATGCCGCTGGCATCAATGCGCCCTGACCAACCGGTCTCTGTGGTGACCCACGGGCGTGGATCGGAAGTCTGATTAGCAGGCGTAGCTACAACCGCCAGGGTGGGCTGACGCTTGCCAGCAATAGCGATGACATCGCCGATCTGTAGTTTGCCCAGGACTGCGACGACTTCCTTATTGCGTTCCTTACTCTTATTTTCCTTAGATTTCCGCTCTTCCTCCGTTAGCTCGCGCCGAAGGTCAATATATTCCAAGAGCATGTCCGCTGCGTCATCATCATCCGGTGCTGGCGGTGCAAGAATTCCAATGAGCTCATCCAGTTGTGAGCGCAGATCCCGGACGCGGTGCTCAGCACGTTCAATTTCGCGGGACTCCTCCACGACTGAGCCATCGGCTTGGAACTGCGCGAAAGACTTTTCCAAAAGGCGTAGCGAGTCCTGGTATCCAAGCATTCCCAGCAGGTTAATCGCCATGTTATAGCCAGGCTCGAACGTGGAAATAAGTGGATAGGTACGGGTTGAAGCGAGTCCTGCAACTTGACGTGGGTCCATCGCTGGTGCCCACATCACGACCGCATTACCGATGGTGTCAATGCCACGACGGCCCGCACGGCCAGTGAGCTGGGTGTATTGGCCAGGAGTCAGATCCACATGGGCTTCACCATTGAATTTGATGAGCTTTTCCAATACGACCGTTCGCGCCGGCATATTGATGCCCAGCGCAAGAGTCTCCGTCGCGAATACTGCTCGAACTAAGCCTTGAACAAATAAGTCCTCGACAATGTGACGGAAGGCTGGCAGCATACCTGCGTGGTGTGCAGCGAAACCCCGCGACAGCGCCTGCCGCCACTGACGGAAGTTAAGGACCTGTAGATCTTCTTCTGGAATGCCTTCTACGCCGGCGTCAACGATTGCCTTAATTTCCTCAGCCTCTTCAGGGGTTGTCAACGACATCTTGGAACGCAGACATTGATAGAGCGCGCCATCACAACCCGCACGGGAGAAAATGAAGGTGATCGCCGGCAGCATATTCTGCCCCTGCAAGATCTTCAGGACTTCCGGCCTACCCAATGGGCGGTACCGGTCTTGTGGGCGCTGATTGCCAGAACGCCCACCATGGTGTCCCCCGCGCTGTCCGCCACGGCGATCATCTCGCCCTCCATGTCCGTTTCGGTCATCACCACCACGGTGTCCCGCACGGGCACGGAAGCCTTTGCCAGACTTATAGTCATCACGGCCATCATCATTGGAGCCAGATTCCAGACGTGCAATCTTTCGCTCCAACTCAGAGTTCACGCGGCCGTCTGTGCCAGGCTCAAAGAGCGGGAAAATTCTGCGCCAAAGCAGCATCCATTGGTCCAGCGGAACCGGGCGGTGTTCGGAGACGATGATCTTGGTATCACCGCGCACCGTGGATAGCCAATCACCGAATTCTTCGGAGTTGGACACTGTGGCGGATAGACCAATAATGGAAACAGATTCATCAAGATTCAGGATGACTTCTTCCCACACCGCGCCGCGCGAAGCATCTGCTAGGAAGTGAATTTCATCCATCACCACGTGGGTCAAGCGGTCGAGCGCGCTGGAGTCCGCATAGATCATGTTGCGCAATACCTCAGTGGTCATCACGACGATGTCTGCCCCACCATTAATTGAGACATCACCGGTTAAGAGTCCAACTGCCTGTTCACCATGCTCTTCAACCAAGTCATGGTACTTCTGGTTGCTGAGTGCCTTGATTGGTGTCGTGTAGAAGCACTTGGTGCCCTGTGACAACGCGAGAGATACAGCAAACTCACCTACGATGGTTTTACCGGCGCCCGTTGGGGCACAAACCAGGACACCATGACCTTCTTCTACTGCCTGGCAGCCCGCGATCTGGAATTCATCCAGGGGATGTGACAACGCTGCTGAAAATTCCTCAAGATGCGGGTAATTCATAGTTGCAACACTACCCGGTACCTGCAGGTCATGCGAAAAGAAGAGCGCAGTTTCCACAAACGGAAACTGCGCTAATTCCAGCTTTCAGAGTACGTCATCAAATGCGTTGCCGGCGGCTGGTCCATTAGGCCCACCATTGTAAGGACCATTATTCGGTCCATTGTTAGATCCATTATTTGGCCGAGGCCCTGGATTTGCTGTTGGTGGGTTAGCCGGTGGCTGTTGATAATTGAAACCACCGTTTTGTGCAGGAGCCTGGAAGTCATTCAATGGCGCGGCTGGTTCGATCGGCTGGACTGCTCCGATTCCGCCATCAGAACTAATTGGGGACGCTGAAGCAATTGGGCCGGAAGCTTGCTCATCATCCAGGTCCATCCAGTCAGGACGTTTGCGGCCACGGCGCTTGTCATTGAAGCGGCAGAACTGGAATGCCAGTTCCACCAGAATTGAAATAGCGACTGAGAGAATAATCATCGACGTGGGCTCGCCACCAGGTGTCATAAAAGCGGCGAAAATCATGATTCCGACGATGATGTATCGACGCTTATCCTTCACCTGGTGGTACTCGAGTAATCCCACCACGTTAAGCATGACAATAACCAGAGGCACTTCAAAGCTGACGCCAAAAATTACTAAGAATGCCAAAAGGAAGTTGTAGTACTCGTTTCCGGTCAGTGCAGTGATGCCAAATTCATCACCAATTCCAACCAGAAACTCCAGGCCAAACACCATAACGTAGTAAGCCAAGACTGCACCGGTGACGAACAAAATTACTGCTAATGCGACGAAGGTGAAAGTCCCCCGCTTCTCGTTCTTATAAAGACCTGGGGTGATAAAGCCCCAGATCTGGTAGAGCCATACTGGAGAGGATAAAACCGCGCCTGCCAGTGCAGCAACCTTAATTCGCAAGATGAACATCTCAAACGGTTTGGTGGCTAGCAGTCGACATTCACCATCTGCGGTGAATACCGCGCGCTGCTCTTCTGGCAAGTCACAATAAGGACCGCGGAGAATCTCTCCCAAAGGCTGCATGCCGAAGGGAGCTGATTGGTACCAAATGAAACCAACGATGCTACCGATGAAAAGAGCAATCAACGACACGATGATGCGACGACGGAGCTCCTGGAGATGCTCCACCAGAGTCATCTCACCGGTCTTATTCGCCTTTCTAGCGCGACGCTTTTGGTTCGACTCCTTGAGCCTAGTCATGACACCGCGCTTTGTAGGTGAAGGTGCCCCGGGATGCTTTTCGACTCTGCCTGAGTGTTGTGGGGGCATGCCGTTAGCCATGTTTCATTAATCCCTTACCCATAAAATAACCACCGCACCCTGAGCAACTACAGACGCAAATCAAGGTGGGGTGGATGAAATTCGTGCGCGCTACTACTGCTGAGGCTGCTGTGGGTAGTTATTACCCTGCTGGAATCCCTGCTGAGGTTGCTGAGGTTGGTTCCAGTTCTGCTGGCCTTGCTGAGGGGAGCCCTGCTGGAAACCTTGCTGTGGCTGCTGCCCCTGGTTCCAGTTCTGCTGTTGGCCTTGTTGAGGGTTTCCCTGCTGGTAGCCCTGTTGCTGAGGATTTCCCTGCTGAGGTTGGTGCTCCCAGTACTGCTGCTGTTGTGGCTGGGATTGCTGCTCTTGCTGGCGTGGCTGCATATCTGGGGACTGCCAGAACTGGTCATTGTCACCGCCCTTTTCGAGTTCAGCCTGAGGCTTATTCTCTTCGCGAGACTTGTTCTCATTGGTCATTTCATTGACCTCAGACTTGAAAATACGCATGGAACGGCCAACCGAACGCGCCAAGTCCGGCAATTTTCGTGCACCAAATAGCAACACAATTACCACAAGAATGAGGATGATTTCTACGGCACCTAGACCAGCCATGAACTTACTCCAGAGATCGGGCGTGTACCTTATTTTTTGGGCACGCGCAGCCTTTTACTTATCTTCTTGTTGAGTATATCGATCGAGGGCATATTTCGCGCTCTCCGAAATGGCACTTCTGAGGTTTTCAGGGCTAATCACTTTGATTCTGTCAGCATTACTCAATGCAAATCTAATGAACCAAGCTTCGCTGCCAATTGGCATAGAACCCTCAATCCAGCTATTTCGCGCAGAATTGGATAATTCTATGTCGTGATAGTCAGCCATCCACGTAGCATCTTCTGAGACATACATCATGGCCTTTTCACTGGAACTAAATCCGAAAGGATCGGCTGGATCGATGGCTATCACCGCCGAATTGGGGGTCGCATCCATATCAAGTACTTCAACATTGCGCATGCGATCGAGTCGGAATGTGCGGTGGGCGTCACGGGAATCATCCCAGGCGATGAGATAGAGCTCTGAGTCAGCCAGGAATACACGAGCCGGATCAACGGTTCGCAAGCTTGAATCATTGGCGCTGGAAGACCAATATTCGAATCGCGCCTTTTTATTGGTATCTATCGCCGTTGCTAGCGCGGACTGCACCTGGGATTCCTGAGGTGGAGTTGTGGCCAGGGAATCGTAGATTCCTTCGGTCTTTTTATCCATGATGCCGCGGATCTTGTCCGCGGCTGATTGAACTGCCTGTGGATCAATCAGTCCCGGCATAGATTCTAAAGACTCCAACGCCAGAAGCAGCGCGCTCGCCTCAGTCGGAGTCAGACGTAGAGGCTTGTCCATCCCCTGGCTATCAATAATGTCCACCTTGCGGAAATCCCAAGCAAGATCCACTAAGTCCTCGGTATTCTGGGTGGCACCAGAGACAAAGAGCGTATTGAGAGCTGCAGAGATTTCTTCATAGGTCATTCCCAGATCCGCTGCTGCTTCCATCATCGACTTATCTGGATGGCGGCGGAAATAAGGAATCACATTGGCGAGCCGAACAACCCGATGCACACGGGGACTGACCGTTGACGTCTGAGGTGCTGCAGCTTCTTCCTCATCTTCACGCCAGGCATAGGGCTCGTCATCGAGCGAATCGAATAATGGTTCCGCGGCCTGTTTAGCAAGATCGGCAATCGCACGGCGAATGTCTGCTGGAGCGAGTACTTCCGCTGAGTCCGCGAAAGCCAATGTAGTCCGCACGAGCCAATCGATGGAGACATCTTTAAGGGTGAAAGTGCCGTCATCATTTAGCTTTGCGTCCTCAACCAGCTCATAGGCCTTGTTTTCATCGACCTGAACGATAGCTGAGGTCTGGGCACGTACGAGTGCTTCCTTGACCAATTGCTGCAAGGATTCGTCGCTGCGCTGATGCGTGGCATTTTCATCGCGGACGCGCACGCGTGAGACTCGCAGAATACGAAAGACACGCGGTGCGTCTTTATCGATGTCATAGCCAACGAGATACATCCGGTTATGGTGCGTCACTAAGCCCCACGGGTCCATTGTGCGCCGCTCAGCCGCAACACCTGGCTGACGCTTGTAATCAAACCGCATGCGCTTACCGGAACGAATAATGGTGTTGATATCCCGAATAATGATGGGCTGCACCAGCGTCATATCTGAGACAGCCGCATGCACTGGGATACTAGCCTGTGAACGGGATGCGCCGGAGGCGGCAATCTTTGTCCATCCAGACTGTGAAAAGTCCGCTAGGCCGCCGGTGTTGCCAAAACCTGCAGCAACGCTGAGCACCATGGCTTCTTCGGGGGTGAATTGCACATCCGGCAGAGCGTATTGATCGACAAGCAGTTGGTAGTGCGTGTGTCCAGAAGAATCACGCGAGTGAGATATCGGAATACCGGCGTGACGCAGAGTATCGATATCACGACGCAAAGCCTTGTCGAAGGCTTCATCAGACTTACCCTTGTAGCCTTCAACGCTCTTGCGAATCCACTCGGTCGAACGGGTTGCATTGCCACTATGCGATGCTGCGGCCAATAGAGCAAGGTACAAGCTGATATGCCGAGCAAGCGCCACATACTCGGAGCCAGCATTAGCCTTCATTGGCTTGTCAGCGGAACCGAGCCCGCCACTGGGCGCTGAATGACGCTGTGTACCCATGCGTGTGTTCGACCTTTCGTAGAACTATTGATCCCGCCTATTTTCTACAATGTAGTCTAACAACCCAGCTAAGCGCTCATCTTCTGAAATGAAAGGATCCGCGAACTCTTCAACCGTCGGTTCCGGCTTATTGACCTTGAGTCGGGTCCAATCCACTGTGAAATCAACCTGATGCTTGCGTGCCTGTACGAGGAACTCACCACGCATCTTCGCGCGGGTGGTTTGCGGTGGAAGGTCGATGGATTTCGCAATGTCTTCATCGCTGGTCCAGCGCGCAATCATGCCCTTGCGCATGAGAACGTCATAGAGACCACGTCCTGGCCGAATATCGTGATAAGTCAGATCGACCTGAGCCAGCTTTGGGTGTGACCAATCGCAGTTCAGTCGATCCCGGTACTTCTGGAGCAGTTCATGTTTGATGACCCAGTCAATCTCAGTATTAACCTTCGAGAAATCCTGAGTGCGGATCGCTTCCAGTGCACGCTTCCACAGGTCTACTACCTTGGCGAGCTCAGCTGTGGGAGTGCCCTGATCAGGACGAACTTCGAGCCAAGCTTCAGCGCGTTTGAGCAATGCTTCCTGGATTTCCAAAGCTGTCATTGGCGAAGCATCAACGAGCTTAATTTCTGTTTGACCAGTGATATCACCCGCGATTTCACGTATATGAGCAATCGGATCCTCGACCTCTAAGTTCGGGAGTTCGAACTCAGCTTCAATCATTTCCAGCATGAGCTGTGTCGAGCCAATCTTGAGTGCGAAGGTTGGCTCAGCCATGTTGGAATCGCCCACGATGACGTGCATGCGGCGAAAGCGAGAAGAGTCGCCGTGGGGTTCATCGCGAGTGTTAATGATGGGACGTGAACGCGTCGTCGCTGAAGACACGCCCTCCCAGACCTGGTCTGCGCGTTGTGAGAGCAAGAAGCGTGCTGGCTTATTTGCCTTCTCCTTCTCCGGGGAAATCATGCCCGCGCCGCAGATTAGCTGACGGGTAATCATGAATGGCATCAGTGTTCTGGAAATTTCCCGCAGAACCATGTGCCGCGAGATCAGATAGTTCTCATGGCAACCATAAGAATTGCCCTGTGAATCCACGTTATTTTTAAACAAGATCAAAGACTTCGCGAGACCGGCATCCTGCAGTGACTTTTCTGCCTTCTTCGCCATCTCATTAACAATGGCATCACCCGCGCGCTCATAATTGAGCAGCTGGGTAAGGCTATCGCACTCCCCTGTCGCAATCTCAGGATGCGAACCCACATCGAGATATAGACGGGAGGCATTCTCGGTGAAAATATTGGTCGCTTGGTGCTTATCCACGACTTCACGGAAAAGCTCGCGCGCGACCTCATCTGGGGTCAGTCGCCGCTGCTGCGGCTCAGAGATAGCGGTGATGCCATATTCCGTCTCAATGCCCATAATTCGCCGGGCGTACACCGGTGACTTCGGTCTTTGAAAATTCATGAGGGCTTACTGGCCGCCCTTTTGAACATAAGACTTCACGAACTCTTCAGCATTGGATTCCAGCAGACCATCAATCTCATCCAGCAGGTCATCAGTGCCGGTGGTGTTGATCTGCACCTGGCCAGCAGCCTGGACATCATCCTCATTATTGTTGTTTCCGCCGCCCGAGCTAGAAACCTGTGATTGATTAGTAGACATGGTCACTCCTTAAAATTTCTTCTACCTACGTACTCTAATTGGTTTGGTAGTCCGATTGATCTCTATACCTTGCTTGCTTAATCTCTCAAGAAGTGCAGTTACGTTTGTAGAAGTCTTAATCACATCACCGACGTCGCTTTGTGAGAATCCATCTACATCATCGAAGCGGATGTGTGCTAAATGCGCGGTGGTATCTGCACCTTCGGTGGTCACCTTCTCCGTTAAAGAGATCAACTGCCAATTGGAGGCCAGGACATCCTCGCCGAATTTCTCGGACACTCGGCCACGGAAATAAGCGCGAGAGTCAGCTGGTGGAGTTGTCGCTGCTTTTTCAATTTCTTCTTGGCTAACGAGTGTTCGCATCTGCCCTTTACGCACTAACGCGTGATAAAGGGATTTCGCTGGGTCAATATCAGTGTATTGCAGGTCAATAAGGGCAAGCTTCGGATTATCCAGTGGCACGCCACGGTCAATAAAGCCCTTGATCAAGCGATACTTGGCCACCCAATCGAGAAGGTGTGCGGCAGAAAGTGGATCATCGGCAAGCAATGCAACTACCTCATCCCACGCCTGGAGCACCTTTTCATCTGTCTCAGAGGTTCCCTGAATCCGCGAGCGGTATTCGGCAAGTAATTCCAGTGCAGTCAGCTCACGACCATCAACGAGCTGCGCCTTATGTTGCAAAGTCAGGTCACGGCTGATCTTTTTAATCTCTGAAACTGGATCTGACAGCTTCAAATCGGAGAAATCCACGCCCGCTTCGATGGCATCCAAAACCATGGAAGTCATGCCCAACTTGAGCAGATTGGATGTCTGCGACATATTCGCATCACCGACGATGACATGCAGGCGGCCCCACTTTTCCGCATCAGCATGCGGCTCGTCACGAGTGTTGATAATGCCGCGGTTGAGAGTAGTTTCTAGCGTAATTTCTTGCTCCATGTAATCGGCACGCTGGGAGATCTGGAAACCAGGCTCCGAGCCATCCTGCCCGAGCCCGATACGGCCTGCTCCGGTAACGACAATACGTGCGACGAAGAAGGGAATCAGCGCCTGAGCCAGAGTGTCAAAATCAGTGGAGCGCGCATACTGATAATTCTCGTGCGAGCCATAGGAGGCGCCCTTGCCATCCACGTTATTTTTATAGAACTTCAGCGGCGGGCAGGGCTCATTATTTGCCAGCACCGACTTGCCCTGTGCAGTAAGGCCAGCGACCGCGGCAGCGGAATCAAGCAGGACTTTATCGCCAGAGGCGTCATATAGCATGGCGTCCCAGGCATTGGAGCATTCCGGCGAAGAGAACTCTGGGTGGGCGTGGTCGACGTAAAAGCGTGCGCCGGCAGCTGTGACAACATTGGCCACACCAATCGCGTTCGGATCCACAACGGGTGCAGTGCTATAGCGTTTCAGGTCAAACCCACGCATATCGCGCAGTGGATGTTCCTCGGTGAAGTCCCAACGCGACCGCGCCTTGGTGTGCATCGCTGCATATGCCACCACCGCATGTGTTGAGGTAATGATTGGCGACAATTCTGGCCACTCAGGAGTGGAAATGCCGTACTCAGTTTCAGTACCTAAGAAACGTGCCATGAGGGGCTCCTAAATCCAAGAAACTCAACGCGATCAACGTGCTTGCCTTGACCGATCGTACCGCCGGAACCACCATCAATGGTCTTAATCCACTCTTCCGCCGTGGTAGAAGTAGGCAGATGCTCACTCTCGGCCTGCTCAGCGGCAATCGCCATCGCCAGGTGGGAACGGCTAATGCCCCGAGGGCCGTCGGGATTCTGAAGTGAATCCTTGATGGCAAGCTTCTTGGCGCGCGCCATGATATTGGCGATCATTGCACCGGACACGAAGTCGCGGTAGTACGAAGTGCGCTCTGTGCCGTCCTCAAAGTGGAGGCGAACAAATGGGCGCTCACCGAAGAGCTCATCTGTGGCAAATTGAATGAGCTCCGGGCGATCTCCCTGGTGTGGGACATCTGCTGAGAAGTGGTTCTCGAAGATCTCCTTCGCGCCTTGCCAGTTGGGGCGACTGACACGAACTTTAATGTCCAAGCGGCCTGGGCGCATGATTGCTGGGTCAATGAGCTCATCACGGTTGGTAGCGCCAATGATGATGACGTTGTCCAGCTTTTCTACGCCATCGAGCTCCGTCAACAACTGCGGCACGACTGTGGTTTCCATATCGGATGAGACACCAGAGCCACGGGTACGGAAAATGGATTCCATCTCATCGAAGAAGATAATGACCGGGCGATTAGGTGAATATGCAGCCAATTCGCGTGCGCGTTCAAAAATCAGGCGAATACGGCGCTCGGTTTCACCTACGTACTTATTGAGCAGCTCTGGACCCTTGACATTAAGGAAATAAGAAGTGCTTTCCTCCCCCATTTGTTGCGCCAAGGAATTGGCTACCGCCTTTGCAATCAGGGTCTTGCCACAGCCCGGAGGGCCATAAAGCAGCACGCCCTTGGGTGGGCTCAGGGCGTAGTCCCGGTAGAGCTCTGGGTGCAGGAATGGCAGCTCGACTGAGTCACGGATCTGAGAAATCTGCGCGTCAAGACCGCCGATGTCCTCGAAGGTAACATCTGGGACTTCTTCTAGCTGGAGCTGGGAAACTTCAGTCTTGTGGACGTGTTCCAAAATGATTCCAGCACGTGGATCCACCAGGACTGAGTCCCCTGAGCGCACCGTCTCCCGCAACCGGTCAGCAATGATGGCGATGAATTCTTCATTATTGCCGCCCAGAACTACGGCGCGGTCTTCACCGATTCTTTCCGTGATGGTGCCGAGTTGGCCTTCGCGGGCGTAGTCCCCGGCCTCGACTACAACCAGGCCATCGCCCAAGCGGACCATTTGCCCGACTTTTAGAGTGCCCGGCTCAACCTGCGGGGAAATCTTTAAGCGCATTTGCCGGTTATTGGTATAAACCTCAGCATCTCGCCGTGAATCATGTGGCCTTCCGGAATAACCCAGAAAGATGCCATAGGTGGACGCTGGTTCCGCCAATTCATTGACATCAGCTGCCATCTGCTGCAGTTTATTGCGGGAATCCTGCAGCAGCGAGGCAAGGCTGCTATTGCGCTCAGAGAGTTTGCGCACCTGGACGCGAAGCTCACTTAAATTATGCGCGTCCAAGTTCTTGCCTTGTGCATCAGTGGATTGTGACATATATCCACCTTAGCGCTTAAAGTAACCACTACGTTCGAAAGGTGCCCAATTTAATTTAGGCAAGGCTAATTCTCGCATTTGCGCTGCGCAGACGGTGTGACTTAAGGAACACTTGACCTGGGGTGGGTTAATTTAGGGGTGGTTAACGCCTTGATGCTAACGCCTAGCCTTGCGCTTGACTACTGGCGGGGTGACGCCGTCCGCGAGGCGGCGGGTGTGGATGAGGAATGCCGTGTGGGCATTCATGCGGTGCTCCGGACGGGTGGCAAGGCCTTCGACCTTCCAGTCGCGAATGAGGGATTCCCAGGCACGTGGCTCGGTGAAGCACTTGAGCTCACGCAGCCCTTCCATGACTTTCATCAGCTGAGGCACGGTGGCCACATAAGTCATGAATACACCACCAGGGATGAGCAAGTCGCGAACTGTTTCCAGGTGCTCCCACGGCTCGAGCATGTCTAAGATGATGCGGTCGACTGGGCCACCGAGATCTTCTTTGGTGACATCGCCTAAGTCACCGAGGCGTGGGCTCCACCATTCGGGCTTGGTGCCGTAGTACTCAGCGACGTTATTCTCGGCGTACTCGAGGTGGTCTTCGCGGATCTCATAAGAGAAGACGTGGCCTTCGGGGCCGACCGCGCGGAGCAGCGCCATAGATAGCGCGCCAGAACCAGCACCGGCTTCCAAGACGCGGGCGCCCATGAAGATATCGCCCTCAACCAGGATCTGTGCCGCATCCTTTGGATAGATGACCGCAGCGCCACGCGGCATGGACAGTACGTGGTCCACCATCAGGTGGCGGAAGAGCAGAAAGTCAGAGCCCAAGGTCGAAGTTACTACCGAACCTTCATCCATACCGACGATCTGGGAGTGCTCAATGATGCCGCGGTGCGAGTGGAACTTTACGCCCTCCTCAAGAACCAAGGTGTAGTGGCGACGCTTGGCATCGGTAAGCTGCACGCGGTCACCGTACTGAAACGGACCTGAGTAAGGCATGTAAATTGCTCCTATTGAGAACTATCGGGTTCGAAGAATGATTATCTCTGAACTGTTTTAACCAACCAAGTATGCCTTAAGTGCCTCGATCATCCACAGTTGGTCCTGCACGCCGACCATCTCACGCGCAGAGTGCATGGACAAAAGGGGTACACCAACATCCACCGTGTCAATGCCCAAACGGGTCGCGGTAATGGGGCCAATAGTGCTTCCGCACGGCACGGCGTTATTGCCCACGAAACGCTGAACCGGAACGCCGGCACGTTCACACGCGGATTCCCACAACTGGATGGAAATAGCATCCGAGGAATAGCGCTGGTTAGCATTAATCTTTGTCACCGGTCCCCGACCAATGAGTGGATGATGGCTGGGGTCGTGCTTGCCCGCATAATTCGGGTGAACGCTGTGTGCAGCATCAACAGAAATGCAGGAAGACTTCGCGTACATCTGCCGCTTGCCTTCCTCATCCTTGCCCAGAGCACTAGCGGTACGAGTGAGAACGTCCTCCAGCAGTGGTCCAGCCGCGCCATAGCGGGACGACGAACCTACTTCCTCATGATCGAATGCGGCCATGACCAAGACATCTTCACCGTCATAGTCGTCGATTGCCAGTTGCATCGCCTTCAATGAGGCCCACACTGAGGTGAGGTTGTCCATGCGACCGGCAGCTAAGAATTGATGGCCCGCGCCAAAGAGCTGGCCACGCTGCGCATCAACGGTAATTAGATTGAATGAAGAGATTTTTTCTTCCGCAACGCCGAGGTGCTCCGCTAGGACTTGAGCGAAAGAAACGTCATCGGAATCAAGCGACAAGATTGGCTGAACGTGAATTTGACGATCTGGCTCAAACTTAGCTTCGCGGCTGAGGTGGATGGCCAAATTCGGAATGCGGACCAGCGCTCCAGTGTCCACCAAGTGACGGGTGCCGTCTTTGAGAACTACCTGTCCAGCGAGCTTGAGCTCACGGTCGAACCAACTGTGGATGATGGGTCCGCCATATACTTCCACCGCAAGTTGGGACCAACCGGCGTTGCGGAAATCCGGGTTGGGTTTGACCATAAACCCTGGTGAATCAGTATGGGATCCGATGATCTTAAAGCCACCGCTGACCTTTTCTGGCACATACCAGGCAACCACTGCCCCGCCACGGACCATGACATGCCCGCCAGGAGTGGTGGGCCATGCTTGGGTTTCATCAACCCGGTTGAAATCAGCAGCCGCTAGCTCATCAGCTACTACTTTCGCTGCGTGATAGGAGCTGGGTGAGCTTTCCATGAATTCAATGAAGTTTTCGATTCCATTTTCCATACCCTCCACTGTGCCACTTCTTGGTCAGCGATAAGCTTGTAACACCATGAATTCTCCCCAAAGTACTATCCGTCGACCTATAGCACTGTCCCCATCGCGCGCTAGCGACTACAACCAATGCCCTCTGTTGTATCGTCTACGCGCCATTGACCGCTTGCCGGAGCCCAAGACCATTGCGCAGGTCAAAGGCACCCTGGTGCATGCGGCACTCGAGAAGATGCATGAACTTCCTCGCGAAGAACGCACATATCCCCGAGCGGTGAAATTTCTCAAACCTGAGTGGGAAGACATGTGCGCCAAGGATGACGAGTTGAAAGAACTCGTCCCTGAAGATCAGACCATTGACTTCCTCGTGGATGCCCGCGAATTAGTCAAGGGCTATTTTCAGATGGAAAATCCTCAGGGCTTTGATGCCAAGGCTGTGGAAATGTACGTGGACACCGTCTTGCCCAATAATGTCCCGGTGCGCGGGTTTATTGACCGAGTGGATGAAGCCCCGACCGGTGAAGTCCGCGTGGTGGACTATAAGACTGGTAAGAAACCCAAGCCGCAGTATTCTCATGACGCGCAATTCCAAATGCGCTTTTACGCGTTGGTCTATTGGCGCCTGCACGGTGTTATCCCCGCGCAACTGCGCTTGATGTACCTCAAGGTTTTTGACTCAATGTTCCTGATGCCCACGCGTGAAGAACTGGAATATTTCGAGCGCGATCTGGGAGTACTGTGGTCCAAGATCGAGGGCGACGGAAAGCAAGGAATTTTCAAGCCGAAGAAGACTAAGCTCTGCGGCTGGTGCTCTTTCCAATCCTTGTGCCCTGAATTCGGCGGCACCCCACCAGAATATCCTGGCTGGCCTGGCTCCACGGCTGATAACCCACAGCCGATTAGCCCCGAGCAGACCAGCCTCGGTGCCACCAAATAGCGCGGCGCCGAGGCTGATCAGCAGGATTGGGCCCAGACTATTCAGCTGGGTTAGAACAGCCCGGAGATGAAGCCTTCGCCATCGACGTCAATGTTATTGGCGGATGGGACCTTCGGGAGCCCCGGCATGGTCATGACATCGCCGGTGAGCACCACGATGAACCCGGCACCTGTACGTGGAACAATCTCACGCACGTGCAGTGTGTGGTCAACTGGTGCACCCAAGGCCGTTGGGTCATCAGAGAATGAGTACTGAGTCTTGGAGATAACCACCGGGAGCTTGTCCCAACCATTTTCCTTCAGAACCTGCAGTTCTTTGAGCGCCTTCTTGGAGTACTCAACGCCCTTTGCGCGATAGATCTCCTGCGCAATGGTCTCAATGGAGGCTTCCACACCATCAGCAGGATCATACAGCTGCTGCGACGTGCCATCGATGTTTTCCAGCAGTGTCTGAGCCAGTTCTTCTGCGCCCTGGCCGCCCTGGGCAAAGACATTGGCTTCTTCAAATGCCACGCCGAAGGACTCCGCCCATTCGCGCATGAACTCACGCTCATAATCGCTATCCGTTGGGAATAAGTTCAGCGCCACAATCGGCTTGATGCCGAACTTGCGGATATTTTCTACGTGGCGCTCAAGGTTTACTACACCCCTCTTGAGAGCGCCGAGGTCCTCGTTTTTAAGATCCTCGCGCTTTGCTCCACCGTTGTACTTCTGCGAACGGATGGTGACCACGATGACGGCGCCATCAACATTCATGCCGCCAAAACGGGCCTTGATGTCCATGAACTTCTCGCCGCCAAGGTCAGAACCAAAACCTGCCTCAGTCAGAACAATGTCACCCAGATTCAGGGCCATTTTGGTGGCCAACAAGCTATTGCAGCCATGGGCGATATTGGCGAATGGCCCGGTGTGTACGAAGGCTGGTACGCCACCTAATGTTTGAACCAAGTTGGGGTTCAGCGCATCACGCATCAATGCAGTCAGTGCACCGCTGGCTTGCAGATCATCAGCGGTGACTGGCTTCTTATCAAAGGTGTAACCAATCGTGATGGCACCCAAGCGACGCTTAAGCCCCTCAAGGGACGTGGAGAGGCCCAAGATAGCCATAATTTCTGATGCCGCGGTGATGGTAAATCCAGTTTCCGCAACACGACCATTAGCGGTACTACCCAGACCAGTAACAATATTGCGCAGCACGCGGTCATTGACGTCCACACAGCGCTGCCACGTGATTGACTGTGGGTCAATGTTGAGTTCGTTGCCCTGGTGAATGTGGTTATCAATGATTGCCGCCAACGTGTTGGTGGCTGCAGAAATGGCGTGGAAGTCGCCCGTGAAGTGCAGGTTAATATCTTCCATGGGCACAATCTGGGAATAGCCACCACCAGCCGCTCCGCCCTTGATGCCCATGACTGGACCTTGGGAAGGTTCACGAATGGCCACGATGGAACGCCTGCCCAATCGATCCAAAGCATCAGTAAGGCCAATCAGCGTGGTGGACTTGCCCTCACCCGCAGGAGTTGGTGAGACACCCGTGACCAGAACTAGCTTGCCCTTTTCTTTTCGCTTCGGGAACTTAGTGATATCCACTTTGGCCTTATTCGTGCCATAAGGAATCAACGCCTCTTCCGGGATGCCAGCCTTCTGGGCAATCTCCCTAATGGGCTTTAGTTCATGCGCCTGCGCAATTTCAACGTCACTGAGCTGTTTAGTCATAGTGCCCATCGTACTAAGTCACGCACATCGCGGTCCCTCCATCATCGTGAGATAGATCCAAAAAGGGTGCCAATCCCACGCACAAAACGGGATTAGCACCACTTCAGTGAGCAAGCACGGTTGCGGTGGCTGCAGCTTAACTAAGCAGCGCCACCGCGATTAAGCACCGCGTTCGAAGGCCAGAAAAATTTACTCGTCGATGTAGAGCTGACCGCGGAACTCTGGGTGCATGAGGTTTTGAACAGAAAGCACCTTGTCCAAGGTCTCTTCATCCATCAGCCCCTTATCCAGGACCAAGTCGCGAACACCACGGCCAGTCTGCAGGGATTCCTTCGCAATGAGGTCGCCATTGTGGTGGCCAATGAATGGGTTGAGGTAGGTAACAATACCGATGGAGTTAACCACGTATTCGCGGCAGACATCGGCATTCGCGGTGATGCCCTCGACGCACTTTTCACGCAGGGTATCAACAGCGTTGCCCATGATGCGGATGGACTGGAAGAGTGCTTCACCAATGACTGGCTCCATGACGTTGAGCTGCAGCTGACCAGCTTCTGCTGCCATGGTGACGGTTTGGTCATTGCCAAAGACCTTAAAGCACACCTGGTTGACAACCTCAGGGATAACTGGGTTGACCTTACCCGGCATGATCGAGGAACCAGCCTGACGTGGAGGCAAGTTGATCTCACCCAGACCAGCACGTGGGCCAGACGCCAGAAGGCGCAAGTCATTACAGATCTTGGACAGCTTCATCGCAGTGCGCTTGATGGTGGAATGCAGCAGCACGTAGGCGCCACAGTCAGAGGTTGCCTCAATCAAATCACGCGCGGTCTTGATTTCTAGGTCGGTGACCTCAGAAAGCGCGGCTACTACCTGGTGGCGGTAGCCAGCCGGGGTATTCACACCGGTACCAATTGCGGTCGCGCCGAGGTTGACCTCCAGCAGCATGTTCTGCGCCATGCGCATGACTGCTTGCTCTTCCTGCAGGTTATGAGCAAAAGCCTTGAACTCATCACCCAAAGTCATTGGCACAGCGTCTTGCAGCTGAGTACGGCCCATCTTCAAGATGTCCTGGAATTCACTTGCCTTCGCGGACAGAGCGTCCTGCAGCTCATCGATCCGCTCAATGAGCTTATTGATAGAGAAGTACAGGCCCAGACGGAAACCAGTTGGGTATGCGTCATTAGTGGACTGGGACATGTTGACGTCATCATTCGGGTTGATGATGTCGTAGCTGCCCTTTTCTTCGCCCAAGTACTCCAACGCGAGGTTGGCAATAACCTCATTGGTGTTCATGTTGGTAGAGGTACCAGCGCCGCCCTGGAATACATCCAGTGGGAACTGATCCATGCAGCGACCTTCATCCAGGATCTGGTCACAAGCCCAAACAATGGCTTCTGCCTTCTTTTTCGGCAGAGTGTGCAGGCGACGGTTGGCCATAGCCGAAGCCTTCTTCACCATCACCATGCCGCGGATGAATTCCGGGATGGAGTTAACGGTGACGTATGCGATCTGGAAGTTATCCAGCGCACGCATGGTGTGCACACCGTAGTAGGCATCAGCTGGGACTTCGAGCTTACCCAGTAGATCCTCTTCGGTTCGAGTCTTGATGTTGCTGGTCTCCACAGCCTTCTTTGCAGCGACTGCTGGGCCTTTCAGCCCAGAAGAATCAGGCTTTGACTGTGCAGTTGCCTGTTCCATGGTCTCCTTGGTGTCAGCAGCTTTGGTGGTTGCTGCTTCGGCGGACTTGTCCTGGTTGGACTCATCCTTCTTGGAGGTTTTGGCCATATTCGGTTCGCTCCTTGTGCGGATACGTGCCCAGGGCATAAGAAATCACGGTGAGAAAATCACCGTGATTAAGTTATTACGCCATAGACGAAACTGAAGTGTTCGCCTTAATCGTAACCACGTCCACAATGCGAACGAATAAAAACCCGCTTTATACCCCTAAATGCGGGCAATTCGAAGCTCGGAAGCCAAGATGGCTTCAGCACCGAGCTTTGAAAGACCATCCATGAGCTGGTTCGCCTGCTTCTTCGGAACCATCGCGCGGACCGCAACCCAATTCTCGCGGTTGAGAGGTGACACGGTCGGACCAGTCAGGCCAGGAGTAATACTGGATGCTGCATCAAGGTTGTCCTTGTGGATGTTGTAGTCAATCATCAGGTAGTTATACGCATTCAAGATGCCCTGGATGCGTGATAGAACAACCTGCTCTTCTTCGGTAATGCCTTCATCCACGCGCTTAATTACCACTGCTTCAGAGGTAATGAGAGGATCGCCGAAAGGCTCCAGGCCCTGCTGACGCAAGGTATTGCCGGTAGAGACGACGTCAGCGATGACATCAGCAACGCCGAGCTTGATGGAAATTTCCACCGCACCATCAAGGCGGATGACTTCTGCCTCCATGCCGCGTTCAGCGAGGTAATCGCGGACAACATTGGGGTACGATGTCGCAATACGCTTGCCGTCGAGGTCTTCAACCTTCCAGTTCTCGCCCTTGGGTGCCGCGTAGCGGAAGGTAGAGGAACCGAAGCCCAAAGGCAGGACTTCTTGAACCTTGACGCGTGAGTCCGCCGCCAAGTCGCGGCCCGTAATGCCTAGGTCCAACAGGCCCTTGGCCACGTAAATTGCGATATCTTTCGGGCGCAGGAAGAAAAATTCCACGCCATTGGCTTCATCAACCACGTTGAGGGCTTTGCTCATGCCGCGGCCCTTGTAGCCAGCTTCCCTAAGGATCTTAACGGCAGCTTCTGACAGTGAGCCCTTATTTGGAACAGCAATCTTAATCATGAGGATTCATCCTTTGATGCAGGTCGCGCACTTCCCCGTAACTTCACATACTTTCAGTACGGGGTAAGGACGGCAGGGTAAATTTACAGGTACTTGTAGATGTCTTCAGGCTTGAGACCACGATGGACCATCATCACCTGGGTCCAATAAATGAGCTGGGACATCTCTTCTGCCAATTCCTCATCGGACTGGTATTCCGACGCAATCCAAACTTCACCGGCTTCTTCAATGATTTTCTTGCCGATGAAATGGGCGCCCTTGTCTAATGCTTCGACCGTGCCAGAGCCCTCAGGTCGGTTCTGGGATTTTTCTACCAGTTCATTAAACAAAGATTCAAAGTTTTTCACAGTTACCTATTGTTCCATAGATAGGTGTTTTCGCATGACATTGGCTACGCTTTTACCCACTAATTCGGGGACACCAGGGTCTCAAACCAGCCATATACATCTTGTGCGGTGGCACCATCGAGGTGCTTGTTGCCGCTAAGCTTGCCGATGCTCACAGCGCCGTCCGGAATGACCACGTCTTCATGCGCAGGCAATCCAATGACGTGGCAGCCTGCTTCGAGCGCAGCAGACATACCAGTGGTTGAGTCTTCAAAGACCAAGCTATCTTCCGGCGCAACACCGGCACGGCGTGCCGCTTCGAGGTACATATCCGGGGCGGGCTTGCCCTGCGCTACTTCATCACCACAGATGGTGTCGGTGAAGAAATGGCGGCCCACGGTATCAATCGCAGAGTCAGCCACGTGGCGCACGGTATTGGTGGTCACAAACATGTCCATGCCATCGGCTTTCAGCTGCGTCAGCAGCTTCTGAATACCCGGGAAGACTTCGAGACGCTCGGCGAAGAGCTCCCGCGTCTTGTTGAAGGTCAATGCCTGGTATTTCGGGTAGTCCTCTTCGGTCAATTGGACCCCGGCAGCGTCCGCGCAGATCCGCAAGGTGTTTTCAAAAGTCGATCCGACGGTTAATTCACGCTGCTCAGGAGTAAGCCGCTTGCCCAGAATTTCGGAGAGGAAATAGGTTGCTTCCTCCCACAATGGCTCGGAATCAGTGAGTGTGCCGTCCATGTCCCAGAAAATGGCAAGAGGTTTCTTCATGAATGTGATGCTTTAACTTTTCGTGTCGTTGTTGAGTATTTGAATGGTGTACTTATTCAGCAGCCAAAGACGCTAAAACCCTCGTACGCCCAGGAGGCTGCACGAGGAGCTTGAAGGTGTGCGGAGTTCCTCCGCTGCCGGTACGCCAGAATCTAAAAGGCTAATCCAGTTCAGGAAGTTCGTTGAGGGCTTCATCATCGGCACCGGTATCAGCGGCAGCCTGAGAGATGAGCTCATTGAGCTCCTGCTTTTCCTCCGGTTCAATGACTGCATCTGCGTTTTTGCGGTTGAATGCTTCAAGCTCATCAATGAATGGACTGATAGATGCCTTGAGCTGAGCTCCGGTTGGGTCATCCGGGATGGCATCGAAGGTAGTGAAGAGACGCTCAACGATGTCGCGAAGTGCTGGCAGGACCTTCGGGTCAAAAGGCTGATCCCAGAACTCCTTCTCATCCTCATTGAGGTAGTCACCCGTAGCGAATGACTCCAGGTTGCTCATGAATTCATCAATTTGTGGCTGATAGGTAGCGCGAATGCTCATGATGGATATTGTCCCCTAAAACTATGAAATGCGCACGCCCAACAGAGCATCCACTGCCTGAGCCACTATCCCAGCTGCTACTGGCGTCGATGGCGTCTTGGTCCATTCGTCAATTACCTTCAGCGCACCGGAAGTATCTAGGTCATCGGAAAGACGCTCACGCAGGGATTCCACGGCTTGTTTAGCGGCTGCATCGGCAACAGACGCATCTGCATCATCGGATGCCTCTGCCACAGCCTGACGCCACACACCTAAACGTTCGATGCCGGTGTTTAGCACCTCATCGGACCAATCACGGTCCGCGCGGTAGTGGTTTACATACAGACCCAAGCGGATCGCGGATGGGTCCACGCCTTGCTCTACCAGCTTGTGGACGAAAACCAGGTTGCCTAAGGACTTGGACATCTTGGTGCCCTCCAAACCGATCATTCCGGCGTGGACATAAAACTGGGCCATACGCTCTACCCCATGGGCTGCCTCAGCATGCGCTGCAGAGAACTCATGGTGAGGGAACTTCAAATCTGATCCGCCACCGTTAATGAGGAAATCGTTACCCAGGCGGTTGGTGGCAATCGCAGAGCATTCGACGTGCCAACCGGGACGGCCAGGGCCGAATGGAGAATCCCAGGAAGGCTCGCCTTCACGCGCGGCACGCCATAACAAGGCATCGAGTGGATCTTTCTTCCCCTTGCGCTCGGGATCACCACCGCGCTCGGCGAAGAATTCTTCCATGGTCGCGCGTTCATAATTTGATTCATACCCAAAGTTCGTGGTTGCTTCAACGGAAGCATAAACGTCCGGATATTCTGCATCGTCCACGACGTATGCGGAACCGTTGTCCAACAACCTTTGAGTTAAGTCAATAACTTCATCGATTGCTTCCATCGCGCCGATGTAATCCTGCGGTGGAATCACGGCGAGCTGCTCCATATCGGAGCGGAAAAGATCGATCTGGCTAGTTCCGAGTTCACGCCAATCCACGCCATCGCGGGCAGCGCGTTCAAATAGTGGATCATCGACGTCGGTGATGTTTTGGACGTAGTGCACCTTGTGCCCTTGGTCCAGCAGCAGACGGTAGATCACGTCAAAGGTGACGTAGGTAGCCGCGTGGCCTAGGTGCGTGGAGTCATAAGGCGTAATACCGCACACGTAGATCGTGGCGGTATCCCCTTCTACCTGTACAGGCTTGATTTTCTCATCTGCAGAATCATAAAGCTTTAACTGAGCAGTATTGCCGGGTACGGATGGAACGGACGGAATAGGCCAAGATTTCATGACTGCCATCGTACCTAGCGTGGGCTTAAAGGTTTAATAAGGCTGTAACAGGCCGACAGCAAGCAGGATCATAACGATGATGCCCACTGGAATGCGGTAAGCAGCGAACCATTCGAAGGAGTGGTTCGATACAAACTTCAGCAACCAGGCAATGGATGCATAGCCAATCACGAAAGCGATTGACGTGCCCACAATCAACTGTGCACCCGACGCAGCCTGACCAGCCGCAGGGTTAAATGCGTCCGGCAGCGAGAAAAGTCCGGATGCCAGCACAGCTGGGATCGCTAGCAGGAAGGAAAATCGGGTCGCAACTTCACGGTCGAGGCCCAGGAACAGACCACCGGAGATGGTGCCGCCGGAGCGCGAAACACCGGGGATAAGAGCCAGACACTGGCATAGGCCCATAACGATGGCATCTTTCATGGTGAGCTCGTCAAAGCCACGGTTCTTCTTGCCCATGCGTTCCGCCAGGATGAATACGAAGGAGAAAATAATCAGCATGGATGCGGTAATCCACAGGTTTCGTAGTGCATCACGGATGAGGTCTTGTCCAAGCAGGCCTAAGACGCCGATTGGGATGGAACCAACAATGACGAACCAGCCCATCTTCCAGTCCTGGCCGCGGGACTCTTTGTCCTTCCAACCACGGAACCAGCCGGTGAGGATCTGCCAAATCATCTTGGCGAAGAAGACCACGACGGCCAGCTCGGTGCCCAATTGGATCACGGCGGTAAATGAAGCGCCGGCGTCCTCGCCCCAGAACAGCTCTGAGACGATACGAAGGTGGCCAGAAGAGCTCACGGGCAGGAACTCCGTGAGTCCTTGAACGATAGAGAGCACAATGACCTGAATCCAGGTCATGTCAGACATTTCAGCAGTCGATTGGGCAAGAGTCAGATTTTCCACGCGGGTAAGCCTACCCGTAACACGGTTCTTAGCTGGTAATTCCAGGTGATAGAATCTAAAGCCGTGTATTCATCCTCTGGTGCGAAAAAGTTTGTAGTCGGCGCATTGGCAGCATCTTCGCTGGTCATAACCGCCTGTAGTTATAACCCGGTTGAAGGAACCGACACGGAGGTCCAAGGTAACGCGACCCCGGCTGCTTCGCCGGAAGCAAACAATCCAGCAGGTAGCGTCCACGAACACAGCGATATTAGTGATATCGATCATGTCGGCGACACGTTAGCGGTCCGCTCCGGCAACACTTTCACCTTCGGTGAAGCAGATTCTCTTGGCAACCCGCTGCAGGTGGATCCAGACTGCGGTGATCTAACTTCTTCTAATGGAGCTTTCTATATTGGCTGCTTGGATAAGGTTTATAAGATCACCCCAGATAATCTCGATGAGCCAAGCGTGATCCCGGTCGAGACGGAATTTCCCGTGACCGCCGCTACGGAGCTGACCTCCGGCGAGCTGATTCTAGCTTCCAATGAAGCACCAGAGATCGTCATCTACAAAGATGGCGAGCTAATCGATGACTTCCCGGTGGACGCTCCTACGGATCAGCTCTTGGCTGTTCCTAATCGTGACGGAGTGGACAATGTCATCCGTACCAACGGTGCTGATACCACGATCCAAAACCTTGACTGGGAAAATTCCCGCGAGGGTGGCCGTCTGCGCGCGGGTCAAGGTCTTGGCCAAGCGACCGTAGGCGAGGATGGAACCATCCTGGTGTCTGACAGCGTGGGCGGCCGCTTGATGGTCTACACCTCTGAAGACCTTGTTCGTCACCACCAATTTGGTCCAGTCGATGGCAACCCGTGGGGTGTTGCCTGGGATGAGGATCGCCAGCTCGCGTGGGTAACCACCACTGATAACAACCTGGTTCAGGGCTTCGACATCTCAACTGGCGTTCCGCAGCTGGTCACCACGTTGAACACCGTAGCGGATGCGCAACACATCGAGGCGCTATCTAATGGCGACTTGGTTTTAGGTTCTGCCACCGGTGATGGTCTGCAGATTATCCCTGCAGAAGAGGTTAATGACGCCGTAGATAATCCGACAGAAAACTCCGCCTCAACTAACTAGTCTTAGCGGTACCGCCTCACCCGCCTTTTCGACACAGCTTTCGCGGCATCATCTTGGCTTGACCCGAGCCAGAAAGGTTTTAATAGCTACTATGAACTTTATTAATAAGCTCGGCTCCACAGCAGGACGCCTCGCCAATACGGCGCGCCAAGGCGCATATGACGTTGCGCTCAAAGGCATGTTCAAGATTGATCCGGAACGGATTCACATTCTGGCTAATCAGCTCATGGGCGGAATCAATAAATTTTCCCCTGCGTATAAGGCACTAGGTGCGATTCTTCCGGTCAATGACCCAGTCCTTGCCCAGGATGTCTTCGGCGTGCATTTTCCATGCCCATTAGGGTTGGCTGCGGGCTTTGATAAGAACGCTGCTGCTGCGGATTCTTGGTCCGCAGTGGGCTTCGGTTATGCCGAGCTTGGCACCGTGACCGCTCAAGGTCAACCGGGTAATGAACAGCCACGCCTGTTCCGTCTGCCGCAGGACAAAGCGATCCTTAACCGCATGGGCTTTAATAATGCCGGTGCTGCTGAGGCAGCTAAGAATCTGCATAAGCGTAAAACCGATAGCGTCATTGGCATCAACATTGGCAAAACGAAGCTAACGCCAGCTGAAGAAGCCGTGGATGATTACCGCCGTTCTGCCTCGCTCTTGGGCGATCTGGCGAATTTCCTCGTGGTCAATGTCTCCTCCCCTAATACCCCAGGCTTACGTGATCTCCAGGCTGTTGAATCACTGCGCCCAATCCTGCAGGCCGTGCAGGAATCCACATCTGTGCCAGTGCTGGTGAAAATCGCCCCAGACCTGTCCGATGAAGATGTTGATGCAGTTGCAGATCTGGCGGTGGAACTTGGTCTGGCCGGCATCGTTGCCACCAACACCACCATCTCCCGCGAGGGTCTTAATTCTGATGACCAATTTGTTCGCGAATTGGGTGCTGGTGGAATTTCAGGTGCGCCCGTTGCCGCTCGATCCCTGGAGGTTCTCCAGCGTTTGTACGCGCGCGTTGGTGACAAACTTGTCCTGATTTCCGTCGGCGGTATCACCACCCCGGAACAAGCATGGGAGCGCATAGTTAATGGTGCTGCCCTCCTGCAGGGCTACACCGGACTTATCTATGGTGGCCCGGACTGGATCCGCGATATTCACAAGGGAATCGCCGCTCAAATCCGTGCCCACGGCCTCAACAACATCACTGAAGCCATTGGCTCCAACCTGCAGTGGAAGAACGTTTAGAATCTACGTTGAGCAACCACACAAAAGGCTCTTTACCTGAGAAATCAGGTAAAGAGCCTTAGTCTTTGCGCTATCAAAGCCAAAAAAGGAGCTATGCCTTGGGCATGACGGAGCGGCGGAGAATCAGCGAGCACAGTACCGCTGCGCCACCGTAGAGAATCAGGAAGGACTGGTGCTGAACCAGATACACTTCCTGCGGTAGAAAGCGGCTGCCAAAGATTAAGAGGACAGCAACCAATAGCGCAACCACTTGCGTGACGCTAGCTTTCTGGTCTCTGCGGACTGTGGCGAATCCACCAACCAAAAGTGCCGCAATGACAATGGCAACGCGGATTGGGGTCCATGCGAAAGGCTCCCCCCAGCCCTCAGTGAATACGGCAACCAAAGCAAGCAGGAAAAGCACGATTGCAAGTGCCATAAATGCACCACCCACGCGTACCTGAATTGGAATGGTGACGCCTGGGCTGTCATCGGAGCGCTGAGGGGAATTGGGGGAATTCTTAGCCATAGATAGTTAGATTAACTTGTCGGGCTACTTTTGCTCGTACCAACCCCACAAAATAGCGCGACCAAGGGTGTGGAAGTAGAGATTAAAGCCCAGCACCGTTGGCGTCGCATCAGGATCAATGTCCAGGGTCTCTACATCGAGCGCGTGAACGGCAAAGAGGTAGCGGTGCGGTGCGTGACCTGCTGGAGGTGCTGCACCGTAGTACTCACGTTGACCACCATCATGCTTCAAGGAGATGACACCTTCAATACCCAGGTCTGCTTGGGAGCCAGCGCCCTGTGGTAGCTCACGCACATCGGCTGGGATGTTGAACGCTGCCCAGTGCCAGAAACCTGCGCCAGTCGGGGCGTCTGGATCATAGAGGGTTACTGCCAAAGACTTGGTGCCCTCCGGCAAGTTCGACCACTCCAGCTGTGGAGAAATATTGGATGGTGCGCGGAACTTCTCTTCCAGCTCATCTCCATCGATAAAATCGGTGGAAGCTAAAACAAAGGTTGGTGGGTTGCCCAGTGGCTCATAAGGATCTGGTCCTGGGAACCGTGGTTCGTTGTACGTAGTCATAGATCCATTTGTACCTGACGTCACAAACTTTTGCCGCGGCTTCATGCATCTCTATTCACCATTAGTCCAGGCCCTTCTATCCCCTGATGCCTGCTCCCATGTGCTGTGCGCCGACCAAACCATGAAGTTAACTCACACCAATGTGTTTTTCTGTTGAAAAGGTTCTTAGGGGAACCGATTTTATGGCTATTAAGCTGGCGATTTGTCACCTTGTGTTGTTTCCCGCTAGAGTTAACGCGTGCCTAACGGAGCAGTATGCCTCGTTAAAACACCCAGCCCGGGTGGCGGAATGGCAGACGCGCTAGCTTGAGGTGCTAGTGTCCTATTAACGGACGTGGGGGTTCAAGTCCCCCTCCGGGCACAAAATTTTTACTCCGAAACTTTTATTTCATTAAAGGTTTCGGAGTTCTGCTTTGCCTAGCCGAATTCTTCCTCGCTGGCATGACAGATACTATTACTCCTTGTGTCTTCACTCGTTTCCTGGTTAAAAAGCTTCGCGCACTTCGTCGGCCGATTGTGCACGGATGCATGGGCTGCGATTAAACAGTGGAGCATCCCACGCAAGCTTGCAGCCCTCGTTGGGGTCATCGGCCTCATTGTGTTCGTCTTCTTTGTAGACCTACCAGGTATCGAAGAATTGCGGACGTGGGCAGAATCGGCCGGGTCCTGGTTCATCATTGCTTTCTGGGCTGCATATGTGGTGCTCACCCTCTTTCCCCTTCCACGCACACTGTGGACCGTCGCCGCGGGCGTCCTATTTGGACCAGGGACAGGACTTATCATCGCGCTCACAGCACTGACGGTGTCAGCCATCATCGCTTTGCTGGTCGTACGCAGCATGCTCGGCGAATGGATGAAGCCCAGACTTCAGCACCCAGCCGTAGCCGGCATTAACGCCCGTCTGGAGCGCCGTGGCTGGCTGGCTATCGCATCGTTGCGTTTGGTTGCGGGAGTCCCCTTCTCATTACTTAATTACGCCGCCGCATTGACGGCCATTCCGGTTGGCC
Source organism: Corynebacterium sp. L4757 (assembly GCF_043673995.1). Classification (NCBI taxonomy): domain Bacteria; kingdom Bacillati; phylum Actinomycetota; class Actinomycetes; order Mycobacteriales; family Corynebacteriaceae; genus Corynebacterium; species Corynebacterium sp. L4757. The sequence goes on along the minus strand of NZ_JBIMEN010000001.1, from coordinate 97,015 downwards.
AATTCGCCATCGCTACCGCACTTGGCTCCATCCCCACGACGGTCATCGGCGTATTCTTCGGAGACTTACTCACTGGTAAAACCCATCCCGGCATCATTGTGGCAATGCTGGTGTGCGCGCTGATTGGAATTGCCGGATTAGTACTCGACTCGCGGATGCCAGTTGCCCAAGATAGTCAAGGCAAGACAGTAGACTAGTTTGTATGTTAGCTGTCCACGCCCGTTACCGCGGCCGCGCTACTCGCCGCGCAGAATTAGTTGAACAATCAGCCGTCGCCCTATCTACGCTGGAGGGCGTCGGTGAATTCGATTTCCTCGGCGTTGAAGATATCTGCGCCGAAGTAGAGACCGCCACCGCAGTGTGCGAGGTTGTTATGGCATTGCTAGCCGATGGCTCCTGGGCCATCTCCATTGGCGTTTCCACTAAGGATGCCAAGCAGGCTGCGACGAATGGATTAAAGAGCTCCGCCCGCCCTGGGCAGGTCTATGCCACCGTTGAGCCAGTCATCGCTTCTGGAACTGGTTCCTTAGCATCGAAGAATAAGGCGAAGACCGATGCCGCAAATATCGTTTCAGCATTCGCTCTGCTTAGCTTTGTCCTGTCCAAGCGCACCACGGAGGGCCGCGAGGCCACGTCATTGGTTCGCTCGGGACTGAATCAGAACGAAGCCGCTGAGGAGCTCGGCATCTCTAAGCAGGCAATGTCCCAGCGTCTCCAAGCTGCGGGCTGGGCTGCGGAGGGTGCAGGCTGGCAATTGGCGGTCAACCTAATTGCTACCGCCAATTCCGTTGGGTAGTGATTTTAGCGTTGCTAAATTCCTCTACATCAGATCGTGCTTGGACAGCTCTGGCGTGGTAACGAAGTCAACTAGGCGCTCCACTGCCCCAATCAATGTGGAGTCCAGGTCGCGAAAGCTGTTGACTGCGCTGTACACACGGTGCCACCCTTCCTTCGGGTCGGACCAACCCAGGCGATTACATACGCCGGTTTTCCAGTCTTCGCCATATGGCACTTCGGGCCAGGCTTTAATCCCAACGGCTTGAGGCTTCACCGCTGCCCAAATATCGATGAATGGATGGCCCGTGACTAGCACGTGCTCCCCGACCGTCTCGGTCATTCGAGTCTCTTTAGAACCCTTGACTAAGTGGTCGGCGAGCACCCCAACGCGGCGGTCCTTTTCTGGGCGAAATTCCGCCAGCTTTTCTTCGAGGTTATCCAGACCTTCGAGGTACTCCACTACTACGCCTTCAACACGAAGGTCATGGCCCCAGACTTTTTCGACGATAGCGGCATCGTGAATACCCTCGACCCAGATGCGTGAAGGAGCGGCCACCTTCGCTTCAAGATTCTCCACTCGCCGCGAACCAGAATTTGATTTGCGCTCCGTCTGACGTGGCGCCACATAGCGAGTCAGAGAAACCCGTTTGCCTTCGAGCAAAAATCCGCCCTTGATGAGATTAAAGACCCGTTCTTTGCCATAGCGGTCCTCTAGGCGGATAACGTCACCATAGACTGTCTTATCCACGCCCATGACCGCACCAACGAAGTCATCGCCGAATACTTCTACCACCATGCCTGGTTTAGCGGGAACCGTCGGATACTCCACGGGCTTGCTTCGTGAATGGCCACCAAGAATATCGCCTGAATAAGGATCACGGGAAGAAAAACTCATGCCGCATATTTTATCGTCACATCCATAGTGATCTAGACTGGCTCGCCATGGATATGCGCGAACAGGTCTGGTCACCTCTACAAAATACGGCCGTGTGGTTGGGTGCGTGGCTTTATGGGCACGAGCCTGCCGATGATGCCCTTTCGGCGCTTACCGCCCTCGGCGGCGCGCAACGTCTAGTCTCTACCCCTGACGAAGTCAGCAAGACCCGGCCTTTCATTGATGCTTTCAGCATGATTCGCGCTGAAACCTCTGAAGTAGATAGTTCTCAAGGTCCAATTCTTCGATTGGTTCTGTGCGGCCCGGGCGATCCGCCAGCTCTGCCAGCAGGTAGTGAGTCAGCTCAGGCAGCAGCACAGAGTGGACAGGGCGCCCTAGTTGTGCGGACCAATTCTGGCGAGCATTTGGTGCTAGTTTCGCAGAAAGTCGAGCGCGGTACAGATTGGAGCCTTTACCGAGAGGATAAGCCCATGCCACCTTCGGCCTGGCTGAGTCCTGGTGATGCGGATGCCCTATTAAGCGAAGCTACTAATGAGTCAGCCGCGCTTATTGAATCGATGGGCTATAAAACAGACAAACTCCCTAACCCGCGTTTAACGGTAGGGAGTTTGGCAGACTTTTATGACACACCGGGCTTGCCGTCAAGTGTTCCAGCCCGTTCAGCGAAGCTTTTCGCGCGCGCTGATACGGTCGCCGCAATCATTGAGACAGTGACTGAAAGAATCGGCGACCATAGCTTGGACCCACAGCTATTTCGACTGTGGCGTCACGTCCGTGCAGCGCGCATCGCCGGAGTCGACTACGCGCTGATGGATTTTGCTCGCTAAGCTGTCTTCTTCTTTCGGTTTGACCAAATGTCGCAACAGCCAACTGCACAAGGCTCACCGTTGGTCGTGCAACCCTGGGTTGCGACCTCACCAAGCGCTTCTGCCGTGCGGCCCTTAGTGTGCTCCTCCACCAAGTCCACGATCATTGAAGAGAAAGAATCGGTCGGGCCGACCGTGTAAGCACGCGAAACTTGAATGCCCAATTTATCGGCTGCATCTTTCAGCTCAGAGTCCAAGTCCCAGATGACTTCCATGTGGTCAGAGATGAAGCCGATGGCGCACACCGTAATCGCCTGTACGTTTTCTTCGGCATGGATCTGCTCCGTATGGTCAACGATGTCAGGTTCAAGCCACGGAGTGCGCGGATCGCCGGAACGGGACTGCCAGACCAAGTCATATTCTTCGACACCAGCAGCTTCTGCAACCAAACGAGATGCTTCTGCTACCTGACGGGAGTACAGGTTCTTATCTCCCTCACCGCCACCGACTTCATCATGTGCAAGCGGAATTGAGTGCGCAGTAAACAAGACACGCATGTTGTCTCGCTTATCCTCATCAACCGCGGCAATGGCTTCCTTCAGGGCCTTAGCATTCTCAGCAATGAATGCTGGGTGCGAGTAGAACTGGCGCAGCTTAACAAAGTCGATGTTCTCCAGGCCCTTGTCTGCCAAGTGCTTGCGAATGCGCAGGATGTCTTCGTCATATTGGCGACACGCAGAGTAGCCGCCCCATGCGGAGGTGGCGAAGACGAGTGCGTTGCGCACGCCGTCTTTCACCATCTGCTCCGCCGCATCTTCGGCGAAAGGATGCCAGTTGCGGTTGCCAAAGTAGACAGGAAGATCGGTGTCGCGTGCGCTTAGCTCCTTCTCAATATGCTCAATGATTTCTCGGTTGAGGTCATTGAGTGGGCTCTTTCCACCGAAATGGAAATAGTGCTCTCCGACTTCGACCAGACGCTCACGGGGAATGCCGCGTCCACGAGTCACATTCTCTAGAAAAGGAACGACCTCCTCATTCTTCTCCGGGCCACCGAAAGAAAGAACGAGGAGGGCATCATAATCACGGGGGTTGTGGGATGATTCGGTCATACCGAAATAATACCAACTAAAGTTGGATATCCAGAACCAACGTGAGTTAGGTCGAGCACATCCCCTGATGAACGAATTTAAATGAGACGAACTGCATAATCAGACATTCCGGACCAACGAACTGGAGCCTTTGTGACAGTCTGTCCGGACTGTGGAGCCTCGATCATCATTCCATCACCTAAGTAGATAGCCACGTGGTGATTGCCGCTTGGACCGTAGAAAATCAGGTCGCCGCGCTCCATCTCTTGTGGACTAACTCGGGTGCCCTGGTTGTACTGGTAGCCGGTGAAGTGAGGAAGGGAAATACCGACGCCTGCAAAGGCATACAGGGTGAGTCCGGAGCAGTCAAAGCCGACCTTGTTGTAGTCGCCGTGGGAGTCAGCGACACCGCCGTCGCGGATGCCCTTGGTTGGGCCATTCGCGTCACCGCCGCCCCATGCATATGGGACACCGATCTGAGACTCTGCACGTGCGATTACCGTTTCAATCTGTGCGTCACGTGAAGAATCGCCCAACTCCTTCGATGCTTCTTCCTGAACATCATCTGCAGTTGGCAATTCTTCCAGCACACCATCGAGATCGTCGGCGAGATCTTCGCCCTCGGTCTCTTCAACTGGGCCTTGTTGTGGGAAGAGTGCGCTGCTACCCGAAATTGCTGCTTCCGAAGAAGCCTGAGCCTGATCGGCATCAACGTCACTTTCACCAGATTCCAGGGAATGTGACGGCTGTGATGCCGCGACGATCGCTGCAGCTGCGCTGACAGCCACTCCAGCTAATTGTGCAGCCTGCTCTGCATCGATATTGCTGCTTCCGGATGCATCGCCTTGTGCATCCTCAGTGGCTGCAGCATTTTGGTCTCCAGCTTCCTGGCTCTCTGCAGCACTTGATGCCTGGGAAGAAGCATCAGTTGTTTCGGCCGCATCGGTTTGGGCCTGGGTTGCAGACGGATCCGAATTAGTTGGACCGGCCCCTACCAGCGCATTTGCGGGTGGTGCAGAATAGTTGGCCGTTGATTCAGATGAGGTCTCCGTAGAAGGATCCTCATTCGACTCAGGTGCTTCGGTCGTGGATTCCTCGCTGGTAGGTTCCTCGGTCGTCGCAGCCGCGGTAGTTGAGCCCCCAGCAGTATTCTCTGTGGACGTGGAGTCGGCGGCGGACTCCGTTGTCGTTTGCTCTGAGGTGGACTCGTCGACCGGAGCGTCCGAGGATTCCTCGCTCGCTTCATCTGCTGGCGCTGGTTCTTCTCCGCGCGCAGACGACAGTGCTGCTTCAGCTTCTTCCTGCAGTGCCAAAAGCTCGTCCCTTTCGGAAGAAATATCTCCGATACGGGTCTCGTTTTCCTGCAGTACGTCGCGCGCTTCTTCCTCTGCCCCAACGGCATTAGCTTCGCGCTCGGCGGCAAGGCGTTCTGCCTTACGCAGCTGAGATTCCTTATTGGACTTCTCAGTACGAACGCGCTCTAGCTCAGTGACGGTCTCCTGCTGCTTATCGGCTTGGGTTCGCAAGTAGCTTTGGCGGGCAAGCATATCCTCGCGCGCGTCGCCGCCGGCAGCATTAGTGACAGACTCCGAGGTATTGGCGCGACGGTAAGCAGAACGAGAAATCTCGTCCAGCTTCTCCTGCGCACCTTCAACCTCAACCTGGGCGTCATCAAGATCGCTGCGCGCAGCGAGTGTGCCCCGTCGGGCTTGCTCAGAAAGGTTGCGTGCATCTTGCAAGTCAACCAATGCCTGGTTGGCGCGTTCACGGTACTCGCCTAGTTCTCCCTCCAGTCGGGAGATTTCTTCTTGGGCATCAGCAATTGCCCCGGCGAGAGAAGCAATTGAAAGGTTGCCGTCAAGAACATCTTGGAGCTTGTCAACGACGGATGTATTTTCTTGGGCGACCGCGGGGGTCGTTGTTGAAATCAGAGAAACGCTGAGTGTACAAGCGATAGCCGCGAAGGCTGATCGCACGCGGTACGAGCGTTTAGACGAAGTGGTGGCCACGGATGAACTCCTCACACCACCACCAAAAGACAGGTTGGTCTAGCCGACCAAGGCATAGGAATGCCCGAGGGCCCTCATTCAGCCTGCCTTTAGGGATTTGAGGATCGGAAGAAATCTCTAACCCTACGCACCCTGAATAAAGACCCACTCCTGCCATCAGGTGATGGGTGCTCAAATAAAAAGCGAATAGAAAATACCGTCTCCGCGAATCTTCATCCGCCTCTTCTTATCGCGCTCCACGACAACAAAAATGTTGCCCAATTCTGGTGCCAGCGCCTGGCGTGCTTCCCCACATGCCCGTGCTGCGTCTGAAATAGAAATGGTCAACAATCAAGTGTCGAAACGTGACTCGAATTAACTAAATCCAACTCGCGAGTCGATGTTTGAACCATACGACACATACCCACCCCTTCGCATCTGCTTTCACAAGAAACACATCTGTCAAGTAACGCAACATGACTTAACAGAGGTTGATAACCAGCACTTCTGTAATCAAAACGTAACCAATGTAAGTTTCGTCACAGTTGTATTAATGGCAGCGTTTTGTAAGCCTTAAGCACAGATAGTGCATGTTATATAGCACTGCAGATTAAAGTCTGGGAGTTTACACTGGTGAGAGTGTGCAAAACGAACACGGCGCCCGAGATATCCCGGGCGCTAAGGTTGGCGTGTCTAGGCTTTAAACTTTACCGACTTACATGGGTGTCGTGATTTTTGGCCGTCGCACGATAGGCGACAAAGGCGGCAGCGGTAACAAATATGACGAGACCGACGATGATCAATGGCCACGGCGCACCGAACGGATCCACACTGGAATAAAACTGGTCAAGGAGTGTAACTTGATCAATCCCTTGCGGGATGGTGGTCTGAGCCGACTCGATGGCGGCTCGAGAATAGGTGTCACTGACTGCCGAAACATTGCGCGTGGTTTGAACGATGACGGTGTCCAGCCCAGTGGCATCCTGAAGCTCTTGGGCAATATCGCGCGAGTCGGCCAACCTATGCGGATAAACGTCCACCACCGCAATCCCGTGAGACTCCTGTAGCGCCGATTCAATCGAGGATTGAACACTTGGATCATTGGCAAGTTCGAGATTGGAGAACGCGACTCCATCTTCACTCAGCTGTTCGGCAAGGTTCGGAATATCTGTTCCCTCAGGAATCACGGTCTACTCCCCCTTGTCTGGATGGAAAATGCTGGGCCATATTTGCGGCATGGGTGAACCCCTACTTATAGGGCACCTAATTTTAGTTTCGACACTATTTCTAGCGAATCCTGGGAACTCATTCCGAGATGACGCGCCGAAAATGTCAAACGACTGGTAACAGTACAAGCGTTCTGTTACAATCGTGGGCGTTCGACTAGATACCTCGCTACCATGGATGGGTGAACCACATGTTCGCTTCATTCAGGTTTGACTTTGAACCCCATGACTCAAGCGGATTGAAGACAACGGTGGCGAGGAAAACCGAATATTTAGTTCAAAATCTACAAGGATTGGAGCTCCCTGTGACTGAAAGCTTGAACTCCTTTGACGCCAAGAAGACTCTTGACGTTAACGGCAAGGAATACACTTACTACGACATTACCGCAGTAAAGGGCCTGGAGAAGCTGCCTTACTCTCTTAAGGTATTGGCCGAAAACCTGCTGCGTACCGAAGACGGCAAGAACGTTACCGAAGACCACATCAACGCACTGGCAAACTGGGACCCACAGGCTGAGCCTGAGACCGAAATTCAGTTCACTCCAGCACGTGTTCTGATGCAGGACTTCACCGGTGTTCCTTGTGTGGTTGACCTCGCAACCATGCGTGAGGCTGTCTCTGCTCTGGGCGGTACCCCAGATCAGGTGAACCCACTGAACCCAGCTGAGATGGTTATTGACCACTCTGTTATTACTGAGGCATTCGGCTCTGCTGATGCACTGGAAAAGAACGTTGAGATTGAGTACCAGCGCAACGAGGAGCGTTACCAGTTCCTGCGTTGGGGTGCTGAGAACTTCTCCAACTTCAAGGTTGTTCCTCCAGGAACCGGTATTGTTCACCAGGTAAACATCGAGTACCTGTCCCGCGTTGTCTTCGACAACGACGGTCTGGCATACCCAGATACCTGTATCGGTACCGACTCCCACACCACCATGGAAAACGGCCTGGGCATCCTGGGCTGGGGCGTTGGCGGCATCGAGGCTGAGGCAGCAATGCTTGGCCAGCCGGTCTCCATGCTTATCCCTAAGGTTGTTGGCTTCAAGCTGACCGGCGACATTCCTGCTGGCGTTACCGCAACCGACGTGGTTCTGACCATTACTCAGATGCTGCGTGAGCACGGCGTAGTTCAGAAGTTCGTAGAGTTCTACGGCAATGGCGTTAAGTCCATTCCTCTGGCTAACCGCGCAACCATCGGCAACATGTCCCCTGAGTTCGGTTCCACCGCTGCGATCTTCCCAATCGACGAAGAGACCATCAAGTACCTCGAGTTGACCGGTCGCCCACAGGAGCAGATCGATCGCGTTGAGGCTTACTCTAAGGCACAGACCATGTGGCTGGAGCAGGACGCTGAGGAAGCTGCTTACTCCGAGTACCTCGAGCTGGACCTGTCCACCGTTGTTCCATCCATCGCTGGCCCTAAGCGCCCACAGGACCGTATCCTGCAGTCCGAGGCAAAGGAACAGTTCCGTAAGGATCTTGGCAACTACACCACCGACGAGGTCTTCGTTGATGAGTCCTCCTACGCTGCAAAGCGTATGACCTCCGAGTCTGGCGCTATCGAAGATGGCGACGACGTAACCGGTGGTCTCAACTACTCCCGCAAGGGCAACGGCGAGTCCGCTGCTGCTGGAGCTCTGGGCCGTCAGTCCAACCCAGTTATCGTTGAGTCCCCTAACGGTGGCGAGTACACCCTGGACCACGGCATGGTTGCAATTGCATCCATCACCTCCTGTACTAACACTTCCAACCCATCCGTCATGATTGGCGCTGGCCTGATTGCCCGTAAGGCAGCAGAGCTGGGTCTGGAATCCAAGCCATGGGTTAAGACCATTTGTGCACCAGGTTCCCAGGTTGTTGACGGATACTTCCGTCGCGCAGACCTGTGGAAGGATCTGGAAGCAATGGGCTTCTACCTCTCCGGCTTCGGTTGTACCTCTTGTATCGGTAACTCTGGCCCACTGCCAGATGAGATCTCCGATGCCATCAACGAGCACGACTTGGCTGCAACCGCAGTTCTGTCCGGTAACCGTAACTTCGAAGGCCGCATCTCCCCTGACGTGAAGATGAACTACCTGGCTTCCCCAATTATGGTTATCGCTTACGCTATCGCCGGCACCATGGACTTCGACTTCGAGAACGATGCCCTGGGCCAGGATAAGGACGGCAATGACGTCTTCTTGAAGGACATCTGGCCATCCACCGAGGAGATCGAAGCTACCATCCAGGAAGCTATCTCCCGCGAAATGTACGAGTCTGACTACGCTGACGTATTCAAGGGCGACGAAGCATGGCGCAACCTGGAGGTTCCAGAGGGCGAGACCTTCAAGTGGGATGAGGACTCCACCTACATCCGCAAGGCTCCTTACTTCGACGGCATGGAAGCTGAGCCAGCTCCAGTAGAAGACATCAAGGGCGCACGCGTTCTGGTGAAGTTGGGCGACTCCGTCACCACCGACCACATCTCCCCTGCATCCGCTATTAAGCCTGGTACCCCAGCTGCTCAGTACCTGGATGAGCACGGCGTTGAGCGCGTTGACTACAACTCCTTGGGTTCTCGTCGTGGTAACCACGAGGTCATGGTTCGCGGTACCTTCGCTAACATCCGTCTGGCTAACCAGCTGGTTGACGTCACCGGTGGCTACACCCGTGACTTCACCCAGGAGGGTGGCCCACAGGCATTCATCTACGATGCTTCTGTGAACTACCAGGAAGCTGGCATCCCGCTGGTTGTCCTCGGTGGTAAGGAATACGGCTCCGGTTCTTCCCGTGACTGGGCTGCAAAGGGCACCAACCTGCTCGGTGTTAAGGCAGTTATCGTTGAGTCCTTCGAGCGTATTCACCGCTCCAACCTCATCGGTATGGGCGTCGTTCCACTGCAGTTCCCACAGGGCGAGTCTCACGAGTCCCTGGGCCTTGACGGCACCGAGACCTTCGACATCGCTGGTCTGGAAGAGCTGAACAACGGCACCACTCCTAAGACCCTGAAGGTCACCGCAACCAAGGAGTCCGGCGACAAGGTTGAGTTCGACGCAACCGTCCGCATTGACACCCCAGGTGAGGCTGACTACTTCCGCCACGGCGGCATCCTGCAGTACGTTCTGCGCCAGATGGTCAAGTCCTAAAGCTCAACTCTGACTGGTTCTTTGCAGTCACCGTTAAGCTTTCGGCGTGTTGGCTAGTAATTCATTTTGAGTTGCTAGCCACGACCTAAGGCTTTTGCGCGGGGCCACGATCATGAGGTCGTGACCCCGCGTTTAGCTTTTCATTTCCCTTATCCGTAAATTTAGTACTCAAAGGAGCAGGCTGAATCATGCCTATCATTAGTGATGAAGAGCTCCAGCGCCGTCGCCACGAAATATTGGTCGGTGCCCGTAAGTGCTTTGCGGAACATGGTTATGAGGGAGCGACAGTTCGTCTGTTAGAGGAAGCCACCGGCAAGTCACGCGGTGCCATCTTTCACCACTTTGGTGATAAGGAATCGCTCTTTCTGGCACTCGCCAAGGAAGACACGCTACGTCAAGCTGAAGTGGTTGCCAATAATGGCCTGGTCGAAGTGATGCGCGAGATGTTGCGGCATCCGGAGCGCCATGACTGGTTGGCTACCCGGCTAGAAGTTGTCTCTCTCGTGCGCACTGATCCGTCATTTCGTGCACGGTGGAAGGATCAGCAGTCCATCTTGGATGAAGCCATGCGCATGCGTTTGCGTTCCAAGGCGGAAGAAGGCCGCGTGCGCGATGACCTCACGCTTAATACCTTGATGGTTTATCTGCAAACCTTCATGGACGGTTTCATCTCGCGTCTTGTCCAAGGCGATACTCATGAACTCGAAAATGCCCTCAACATTGTGGAGCACTCAATCCGTACTGCGTCTTAGCCTTGAGATGGTCAAGGCGCAGGTGTAGTCGACAATGAACAATAAATGAGCAAGGGCTGAGCCCGTCCCCAGTGTGGGATGGTGCTCAGCCTCTTGTTATGCATTCAGTTCAAGCCTTGTTGGGCCTGAAGGGATTACTTCTCCCAGATGGCAGCCAGTGGCCTGTCGCCAGAGAAGAACTCGAGTGGTGCGTGTGGTGGAACCTCGTCCTTGTTGATGATTTCAGCAATGACATTAGCCACCAGGTCACGTGGGGATTCACCGTCGCCATCCTTGCCGGCGCCAGGTTCGACAATACGGATACCTTCACCTGCATCATCAGTTAGCACGCCAGGACCTAAGATAATCGAGTCCAGGGAGCTGGAGTTAATGCGGTTATCAGCATTCTTCTTTGACTCAACGTATGCGTACCAAGAGCCACCGTCATTCTCGACTTCATTCTGGGTTGCACCCATGTAGGAAATCATGATGAGACGAGGTGCCTTATCGCCTAGGGACTCTAGACCCTCAACAGCGGCGATGGCGCCGTCTTGGTCAACGGCGAAAGTCAGCTCGGCTCCGCCGCGGCCACCGTTACCGGCACCCCAAACGACGTAATCGAAGCCCTCGGCAAGCTTTGCCCAATCCTGCGCTGTCAGTTCAGTAATGTCGGCGATAACTGGCGTTGCACCGAGGCCTTCCAATTTAGCTTTATAGTCGGGGTTGCGGACTAGAGAGTGAACCTCATGGCCGCCTTCAATGAGCTTCGGGGTGGTCAGCAAACCAATCTTGCCATGACCACCGATGTACAGAACCTTCTTTGAATCAGTCATGACCCCACTCTAACCACGCCCGGCCAACATTCCCACCGCTTAAGCTTTGCTACAAGCGATCGGGAAATTGGGAATAAATTTCTGGCTCTCTACAGCTTTTCTGCATTTGCGGGAGAGCCAGTGAACACTGTGCTAAAGGCGCTCGCTAGTATGTAGTCCATGATTGCCATCATGACTGTCACCGGTGCAGATAGCACCGGCATCATTGCCCAAGTAACCACTGCCCTCGCTGAACTCAACGTCAACATCGTTGATGTCTCCCAGACGTTGATGTCAGGATACTTCACCATGATCCTGCGTGTAGAAATCCTTGACTCTGAGGTATCTATCCAACAGATTCAGGAGTACATGAAGCCAGTGGCGGAAAAGACGAAACAGGTTATCCGTATCCAGTCGGAAGACCTGTTTACCGCTATGAACGAAATTTAAGGGAGCCTCGTACACAATGGCATTTGAAACGCACGGCATCCTTGACACTATCGAGATGATTGAGAAGTATCGTCTTGATATCCGTACCGTCACCATGGGCATCTCCTTGCTCGGTTGTACGCGTACCACCATGGAGGAAACCTGCCAGGCAATCTATGACCGCGTGACCACTCAGGCCGCACACCTGGTGGAGGTCTGCGAAGGCATTGAGGGTGAGCTGGGCATCCCAATTGTTAATAAGCGCATCTCCGTCACCCCAATCTCTTTGGTGGTGGCTGGCGTTGAAGGCAACCCAGTAGACGCTGCGAAGGCTCTAGATAAGGCCGCAAAGGAAGTTGGCGTTAACTTCGTTGGCGGCTACAGCGCATTGGTGGAAAAGGGTGCAACAACCGCGGAAAAGAAGCTCATTAGCTCTATCCCCGAGGCTCTCGCGACCACCGACGTAGTCTGCTCTTCGGTCAACATCGCCTCTTCGCGTGCCGGCATCAACATGAATGCAACCGCGAAAATGGGTGAAATCATCAAGGAAGCCGCTGAGCTGACCAAGAACGACTCCGCAATCGCGTGTGCGAAGCTAGTTGTCTTTGCGAACTCCGTTGGCGATAACCCATTCATGGCAGGTGCTTTCCACGGCATTGAGGAGCCAGACTGCGTGGTTTCTGTCGGTGTCTCCGGCCCTGGTGTTGTTGACCGCGCGCTGGGAAGCCTTGAAGGTGCAACCCTGGATCAAGTCGCCGAAGAAATCAAAAAGGCAGCGTTTAAGATCACCCGCGCTGGCCAACTAGTGGGCAACATGGCTGCTGATCGCCTCGGCGTTCCCTTCGGCATTGTTGACTTGTCCTTGGCTCCTACAGCCGAGCTAGGTGACTCGGTCGCACACATCTTGGAACACATGGGCTTGGACCAGGTGGGCACACACGGTACTACCGCAGCATTGGCATTGCTGAATGACGCTGTGAAGAAGGGCGGCATGATGGCCTGCTCCCGTGTTGGTGGTCTCTCTGGCTCCTTCATCCCTGTTTCTGAAGATAAGGGCATGATTGATGCGGTGCGTTCAGGTGCAATCACCATGGACAAACTAGAAGCAATGACTGCGATCTGCTCGGTAGGCTTTGACATGATCGCGCTACCTGGCGATACCTCGGCATCGACGATTGCTGGCATGATCGCTGATGAGGCAGCCATTGGTGTAATGAACCATAAGACCACCGCGGTCCGCGTCATTCCAGTACCGGGCAAGACCGTCGGCGATGAGGTCAACTTCGGTGGCCTGCTGGGCTATGCCCCCATCATCCCGGTCAATACGGTTGGCAATTCCGAATTCATCGCGCGTGGTGGATTCATCCCTGCACCCGTTCACGGTTTCAGGAACTAAGCAAGCGATTCACTGGAACTCACGACTTCTGCAGGGTTCACAGGGGTTGGGATCTTTTAAGGTCTCAACCCCTTTTTTTTCTTTGGCGTTACACTGGACATTTGCTGTCCTCAATCTGACAAATAATTCATTTCCCCTGCGTAGGACCTCACCCCCAAATTGCGGAGACTCTCCCGATCCGTAGATAGTTCTTCCTTAAATTAGTAATGTTTACTTATGCAATAAATAGAAATCCAAAGGTAAACGATATGGAAATTCGTTGAAGGAAGAATCGAAACAGTCAGTTTCCACAAGAATATGGGTAGGTGAATCCTTTTGGGAGAATTTATAGCTGAACGCTGGCAGGACATCGCCTTTCGCTCCTACCAACACACCTCGTTGGTATTGCAGTCGGTGCTGCTCGCCCTCATCATTGCACTCGTGATCGCAGTCTTAGTCTCTTCGCATCATCGCGCGACCGCTATTGCGAACGCTTTATCTTCAATTGGCCTAACGCTGCCATCCTTGGCACTTTTGGGTCTGGCCATTCCGCTTTTCGGGATCGGCACTATTCCCTCGGTCGTCCTGGTTGTTTTCTACGCCACCTTGCCAATTTTGCGCAATGCCATCGTGGGTCTTCAAAACATTGATCCAGGGATTATCGAATCTGCGCGTGGTCAAGGCATGAGCCCCTCTGCCGTTCTATTTCGGGTCCGCCTTCCATTGGCGTGGCCCATCATCATGACGGGTGTCAGGGTTTCCACGCAGATGTCAATGGGCGTGGCCGCCATCTCTGCATATGCATTAGGCCCAGGTTTGGGTTCCTACATCTTCAGCGGGCTGAGCCAGATTGGCGGTGCCAATGCTTTGAACTATGCCTTGGTTGGCACCATCGGCATCGTCATTATCGCGCTTGTAGTAGATGCACTTTTGGCGTTACTGCAAAAACTCACTACTTCAAAGGGACTATAAATCATGACAGAATCTACAAAGACCGCTTCTGGCGCAAGCATTGAGTTTAAAAACATCGTGAAGAAGTACCGCGGCCAGGCTTCTCCTGCGGTAGATAACCTTTCCTTAGAGATTCCGGCTGGTGAGCTAGTCGCTTTCGTCGGCCCTTCGGGTTGTGGCAAGACCACTTCGCTCAAGATGATTAACCGCCTGGTGGAACCCACCAGCGGCCAGATTCTTATCAACGGTGATGATGCGACCACCAAGAACCCAACGGAACTTCGCCGTGAGATTGGCTATGTCATCCAAGGCGGTGGCCTGCTCCCCCACATCTCCGTTGCTGACAACATCGCACTCGTGCCTTCGCTATTGAAATGGCCGAAGGCAAAGATTACTAAGCGCACCGATGAATTGCTGGAGATGGTGGGCCTGGACCCCTCTATCTACCGTGATCGTTTCCCTCGTGAGCTCTCGGGTGGCCAGCAACAACGTGTTGGCGTTGCTCGTGGACTCGCTGCTGACCCACCGGTTGTGTTGATGGATGAGCCTTTCGGTGCCGTTGACCCAATTACGCGTACTCACCTGCAGGATGAGCTGGTCAATATCCAGTCCGAGCTGGGTAAAACCATTGTGGTGGTGACGCACGATATCGATGAGGCCATCAAGCTGGGACACCGCATCCTGATTCTGCAACCGGGCGCACAGATTGCACAATACGACACCCCAGAAGCAATTCTGGCAGCACCTGCTTCTGAATTCGTTGAGGACTTCATTGGCTCTGGCTCCGCGCTCAAGCAGCTCAACCTGCGTCGTGTGGATGAATTCCCACTTGATGAGCCACCGGTTGTTCGGATTGGTGATAACTCATCTGAGGTGCTGAGCCGAGCACGTGCCGCGAAGCAAAACTCCGTGGTCATCCTTGACCGCAATGACCGCCCACGTGAATGGGTCCAGCTACGCCAGCTAGAACGAGTTGAGACCATCCCAGAACCGAACATCGAGCTGTCCTCTACTGTTGATGCCCGCTCGACCGTCAGTGATGCGATGTCAGCGATGCTGGCATCTTCTCACGGTGGTGCTATGGTCACGCGCCGTGGCAAGTACATCGGCGTGCTCAGCTATGACTCCGTCAATGAATACATCCGCAGCCTGAATGAGGCAGCGGCCGCAAATGAGGAGGTTGAGCCTGGTGGACAAGTTTAAATCTCTCAAAGGCGAAAATCGCCTCCTGATTTTCGGTATTCCGATCCTGGTGATCGTTGCCGTCGTAGGCTGGGCGGTCTGGCGTGCCAATGCGACATTGGATGATATTGAAGACCGCACGCTAGCTCCGAACGCAGTGCTCAACATGACCTGGGAGCACCTGGTCATCGTGGTGATTTCCGCATTCTTCGTCTTGATCACCGCAATCCCCCTCGGCGTGGTGCTTACTCGCCCATCGACGAAGTTTCTTAGCCCCTATGTCACCGGTATTGCCAATATCGGTCAGGCAGCACCTGTTATCGGTGTCATCGTTCTGCTGGCCATTTGGTTAGGTTTCGGTCCACCAGTTGCTATTTTGGGGCTCTGGTTCTACGCGTTCCTGCCTGTGCTCGCTAACGTCGTAGCTGGCTTGCGCGGCGTTGATTCCTCACTCGTGGAAGCCGCACGCGGTTTGAGTATGTCGCCCATGCAGGTTCTCTTCAAAGTTGAGCTCCCCTTGGCGCTGCCTGTCATCATGACGGGTGTCCGTACCTCCCTAGTGCTGCTCGTTGGTGCAGGCGCGTTCGCGACTTTCATTGACGCAGGCGGGCTTGGTGGTCTGATTACAGCCGGCATCAATTTGTACCGTAATCCAATTCTTATTTCGGGTGCCGTCCTCATCGCTGCTTTGGCGTTGGCCATTGAGTGGGTCGGACGTGTACTGGAGATTGGACTGACACCGAAGGGAATGCTGAAGTGAAAAAAGTAATTGCAACCATTACTGCAGCAAGCACCTTATTCTTAGCCAGCTGTGGTCTGGGCACCGCAGGTGGTCTTATTCCATCCGGTGAGCTTCAAGGTGAGCTTTCAGATATTGACCTTCAGGGGGCTTCCATCGGTGTTGGTTCAAAGAACTTCACCGAGCAGATTGTCTTGGGCAAAATCGCTGCCATTCTTTTGGAATCAGCTGGTGCAAATGCCCGTGACCTGACCAATGTTCCCGGCTCGACGTCAGCACGTCAGGCTCTGGTTACTGGTGACTTGGACATGATGTTCGAGTACACCGGCACAGCTTGGATTACTTACATGGGTAATACTGATCCGATTCCAGATGAGCAGGAACAATATGAAGCAGTCAAGGCTGCTGATAAAGAGAACGGTATTGAATGGCTACCGCCTTTCCCAATGAATAACACCTACGCCATTGCCTCCAATGCTGAGACCGGGGAGGAATATGACTTATCTACGCTCCACGACATTGCCAATGTGCCGGTTGAGGAACAAACCATCTGTACCGATGCGGAATTCCGTGCAAGAAATGATGGCCTCTACCCCATGCTTGAAGCATATGGATTAGAAGCACCACCACAGGACAACATCATGGAAATGGACTCCGGTGCCGTATATGCCGCGGTCTCTAATGGTGACTGCAACCTAGGCGTCGTCTTCGCTACCGATGGACGTATTCCAGCTCTGGACTTGAATGTGCTTGAAGATCCGGAAGCGTTCTTTCCTAAGTACAATGCCGCATTGACTGTACGTTCTGAGGTATTGGAAGAGTACCCAGAAATTGAAGAACTCTTTGCTCCCCTGCGGGATCTATTAACCAATGAGAAGATGCAGGAGCTGAACGCCCGCGTGGATATTGAAGGTCAAGATTATGCCGACGTAGCCTATGACTTCCTCGTTGAGGAAGGTTTCCTGGCTGAGTAGGTTCATCTACTAGGAGATAGACAAAGGTGCAGCCTTTCCCAATTTAAGGAAAGGCTGCACCTTTGACATTTTTGAAGAGCTACGCCAGCTCGACGATCTCCATGTACTCATCGGACCAGAGGTCTTCATCGCCATCCGGCATGATGATGACACGCTCTGGTTCTAGGGCGCGGACAGCACCTGGATCGTGAGTGACCAGGACGACTGCGCCCGTGTAGGTCTTGAGAGCATCCAGAACCTGCTCACGCGACTGTGGATCCAAGTTGTTGGTCGGCTCATCCAGCAGCAGCACGTTGGCGCGGGAAGACACCAGCGTCGCAAGCGAAAGGCGAGTCTTCTCACCACCAGATAGAGTACCGGCCGGCTGCTGGAGCTTGTCACCGGAGAACATAAACGCACCGAGTAGGCCACGCAAGTCCTGCTGACCAGCATCAGGGCAAGCCTCAATGGTGTTATCCCAAACAGACTTATCTGGGTCGATGTTGTCATGCTCCTGTGCAAAGTAGCCAATGCGCAGGCCGTGGCCTGACACAATGCCGCCCTCGCCATCGGTACGCTCCACGCCCGCAAGCAGCTTCAGCAAGGTCGTCTTACCGGCACCGTTGGTACCCAGCACGACCACTCGGGAGCCCTTGTCAATAGCCAGGTCAACGCCAGCAAAGACTTCCAAAGAGCCATACATCTTAGTCAGGCCCTTGGCGAACATCGGGGTCTTACCACAAGCAGCTGGCTCAGGGAACTTGATGCTGGCCACGCGGTCAGCAACACGTACCTCATCGAGCTCATTCATCATGCGGTCAGCACGCGCGAGCATCTGCTTCGCAGCAGCAGCTTTGGTCGCCTTAGCGCCCAACTTCGCAGCCTGCTTGTGCAGAGCAGAGGCTTTCTTCTCGGCATTGGCACGCTCACGGCGGCGGCGTGCCTCATCAGTCGCTCGGGCATCCAGATACTTCTTATAGCCCATGTTGTAGACATCGGCTTCAGCACGGACGGCGTCAAGGAACCAGATCTTATTGCAGACATCGGCAAGCAGCTCAACATCGTGGGAGATAACCACCAAGCCGCCCTCGTGCTTTGCCAGGAATCCACGCAGCCATGTAATTGAGTCAGCATCTAGGTGGTTGGTTGGCTCATCGAGCAACAGCGTGGTCTCAGATTTGCCGGAACCCGATGTTGCCGCAAAGAGGATCTGCGCCAGTTCGACGCGGCGACGCTGACCACCTGAAAGGGTCATCAGCTGCTGGTCCAATACGCGCTGTGGCAAACCGAGGTTGTCACAAATCTGTGCGCACTCGGCATCGGCTTCATAGCCACCGAGAGCCTGGTACCGCTCCTCCAGGCGCGAATACTTCATAATCGCTTTATCGCGCTTATTTTCATCCGTCTCGGTTTCCATGATTTGCTGAGTTTTATCCATGGAACGCTTGATTTCATCCAGCCCACGCGCTGAGAGGACGCGCTCACGCGCAGTCTGCTCAATGTTGCCCTCACGAGAGTCCTGCGGCAGGTAACCAATCGGGCCCGCCGTGGTGACCTTGCCACCATAGGGTTCGGTCTCCCCTGCCAAGATGCGCATAGAAGTAGTCTTGCCCGCGCCATTGCGGCCAATCAGGCCGATTCGGTCACCGGGTTGCACACGTAGGTGCTGGCCGGGGGCCTCCAGTAGCGTTCGGGCGCCAACGCGCACTTCCAAGTCTTGGGTAACAATCACATCGAGCCATTGTATCGGTGATTGTCTAACTTGCTAAACCGACCGTGTCGTTGGCTTTTATGAGCTTCAATGCTCTTTAAACGTGTTGATATTCCGGGCACAAGAAAGTCCGCCGGACGCACTGTTATGTACGTCGCGGCGGACTTAAAGAGCCAGCTAGTGCTGGTTCGGTGGATTATACGGAGAAGCCTAGAGCCTGGAGCTGCTCACGGCCTTCTTCGGTAATCATGTTTGGACCCCATGGTGGCATCCATACCCAGTTAAGATCGATAGCTTCAGCCAGTTTATTACCCAGGATGATGTCTTCGATCTGCTCTGCAATGACATCGGTCAAAGGACAAGCTGGCGAAGTCAGGGTCATGTTAATAACGACGGTGTTCTTGCCTTCAAGTTCCTCGAACCACATGTCGTAGACAAGACCCAAGTCGACGATATTGATGCCCAGCTCTGGGTCAATCACATCACGCATGTACTCCGCGACATCGTAGATCTTGGCGATCTGCTCTTCGGTTTGCTCAGGGCGCTGGGCTGCGCCGCTAAAGGAAGAGCTCTCATTCTGATATGGATCCGGGGTCGGATTTGCATTCGTCATTTAAGACTCCAATTCTTTAAGTGCGTCAATAGACGCGGCTTGGAAGGCTTTCCAGCCTAGTAGTGCACATTTTACGCGAGCTGGGTACTTAGAGACACCGGCAAAAGCCACGCCGTCACCGATGACGTCCTCGTCGCCCTCTTCCTTGCCGCGAGAGGTGATCATCTTCTCAAACTCATCGAGCTTAGAATTTGCTTCCTCCAGCGACTTTCCCACGATTTCCTCAGCCATGACTGACGTCGAAGCTTGAGAAATTGAGCAACCAACCGCGTCATAAGACACGTCCTCGACGGTCTTACCGTCTTCGGACAGCTTCACACGCAGGGTGAGCTCATCACCACAGGAAGGGTTGACGTGGTGAACTTCCGCCTGAAACGGATCCCTTAAGCCCTTGTGCTGAGGGTTCTTATAGTGATCCAGGATCACCTCTTGGTACATCGAATCAAGCATTAGTTCACCCCAAAGAATTTCTTAGCGGCGATGATGGCATCAACCAAGGCATCAACCTCGTCGCGAGTGTTGTACAGATAGAAGCTTGCACGTGCCGTGGACTGAGCGCCCATCGTGCGGTGGACCGGCCACGCGCAGTGGTGGCCCACGCGGATGGACACGCCATGGTCATCCAAAACCTGGCCCAAGTCATGCGGGTGGATTCCCTCCACATCAAAAGACAGTGCTGCGCCGCGGTTCTCAGGAGTTAGCGGGCCGACGATACGAAGGCCTTCAATCTCCTGCAGTTTCTCCAAAGCATATGCAGTGAGGTCCTGCTCGTGGGCGTGGATGTTCTCCATGCCGATCTCGGACAGGAACTTGACTGCTGCACCAAGACCAACCACCTGGCTGGTCATCTGGGTGCCTGCCTCAAAACGCTGTGGTGGCGCCGCAAAGGTGGTCTTTTCCATGGTGACAACTTCAATCATGGAGCCACCGGTCAAAAATGGTGGCAACTTCTGAAGGTGTTCATCCTTGCCGTATAGAACGCCAACGCCGGAAGGTCCGCACATTTTGTGTCCGGAGAATGCCGCGAAGTCAACATCCAGCTCGTGGAAGTTCACCGGCATGTGCGGAACAGACTGGCAAGCATCCAGAACGGTCAAAGCACCAACTGCCTTTGCGCGACGAACAATCTCGTCGACATCAGCGACGGCACCGGTCACATTGGACTGGTGGGTAAAAGCCACAACCTTGACAGTGTCATCGAGCTCAAGCGAGTCAAGATCGATACGACCATCGTCGGTGGACTTGTACCACTTCAGCGTCGCGCCGGTGTGCTCGGCCAATTCCTGCCAAGGCACCAAGTTCGCGTGGTGTTCTAGTTCCGTGATGACAATGGTGTCATCGGCAGTAACCTGCAGGTCACCTGCGCGGGGATCGCCCAAGACAAAAGCAACTTCGTTGAGCGCCTCGGTCGCGTTCTTAGTGAACGCAATCTCAAGCTCATCGGCGCCAACGAACTTGGCAATATCCGCGCGAGCGTCCTCATAGGCGTCCGTGGCTTCCTCAGCTAACTGGTACGCACCGCGGTGAACGGGCGCAAAGTTGTTGAGCACGAAGTTTTCTTCGGCCTTCCACACCGGCAACGGGCGCTGGGAAGTAGCGCCCGAGTCGAGATAGACCAAAGGTTTATCGCCACGAACCGTCCTGCTGAGCACAGGGAACTGGCTGCGGATGGATTCAATATCAAATGCTGGTGTGGTCATTAGGCTTTCTTACTGGAACTGCTCGTAGCCGGTCTTCTCAAGTTCAGCAGCAAGCTCGGAGCCGCCGGTCTTGATGATTTGGCCGTCTGCGAAGACGTGTACGAAATCAGGAACGATGTAGTTGAGAATGCGCTGGTAGTGCGTAATCATCAGGATGCCGCCATTGGTTTCCTTCTGATAATCATTGATGCCATCAGAAACAATGCGCAGTGCGTCAACGTCCAGGCCGGAGTCGGTCTCATCCATAACTGCAAACTTTGGCTTCAGCAGATCCAGCTGCATAACCTCGTGGCGCTTCTTCTCACCACCGGAGAAGCCCTCATTCACGGAACGGGAGATGAAGGACTTGTCGATGTGCAGACGCTCACGAGCATCGGTGAGTTCCTTGTTCCACTCACGCAGCTTTGGAGCTTCACCGCGTACAGCGGTGACTGCGGAACGCATGAACTGGCTCATCTTCACGCCAGCGACCTCGGTTGGGTACTGCATAGCAAGGAATACGCCTGCGCGTGCGCGCTCATCAACTTCCATGTCGAGGATGTTTTCACCGTCGAGCAAGATTTCGCCTTCGGTGACCTCGTAGCGTGGGTGGCCAGCGATGACATAAGACAAGGTGGACTTGCCAGAGCCATTAGGGCCCATGATGGCGTGGGTTTCACCGGAGTTGATGGTGAGGTTGACGCCCTTCAGAATTGGCTTTGGTTCTGCGCCTTCCTCGTTTGGAAGGACCTGTGCGTGGAGGTTCTTAATTTCTAGAGTAGACAATTCTAGTGCTCTTTCTTCTCTGATAAGGCTTAAGTGCGATGTAAACGTAGGTATTTAAGCTGTTTACGCGTTGATCTTTTCCAGTTCGTCCGAGACGCGGCGTTCAAGCTCTTCGCTCAAGGACTCAACTGGGATGCGGTGAATAACTTCGTTGAAGAAGCCGCGAATGATCAATCGACGCGCCTCATCAGCCGGAATACCGCGGGACATGAGATAGAACAGCTCTAGGTCATCAAAGCGGCCAACGGTGGCTGCGTGACCTGCACCAGTGATTTCACCGGTCTCGATCTCCAAGTTTGGAATTGCATCCGCACGTGCGCCGTCAGTCAGAATCAGGTTGTTGTTGGTCTCATAGGTATCGGTGCCATTAGCGCCGGAACGAATCAGAACGTCACCAACCCAGCAGGTGCGAGCCTCATTGTCCTTAGAGCCCTGCAGCGCGCCCTTGTACAGGACGTTGGAGCGGCAATTTGGAACTGAGTGGTCAACCAGCATGCGGTTTTCAAAGTACTGGCCTGCATCAGCGAAGTAGACGCCGAGCAGCTCAGCGTCGCCGCCAGGTGCGGTGTAGTTGACGCGTGGGAAGATGCGCACGACCTCGCCACCAAAGATGGCGGAGTTGTGGCGCAGTACCGAGTCACGGCCCATGGAGACAACCTGGTTGGACAGGTGAACGGTGTCGTTCTCCCAGTCCGCATCAACCACGACGGTCACGTGTGCGCCGTCGCCAACGATGAAACCAATGTTGTCAGCGTGGGTACCAGAGCCCTCGTACTTAACAACCAGGGTGACCTCAGCGTGGTGGCCGATATCAAAGGTGGTTGCACCGAAAGATACGTTGCCTTCGCCTGCACCAGAAATGGTGACAACGATTGGCTCTTCCGCACGAGTCTCAGGATCGATGGTAACCAGGGTTGCCTCTGGCATGGAGGTCCATGCCTGCGCAGCAACACGGTCACCAGGGGCACCAGCGGCACGCAGACGCTCATTAGAGCCATCTACGGTTTCTGCCTTAACGCCGGCGCCAGCCTTTACGTCCACGTTCTGAGGAACTACCTTCAGCTCCTCAGCAAAAGAGCCGTTGTGGAGACCACGAAGCTTACGCAGGGAGACAAAACGCCACTCCTCATCGCGGCCACCTGGGACCTCAAAAGCCTCAACATCGAAAGAAGTAGGCAGGTCACCCTTGGTCTGGTACTTTCCGCCTTCAGCTACAGCAGCACCAGAGTTAAATTCGTTAGAATTTACCATTTTGTTTAGCCCACAGATCCTTCCATTTGCAGTTCGATGAGGCGGTTCAGCTCAAGCGCGTACTCCATTGGGAGCTCCTTCGCGATTGGCTCAACGAAGCCACGAACAATCATTGCCATTGCTTCTTCTTCCGCGATACCACGGGACATCAGGTAGAACAGCTGCTCCTCAGAAACCTGGGAAACAGTCGCCTCGTGGCCCAAAGTGACGTAGTCATTGCGGATGTCGTTGTACGGGTATGTATCCGAACGGGAGATGCTGTCAACCAGCAAAGCATCACACTCAATGTTGGAATAAGAGTGGTGCGCGTTCGGGTGAACCTCGACCAAGCCACGGTAAGCAGCACGGCCACCACCACGAGCAACGGATTTAGAAACCACGTTGGAAGACGTGTGAGGAGCCAGGTGCTTCATCTTTGCACCGGTGTCCTGGAACTGACCCTCGCCAGCGAAAGCAACGGAGAGAACCTCACCCTTAGCGTGAGGACCCATCATCCATACAGCTGGGTACTTCATGGTGACCTTGGAACCGATGTTGCCATCGACCCACTCCATGGTGCCGCCCTCTTCAACCTTGGTGCGTTTGGTCACCAGGTTGTAGACGTTGTTGGACCAGTTCTGGATAGTGGTGTAGCGGCAGCGGCCGCCCTTCTTCACAATGATCTCAACAACTGCAGAGTGCAGGGAGTCGGACTTGTAGATAGGTGCGGTACAGCCCTCAACGTAGTGAACATATGCGTCCTCATCAACGATGATCAGGGTGCGCTCGAACTGACCCATGTTTTCAGTGTTGATTCGGAAGTATGCCTGCAGAGGAATGTCAACGTGGACTCCTGGTGGCACGTAGATGAATGAGCCACCAGACCAAACAGCGGAGTTCAGCGCGGAGAACTTGTTGTCACCAGCAGGGATGACGGTACCGAAGTGCTCCTTGAACAATTCTGGGTGCTCCTTCAGAGCGGTGTCGGTATCCAGGAAGATAACGCCCTGCTCTTCCAGATCCTCACGAATCTGGTGGTAAACAACCTCAGACTCGTACTGTGCAGCGACACCTGCAACCAGGCGCTGCTTCTCAGCCTCTGGAATACCCAACTTGTCGTAGGTTTCCTTGATGTCCTCTGGAAGATCGTCCCAGGTCTGGGCCTGCTTCTCGGTGGACTTCACGTAGTACTTGATGTTGTCGAAGTCGATACCGGAGAGATCCGCGCCCCACTTTGGCATTGGCTTCTTATCAAACATGCGCAATGCCTTGAGACGCTGCTCCAGCATCCACTCAGGCTCGTTCTTCTGGCCGGAAATGTCGCGGGCAACGTCCTCGCTTAGGCCACGGCGTGCTGCTGCACCCGCGACGTCAGAGTCGTGCCAGCCGAATTCATATGCACCGATTGAGTCAATGATTTCATCATCGGTCATCTTCTTCTCAGTACCTGGCGCCGGTTTTGCCTGGGTCATGCCCTGCTCCTTTCGTCTGAATTCCTATTAATTGGTGTCAGGGGGATGTTCGTCGTACAAATCCCGTGGCCGTCTGCAATAGAGGCCAAAGGCTGTACGTGTGTGCCTAATAGGGCGGAAAAGACTTCCTGCTCCGCCTCACATAGCTCTGGGTGTTGCTCGGCCACATGGGCTACTGGGCAGTGGTGCTGACAAATCTGCACTCCCTGTCCAGCTGTGCTGATGGTTGCGGCATACCCATTATCGTCCAGTGCTGCAGCAAGTTCTCGGGCCGTGTCTATCACTGATTCATCTTCACCCGTAATGGGTTCGATGTCAGCTAGCAGCCTTTCTATGCGCAGAGTGGCGAACTTTTTAACTGCTTCTGAGCCACCGAGTTCGCGCAGCGTGTCGAGGGCTTCTGAAGCCAGCTCATCGTATGTATGGCCAAATTGCGAACGGCCATTGTCTGTGAGGCGAAAGTGTTTAGCCGGCCTACCGCGTCCCGCAGGTTCCCCATTTTTGGGAACAGGACGACGATTGACTGTTTCGGTCCAACCATCTTCCACCAGGATGTCTAAATGCCGGCGCACGCCGGCAGCGGAAAGACCCAGCTGGCCGCCCAAATTGGACGCAGTGATTGGGCCTTCCTTGAGCAACAAAAGCATTACTTGGCGGCGCGTATCGCCTTCAGTAGAGCGAGTCTCCGCGTGGATGCGGTTCTCTTCAGCCATTGCGCTCACCTCCTTCTGCTTTCTCTTTAGACAACACTATTGTTTCTTAATTCATTCCCAAATGCCACCACTGCAGGTCAGCGGCGTGTCAAAATTAGGCTTACCTACCTTAACCGCAGGCTCAGACCCAGGGATTTTAGTTTTCGCAAAAATGTTTGGTGTTGCGCACGGCACAGCCTTCGCACCCCCGTGGAGGTGGGCATTAGAGTAATAGGTCATGAAGAAAAGACTGGGGCGCGTAGGTGGCATGCTCGGCGGGGTGATCGATGAGCTTCCGCGTGTAGGCACGGCCGGTTCCCGTTCAGCGCAGCTGCACGGCGAGGTTGGCACGCAATATGACGTTGATAGTGAACCAACCACTGACGTCGTTGCGCGCGCATCTAATGCCCGGAAAGTTTTCTTCCTTCGTTTAATGGGCACAGTCGGCGCGCTGCTGATTGGGCTTGGCGGCCTCGGTGCCGGCGCGATGCCGGTGGTCAATAATCCTTATGGCGATCTACCATTTGGCCAATTAATGGGTCGGATGTTGGTTACCAGCAGTGCCTTGGTACTGATTGGCGTCGGGCTTATCGTTTTGGCCTGGGTCCTCATGGCGCCGATGGTGGGCAATCCTATCCGCCTAAAACCCAAGCCCGCAGACTCTAATCTCCAGCAGCTAGACAAGCCGAAGCATTCGATAACACGCACTCAAGTGTGGGGCACGTTCTTTAGCTGGACCGTGCCGATCATCGCCACTGCCCCGCTATTTACACAGGATATTTATTCCTATATCGCTAATGGCTCAATCGTCGTGCAGGGCATGGATCCCTATTCAGCTGGCCCAGTGCAATTGCTTGGCGCAGACCATGACTTAGCACGTTCAGTCCCTTTCATTTGGGCTAATTCACCCTCACCATATGGGCCAGTCGCACTCGGCATTGCAGCCATCATCAGTGTTGTCACCAATGACTCCATCGTTGCCGGGGTTATCCTGCACCGCATTGCGTCCATCTTGGGCGTGGTTGCCGCCGGTTGGGCAATCTCAAAGCTTGCTACCCGATGCAAGGTTGCCCCACCCGCTGCCCTCTGGCTGGGCATTCTCAACCCATTGACCATCCTCCACTTAATCGGAGGTATTCATAATGAGTCGATCCTTCTTGGCCTAGCGCTGGTCGGCATGGAATTCGCACTGCGCGGCATCGACAAGCTCAGGGTATTCTCAGAAGGACTGAGCGATACCGGATTGCGGCAATTGTTTGGGCGAGAAAATCTCACTGCCTGGGGCCCCATATTCTTAGGTGCAGTGTCAATTTCTGCCGCCGGCATGGTCAAGGTCACCGGCTTTATTGGCCTGGGTTTCACGGGCATGGCATTAGCTCGGCTCCTGCACAAACAGTTCATGATGCGTCAAGCAACCGCGATCGCATTGGCTGCAGGAATCTTCGCCATATTCATGGTCTTGACCATCGCGACATTCACGGTTCTTTCGGGCATCGGGCTCGGTTGGATCACTGGCCAGGGTGGCGCGGCAACTATTCGCTCCTGGCTTTCTATCACCACAGATCTTGGTGTGGCCTCGGGCTTTTTCGGAATGATGCTGGGTCTGGGCGACCACACCGAAGCCATCTTGAGCATCACCCGCATGGTAGGTGTCGTTATTGCAGCCGGGTTCATGGTCCGCATGCTGTTCGGTACGTTCCGGGGCGTCATCCATCCCATCGGCGGACTCGGCGTATCAACCTTGGTGTTGGTCATCCTCTTCCCCGTTGTCCACCCTTGGTACATCCTCTGGGCCGTTCTGCCGCTCGCTGCTTGGGCCAACCGGATGTTCTTCCGCTATGCAGTCATTATCTACTCCACCATCATGAGCTTCGTGGTTCTTCCCCGCGGTCTCGGGTTGCCGGCAGGCACCGTTGCTCAAATTTACGTGTCCGCCGCGGTCGGATTAGCGGTTCTTATCACGATCGGGTGGGTTGTATTGCGTCGAAATAGGGAACGTATCCTAGACTAGATAGCCGTGAGTACAACTTTTGATGGACAGCCAGTTTTGCAGGTTAATGACCTAGCCAAAGCTTACGGTGACAAGCAAGCCGTCAATGGCTTGTCCTTTGAGCTTCACCGCGGTGAATTGCTCTGCTTGCTGGGTGCCAATGGTGCCGGCAAAACCACCACCATCGAAATGTGCGAGGGGTTCATCAAGCCCACCTCCGGCCGCATCAGCGTGCTGGGCATGGACCCAACGACGCAGGCGGATGACGTTCGCGCCCGCGTTGGTATCATGCTCCAGGGTGGCGGCGGCTATACCGGCATCAAGGTTAAAGAAATGCTGAAGCTAGCCGCGAGCTATAGTGCTAATCCGCATGATCCGGATTGGCTCATTGACATCCTTGGCCTGCGCGGAGTTGCCAACAACTCTTATCGCCGGCTCTCTGGTGGTCAGCAACAACGCCTGAGTCTTGCTCTAGCAATCATTGGCCGCCCAGACCTAGTTTTCCTGGATGAGCCAACTGCTGGCTTGGATACCCAAAGCCGCATCGCGGTGTGGGAGCTGGTACGCGCGCTCAAGCGTGATGGCGTCGCGGTTGTTCTGACCACCCACTTGATGGATGAAGCCGAAGCTTTGGCAGATAATGTGCTCATCATCGACCATGGCCGCAAGGTTGCAATGGGTACACCGGTGGAGCTCACTCGAGATGCGGCGACGCAAATCATCACCGTCACCTGCAATAGGGATATTGATGAGAAAGCTTTTTCCGAGCAGGCAGGCTATGACATCACTCCGCTGCGACCCCTGCACTATCGGGTGCATGCGGAGCCCTCACCGCAGTCCATCGCAAAGATCGCCGCGGAGCTAGAGCGCCAGGAGATTCTTGCTACCCACTTGGAGACTTCGCACCGCAATTTGGAAGACGTCTTCCTCGATATCACCGGCCGTCATTTAAGGAGCTAAACATCATGACGAATACTTCTAGCAATAATGGCGCTCCGAGTGTTCCGGCTTCCTCGCGCAACGAAGTGAGCACGGAAGCAGTGCTACCCGACTTTGAGCCAGGCACGTTCTCACCTCAGGCGGCATCGGCTAGCAAGCTGAAGATGATTGTTGCGCAAGGCGCGATGGAGTCGAAGCTCATGCTGCGCCACGGCGAGCAGCAATTCTTGAGCATCATCATTCCTTTGGCGTTGCTCATTGGGTTTCGGGTCTTTCCCTTCTCTGAGGACCTAGGTGGGCTGGAAGGCGCTATCCCCATGGTCTTCGCGGTGGCTGCGACTTCTGCTGGCTTTACAGGCCAGGCCATCGCGGTGGCATTCGATCGCCGCTACGGGGCGCTCAAACGCAATGGTGCATCTGGTGTGCCGGCGTGGTTGATCATTGTTAGTAAAATCATTGCGGTTTTCGCCATGGTTGTGCTGCAGCTGGTGGTTTTAGGCATCGCCGCAGCGATACTCGGATACCGGGCTCCGGCTAGCGGCGTCGCATTAGCGCTGGTGGTTTTGCTCTTTGGCGTTGCCACTTTCACTGCCCTGGGCTTGGCACTGGGCGGCAGCCTAAGCGCCGAGATTGTCCTCGCGCTGTCCAACCTGATCTGGTTTATCATGCTGGCTATCGTCGGTTGGGTTCTGTATTCGCAAGGACTCACAGATGCCGGATGGTTCAATGTCATCCCGTCGGTGGCGCTGGCTAGCGGTCTTGCTGAAGCACTCGAAGGAAGCTTCCCGCTTATCCCATTCATTTCCCTGATCTTGTGGGCTGTGGGTGCGTCGTATATCGCCGCAAAATGGTTCCGGTTCGAGGGCTAAATGTGAACTTATTCCCCATTCCCCTAAGTATTTAGGCCACCCCCATCATCAAAGGTAACGTAAGTATTTGTGAGCGCCATGACTGATTCAACACATTCCTTATCCACTCCCCAAAGTGCGAGCAGAGGCTACCGCATCCGGACTTTCTTCCGTGACGCGGTACCGTCCATCAAGCAGCAGCGAATTATCGCTTTCATCCTGCTTCTCTGCCAGGGAGGCATCACCGTCTCTGGTTCTATCGTGCGTGTCACCGGCTCCGGCCTGGGTTGTGAGACGTGGCCGAACTGCCACGCTGGCTCCTTGGTCCCCGTTCCGGGCGCCGCACCGTTGATTCACCAAGTCATTGAGTTCGGCAACCGCCTCCTGACCTTTGTGGTCGGTGCGGCGGCTGTTGCCACAATCGTCGCCATGCACATGGCCAAGCGCCGCCTGGAGCTAAAAGTCTATGCGTGGGTCTCTCTCGCCGGCATTGGCGTGCAAGCAATTCTTGGCGCAATCTCCGTCTTCATGGATCTACACTGGTGGGCAGTCGCCATCCACTTCTTGCCATCGATGGTCTTGGTCTGGATTGCTGGCCTGCTCTACTCCCGCATTAAAGAACCCGATGATGGTGAGCGCACCGCGGTATTGCCGGAGAAAATCCGCTATATGGCTATTGTCGCAGCAGTTGGTTTGGCTGCGGTATTGATGACCGGCACCATGGTTACTGGTTCCGGCCCGCACGCAGGTGATGCCGGTGTGGGCATGGATGGCCGCTTGGACATGGACACGGAAATGCTCGCATACGTGCATGCTGCCTTCATGTACATCTACGTGATTTTGACCATCATCGTCGTGGCCTTGCTGTATAAGAACAAGGCATCCGATGCCGCGAAGAAGGCCGGCTGGGTATTGATTGCCTGCATCATCATCCAATGGGCAATTGGCGTATTCCAGTTCTACATGGGCGTTCCACGCTGGACAATCCCATTCCATATTGGAATGTCCTCTGTGGTTACTGCATTCACCGCACTTCTGTATGCGCACGGAATTAGGCGTCTGGGCGGCACCGAAGATTCACCTTCAGGCTCCCCAGCTGGCGATATCAAGCGCGAACAAAGAGAAAACGCACTCGCGGGTCAGTAAAAACATCTACCCTGGAACTATGTATGCAATCCAGGTTAGTAAAAATGGTGGCCCAGAAGTTCTGGAATACACCGAAGTGCCCTCCCCATCTCCATCGGAGAATCAGGTTTTAGTCGATGTCCACACCGCTGGTGTGAACTACATTGACACCTACTACCGGGAGGGCATTTATAATTCCGCCCTACCTTTCATCATCGGTGAAGAGGGTGTGGGCCGCGTTGTCCACGACCCCAAGGGCGACATCGCCGAAGGCACAATGGTGGCCTGGAACCACGCTTTCGGGTCCTACGCGGAACAGGTATGCGTTGATCGCAACCGCATGGTGTCCGTCCCCGACGATATTGATACTGATGTTGCTGGCACCATGTTGCTACAGGGCATGACCGCGCATTACCTCATCCAAGGTGTCTACGAGCTCGGTGAAGACTCCTCCTGCTTGATTACCGCCGGTGCTGGCGGAGTCGGTCTTTTGGCTACGCAAATGGCTAAAGCAGCCGGTGCGACGGTCTACACGGTGGTATCCAGCGATGAAAAGGAACAGCTGTCCTATGAGGCCGGCGCTGACCAAGTCTTCCGCTACTCAGAGGGACTTGCCGAGCAGGTTCGCCGCTTCAATGGTGGCCGTGGCGTGGACGTGGTCTATGACGGCGTAGGCAAAGACACCTTCCAGGAGTCGCTCGAGGTCGTTCGCCCCCGCGGCACTGTATGCCTCTTCGGCGCAGCGTCCGGTCCAGTCGACCCGATTGATCCGCAGGTGCTCAATAAGCACGGTTCAATCTTCCTCACCCGTCCTTCGCTCGGTGCATACACAGCTACCGATGCCGAATTCCAGATGCGTGCCTCAACGGTCGTGCAGATGGTCAGCGAAGGCAAGCTCAACTTCCGTATTGGCGCCTCCTATGACCTCAAAGACGCGCGGCAAGCCCATGAGGACCTACAAAACCGCAAGACCACTGGATCCATCGTCTTGCGCGTGCGTGAGAACGACTAGTTACTCCCACATCGTCTGAGTCAGACAAAAGCGGTGTGCGGCCCTCTTGAAGAGGAACTGCACACCGCTTATCGCATTTATGCGTTTATGCATCTATGTAGTTATACCCTCATTTTGCGGGTTCGCGTCGCATTGTGCGCAGTCCATTCTCGTATTGTGCTTTTCCTTTTAGAAAAGGACAGCGGACCAACCAAGCATGCGGCCGATTGGCTCCCAGCCGACGAGTGCGTCAATGGTGAGACCAATAAACAGTACCGAAAGGTAGTTATTGGAGTAGATGAACAAGCGCATTGGCTTGACCTTGGCGCCCTTCTTGACGCCGTCGTGCAGGCGAATAGCCATCCACAGGAAGCCGATACCGGAGACCACCGCTGCAACCAAGTAAATCCACGATGCGGCTGGGATCAGCAGGAAGGTCACCAGGACGGTGGCGATGGTGTACCAGACGATCTGACGGGTAACTTCTTGCTCCGTTGCTACCACGGGCAGCATCGGTACGCCTGCGCGGCGGTAGTCTTCCTTGTACTTCATAGCCAAAGCCCAAGTATGAGGTGGGGTCCAGAAGAAGATGATAAGGAAGAGGACAATCGCCTGCCACCAGCGGTCAGGGTCGCCGTCGGTAGCGTTATCGCGGATTACAGCCCAACCAACGAGTGCTGGCATACAGCCGGCCAAGCCACCCCAGACAATGCCCTGCTCATTCTTCATCTTCAGCCACTTGGTGTAGACGAATACGTAGAAGAAGTTTGTCAGGATGACGAAGAACGCCGCCAACCAGGAATTAGCCACGACACCCAGCCAGAAGATGGACAATGCCAACATGATCCAGGCGAAGATCGCCGCATTCTTGCGGGAAATGTTTCCGCGCACCAGAGGGCGCGCGCGTGTGCGCTGCATTTTCTTATCAAGCTCGTACTCAACAACATTGTTGAAGGTGTGCGCTGCTGCAGAGCCCATCCAGCCACCAAAGATGGTGGAGATGATAAGCCAGATGTTGTCTGCTGCGGCGTCAATACCGCGCTGTGCCTGCAGCATTGCAGGAATGGCGGCTACGAGGAGGAGCTCGATGATCCGAGGTTTTGTCAAAGCAATATAGGCCTTGATGGTGTCCAAGGAATTTTCCTCCAACTATAAATTGTGTATGCGCAGTGCAAAATGATTCGCTGTTGCCTGACAATTAGCTCCAGCGTCTATCGCGTTTAAGGTGCGCTAAATAAATCAAGAAATATCAGTGACTAATTGTCCCAAATACACTTCATTAGTCGAACTCAGGGTTGCCATAGTTCCCTAGCGCTCTTAAATCGTTGGCAAGGTCACAGTGGGTAGCTGATTCCTTGCCGGAGTCTGCGTAAGTCAGGCTTAGTTTCTTAAAACTCCAATTAAATTCATGGTTATTTTACGTGGCCTTAGCAGCAGGTAACCATGCAAGCCTACAACTTTTTGTCTAAAGGATGAAATAGCAACACGTGATCGATCCTCCCTGGGCTGGAGATCAGTAGACTATGTGTGGTCAGAATTAATCCCGAACAGATTGGTGAGGCAACTTTTACCGTGTCTTCTTCGAACCTCTCCCCCGAATTGCAGGCGATGACAGAGCGCCGCTACCCAGATAACTGGTCAGAGTATGACACTCGCGCAATTGATACTGTGCGCGTGTTGGCAGCAGACGCGGTTCAAAACTGCGGTTCGGGCCACCCGGGCACCGCGATGTCGCTGGCTCCGCTGGCGTACACGCTCTACCAGCACGTGCTGGATCATGATCCAAAGGACGTGAACTGGGTTGGTCGTGACCGCTTCGTGCTATCAGTTGGTCACTCTTCTCTTACCCAGTACATTCAGCTGTACTTGGGCGGCTTCGGTCTGGAAATGAAAGACCTGGAGGCACTACGCACCTGGGATTCTTTGACCCCAGGTCACCCTGAAGTTGGCCACACCGACGGTGTGGAAATCACCACCGGCCCTTTGGGCCAGGGCTTGGCATCTTCCGTGGGTATGGCGATGGCTGCGCGCAAGGAGCGCGGTCTTTTCGATCCCGAGGCAGAAGCCGGTCAGTCACCATTTGATCACTTCGTGTATGTGATTGCATCCGATGGTGACTTGCAGGAGGGCGTTACCGCAGAGGCATCGTCTTTGGCTGGTACCCAGGGCTTGGGCAACCTCATTGTCTTCTGGGATGACAACCGCATCTCCATCGAAGATGACACCAATATTGCTTTCAATGAAGACGTCAACGCTCGCTATGAGGCTTATGGTTGGCACGTCCAGACCGTTGAGTCTGGTGAAGACGTTGTCTCCATCCTCGATGCAGTTGAGAACGCGAAGGCTGAGACCAACCGTCCATCCTTCATCCGCGTGAAGACCGTCATCGGTTACCCAGCGCCAAATAAGATGAACACCGGCGGCGCTCATGGTGCGGCTTTGGGTGATGATGAAGTTGCAGCCACCAAGGAAATCCTGGGCTTCGATCCTTCCCTCAACTTCCACATCGATGATGCGGTTATTGCTCACACCCGTAAGCTCGCGGAGCGCGGTGCAGAAAAGCACGCTGAATGGCAGAAGAAATTCGACGCGTGGGCTGAAGCTAACCCAGAAAATAAGGCACTCTTTGACCGTATGGCAGCACGCGAATTGCCAGCCGGATTCACCGAGGACCTGCCAACCTGGGATGCCGATCCAAAGGGCATTGCTACCCGTAAGGCATCTGAGGCAGCTATTCAGGCTCTAGCGGCCAAGCTTCCTGAGATGTGGGGCGGCTCTGCCGACCTTGCGGGCTCCAACAACACCGTCATCAAGGGTGCTCCATCGTTTGGTCCAGAAGCAATCACTACCGATATGTGGTCAGCAGACCCACACGCGGGACGTAACCTGCACTTCGGTATTCGTGAGCACGCTATGGCCGCAATCATGAACGGCATTGCACTGCACGGTAATACCCGCGTTTACGGCGGCACCTTCCTGATCTTCTCCGAGTACCAGTTCCCTGCCGTTCGCCTGGGCTCCTTGATGTCCACCGACACCTACTACGTGTGGACCCACGACTCCATCGGTCTGGGTGAAGACGGCCCTACCCACCAGCCGGTGGAGGTTCTATCCGCACTGCGCGCTGTACCTAATCTCTCTGTCATCCGTCCAGCAGATGCAAATGAGACTGTTCAGGCATGGGCAGCTGCCATGGAATACAAGGCTGCACCAAAGGGTCTGTCTTTGACCCGTCAGAACATTCCTGTTCTGGAAGGCACCAAGGAGAAGGCCGCTGAAGGCGTACGTCGTGGTGGCTACATTCTTGTGGAAGCTTCACAGGAGACCCCAGATGTCATCCTGATTGCGACCGGTTCCGAGGTTCACCTGGCTGTGGATGCAGCGAAAGAATTGGAAGCCGCAGGCACCGCAACACGCGTAGTGTCGATGCCATGCCAGGAATGGTTTGATGAGCAGCCAGCAGAGTACCGCGAGTCCGTCCTGCCAAGTGATGTACTGGCACGCGTCTCTGTCGAAGCTGGTATCTCCCAGTCGTGGCACAAGTACTTGGGCTTTGCAGGCCGCGCAGTATCCATCGAGCACTACGGTGCTTCCGCGCCTGCTGAAGAGCTATTTGAACGTTTCGGTTTCACTGCCGCCAAGGTTGTTGAAGCTGCTCAGGACTCATTGGCTGCAGCCAAGAAATAGGAGTTTAATACATGACCACCATTGATGACCTCGCACAAATTGGTACCTCCACCTGGTTGGATGACCTTTCCCGTGACCGCCTGGAGTCCGGCAACCTCAAGGAACTGCTGAGCACCAAGTCGATCGTCGGTGTAACCACCAACCCAGCTATCTTTGCATCGGCAATGTCTCAAGGTTCTGCCTATGACGCAGACTTTGAGAAGTTGAAGGCAGAGCGCGCAAAACCAGATGAGGCTGTGTACTCCCTTGCTATTGATGACGTCCGCAATGCTTGCGATGTATTCCAGGAAATCTTTGAGAAGTCCGGCGGCAAGGATGGCCGTGTATCCATCGAGGTTGACCCCCGCATCTCCGATGATGGTGAGGCCACCATCGCCCAAGCGCGTGAACTGTGGAACCGCGTTGACCGCGAAAACGTCATGATCAAGATCCCAGCAACCGATGGCTCCATGGGTGCTATTAGTGAGGCTCTTGCTGATGGCATCTCCGTCAACGTCACCTTGATCTTCTCTCTTGAGCGTTACAAGCAGGTTATTGAAGCATTCAAGACCGGTATCGCTCGCGCGGCAGCGAATGACTTGGACATCACCAAGATTCACTCTGTTGCCTCCTTCTTCGTTTCCCGTGTGGACGTAGAAATCGATAAGCGCCTCGAGGCTCTTGGAAGTGATGAAGCTCTTGCGCTCCGTGGCAAAGCTGGCATTGCGAACGCTCAGCAGGCTTATGCGCTCTACCAGGCCGAGCTCGAAAACGCTGATAACTTGCCAGAAGGCACTAACCTGCAGCGTCCACTGTGGGCATCGACGGGTGTGAAGAACCCTGATTACCCAGCAACGCTGTACGTTTCTGAGTTGGCTGGTCCAAACACGGTTAACACCATGCCAGAAAAGACCATCGATGCCGCTTTGGACTCAGCTGCTTTGCACGGTGACACTTTGAGCAATACCGCTGAAGAATCTGCGCAGGTGCTAAAGGATCTTGAGGCCGTTGGCATTGATCTGGATGACGTATTTGAGGTTCTTGAGCGCGAAGGCGTTGAGAAGTTCGTCGACGCGTGGAATGAGCTTCTAGAGTCTGTCCAGCCTCGCTTGGTCTAATCTGACCACCCTTCACTGCGCAATAGCGCGTGGTGTACCCGCCGTAAAATTGTCCTCCTGTGAGATTGATTCTGACTGGAATGTTACGGCGGGTCTTTTAAATATTTGGCTAGCGCCCACCAATCCCAGCGGTGCTAGTAGACTCGAGGGCGTTCGAATGCGCTGAAAGGATTGCTTGCTTGTGACTAGCCCTAGCGACTGGGTTAACCCCCTGCGTGATGATAATGATAAGCGCCTACCGCGCATCGCTGGACCTTCCGGAATGGTCATCTTCGGTGTAACTGGTGACTTGGCCCGAAAGAAACTGCTGCCAGCTATTTATGACCTTGCTAACCGCGGTCTGCTGCCGGCTGGATTCACCTTGGTTGGCTATGGCCGCCGTGATTGGGACAAGCAAGCCTTTGGCGAGTACGTCAAAAAGGCCGTGGAAGCAGGTGCTCGTACCCCGTTTAGGGAAAACGTGTGGACGCACCTGGCACAGGGCATGGAGTTTGTGTCCGGCGACTTTGATGATGCCGGCTTCGATGCGCTTTCTACGCGTTTGGGTGAATTAGATTCAACACGCGGTACTGGTGGCAACTGGGCGTATTACTTGTCGGTTCCGCCGGACTACTTCTCTGATATCTGCCACCAGATTGAGCGCGTGGGTATGGCAACCCCGACCGATGACTCTTGGCGCCGCGTAATTATTGAAAAGCCATTCGGCCATAACCAAGAATCAGCACGCGAGCTCAATGAGATCGTCAACGCGGTCTTCCCAGAGGATGCCGTATTCCGTATTGACCACTATTTGGGCAAGGAAACAGTGCAGAACATCATGGCACTGCGCTTTGCAAACCAGATTTATGAGCCAATGTGGAACGCACACTACATCGACCACGTGCAGATCACCATGGCTGAGGATATCGGCTTGGGTGGTCGTGCTGGCTACTATGACGGCATTGGTGCGGCCCGCGACGTTATCCAGAATCACCTGATTCAGCTTCTAGCACTTGTGGCCATGGAAGAGCCGAGCTCGTTTAGCCCCGCAGCACTGCAGGCTGAAAAGATTAAGGTCTTGCAGGCAACGAATGCTATCCACCCATTGTCTAAGACCACCGCGCGCGGTCAATATTCCGCCGGTTGGCAGGGTTCTGAATACGTGAAGGGATTGCGTGAGGAGGAGGGCTTCGACCCGAATTCCACAACCGAGACCTACGCAGCCTGCACGTTGGAGGTTAACTCACGTCGGTGGGCTGGAGTGCCTTTTTACCTGCGCACTGGCAAGCGTTTGGGCCGTCGTGTGACGGAAATTGCGCTGGTATTCAAACCAGCACCCCACCAGCCATTTGATAGCGGGCAAACCTCCGCCCTAGGCACCAATGCCGTGGTTATCCGTGTTCAGCCTGATGAGGGCGTGACCCTGCGCTTTGGTTCGAAGGTGCCAGGTTCAGCCATGGAAGTTCGTGATGTCAACATGGACTTTTCGTATGCTCAGGCCTTTACTGAAGAATCGCCTGAGGCATATGAGCGTCTGATTCTGGATGCGCTACTCGATGAGTCTTCGCTCTTTCCTACCAACGAGGAAGTGGAGCTGTCTTGGGCCATCTTGGATCCAATTTTGGATTATTGGGAAAACAACGGCCAGCCAGAAAGCTACCCAGCTGGTACGTGGGGACCTGAGTCCGCTGATGCCATGTTGGCCCGCCGGGGTCGTACCTGGCGCCGACCATAGATGTGAAGTGTGAAGGATAATTTGCTGTGATCACCCCAATGCCCAATACCACCACGAGCAAAATTGCCCGTGGGCTTGTAGAAGCACAAGAGCACTACACACTAACCACCTCTCGCGTGCTGACTTTAATCGTCGTGCTGCGCGCTGAGGATGAACTAGATGCAGTCCTTGATTCAATCCGTGATGCTTCACACGAGCACCCATCTAGGGTTCTCGTAGTCATTACCGGTGAGCAAGATGCCGAGCCAGTACTCAATGCTGAGCTGCGTGTGGGTGGTGAGGCTGGCGCCTCAGAGATCGTTGTCATGCACCTCTTCGGCCCACTTGCAGATAATGCCGAATCAGTCGTGACTCCCCTCCTGCTGCCGGATACCCCCATCGTCGTATGGTGGCCATCGGCTGCGCCACAAGAGCCATCAAAGACACCTATTGGTGCCCTGGGTCAGCGTCGCATCACCCGTGCCGCTGGTACTGATGAATTGAAGGAACTTTCCGCAGGATATGCCCCGGGTGACACCGATATGGCATGGGGCGAGATTACCCAATGGCGCGGCATCGTTGCCTCTGCTTTAGACCGTTTGCCCCACGAACCCGTCAAAAGTGTCGAGATTGCAGGACCAGCTGACAGCTTGGCCGTGGATCTCGCGGCTGCGTGGCTCCTGGACCGCCTCGCGGTGCCAGTCAAGCGCACCGTCTCGAATGATAATGAGGAGCTATTTACGGTTCATAGCCTGCGCTTCTTCCGTGAAACCTCCGACATTCACATTGAGGCATCAGAGGCGGGATCCATCCGCGTGGATGTGCCTGGCTCACCCGAATCCATGGTCGCGCTCAACACCCGTTCCGTAGCAGAAATGCTTTCAGAGGAGCTACGCCACTTGGACGCGGATGAGACCTACGCACACACGCTGCGCGGGCTTGCAAAAGTCGACTACAACTAGTTTCATTAATCCCTATAACACTGCACATTTTCCCTATCCCAGTTTCCGTGCAGTGATGCGAAAGGACCAATTTCAAAAGCCATGGTGACTATCAATCGCGTTGCCGATTTACAGGAACTCATCTCTACCGCTGCGCTCAAGTTCATTGACGTTGTCAGTGCAGCCCAAGCTCCTGGTGGAGGTGTCCATGGTGATGGAATTGCCCGCGTTGTACTGACCGGCGGTGGTGCAGGCATTGGGTTGTTGAAGGAACTAGCCAACTTGGAACGCGCCGCTGATGCTCAGGGAGAAGACTTTCCTGCCCTTCGCATTGATTGGGAACGAATCCACGTATTCTTTGGCGATGAACGCAATGTTCCAGTCTCAGACCCTGACTCCAACGAGGGCCAGGCGCGTGAAGCACTATTGGATCACGTACGTATCCCCAATCGGCATATCCACGGATACGATTTGGGTGCAATCTCTATGAAGACAGCAGCGAGTGCCTATGAAGAAGAACTCCGCGACTTCGCACCGCAGGGCTTTGATCTACACCTGCTGGGTATGGGTGGCGAGGGCCATATCAACTCGCTCTTCCCTCATACAGACGCTGTGCGTGAGACTGAGGATAAAGTCGTTGCGGTACAAGACAGCCCGAAGCCTCCTGCAGAGCGTCTGACCCTCACATTACCAGCAGTCAACACCGCACAGCACGTTTGGTTGCTCGTTGCCGGTGAAGAAAAAGCCGAAGCCGCAGCTCAAGTAGTTGCGGGCGCGTCCGCAGAAGACTGGCCTGCCGCTGGTGCCAACGGCGCACAAGAAACCGTTCTCTTTTTGGCGGATAACGCAGCTACACAGCTCAACTAAGAAGATCAGTGGCTGAGCGTCTAATCTCGGCGACAGTGAAGCCCGCTAGGATGATTTCCTAGCGGGCTTCACTATGTTTTTAAGCCGTGGTGACTGGCTTAAGAATATGCCTGAATGAGGTTCAGACCGATAATGCAAGCCACCCAAATGATGACCATGACGATCGTGTAACGGTCCAGGTTCTTTTCAACCACAGTAGAACCAGAGAGGTTGGACTGAACGCCGCCGCCAAAGAGGCTGGACAGGCCGCCACCCTTGCCCTTGTGAAGCAAGACGAATACTGACATCAAAATTGCGGAGATGACCAGTACGATCTGCAGTGTCAAAATCATGAACTAACTACCTTGCGTTGTGCTAATAGATTTTCTCGCTCCTACATTCCCCGTCTAAAGTGCACGCACTCGCGCGCGAGGACGAGTAAGAAAATTGGGTGTAAGAACTTTGGCTACTACGCATGCTACACCATGACCCCGGATTGGAATTGATCCAACCCGGGGTTTGGCTAGCTACTGGTTCGCGTTTGCTGCGTTCGCTGCGAGCTTGGCGAACTCCTCACCCTTCAAAGACGCGCCTCCGACCAAGCCGCCATCGACATCTGGCTTGGACACAATCTCAGCGATGGAATCAGTTTTGACGGAACCGCCATAAAGAATGCGGATACCTGCTGCCACGTCATCGCCAGCAAGCTCCTGGACCAAACCACGAATAGCGGCACATACTTCCTGAGCATCATCAGCCGAGGCCACCTTGCCGGTACCGATCGCCCATACTGGTTCATAAGCAATGACGGTCTTCGACAGTGCGTCTGCATCAAGACCAGCCAGGGAGTTGCGAGTCTGTTCCACTACGTAGGAAACGTGCTCGCCAGCCTCACGAATGTCCAGTGGCTCACCGACACAGACGATTGGTGAGATGCCGTTCTTCAGTGCTGCCTGTGCCTTCTCAGCGACGAGCTGATCGGACTCATTGTGGTACTCACGACGCTCAGAGTGGCCAACAACTACGTAGGTACAGCCGAGGGCAGAAAGCATCGCGCCAGAGACTTCACCAGTGTAGGCACCGGACTCGTGCTGAGAAATGTCCTGTGCGCCGTAGGTGATCTTCAGCTTGTCGCCTTCGACCAAGGTTTGCGCAGTACGAATGTCGGTAAATGGCACCATGAAGGAGACATCGACCTTCTCGTAGTATTCCTTTGGCAAGGTGAAAGAGAACTTCTGCAGCTCGCCGATAGTTTGCTTGTGGTTGAGGTTCATCTTCCAGTTGCCAGCAATTAGAGGGGTACGTGCCATGGGACTGGGCACATCCTTTCCTAGGGTGTTTCTTTGAATATTGGGAGATTTAAGGCTTAGGACTCAAGGACTTCGACGCCAGGCAGTTGCTTGCCCTCGAGGAACTCTAAGGATGCGCCGCCACCGGTGGAGATGTGGCTGAAGCCGTCTTCATCCAAACCAAGTGCGCGAACGGATGCAGCGGAGTCACCGCCACCGACAACGGTGAAAGAGCCATTATTCGCGGTGGCATCGATGATTTCCTGTGCAACACCAGCGGTGCCCTTGGAGAATGCTTCCATCTCAAATACACCCATTGGGCCATTCCAGAAGACGGTCTTGGACTCAGCGAGCACCTTGGCAAATGCTTCAACAGACTTAGGTCCGATATCCAGGGACATCCATCCTTCTGGGATGCCGTCGAGTTCAACAACCTTATTCTCTGCATCGGCTGCAAATTCGGTTGCAGCTACCAAGTCGACTGGCAGAACCAGCTTGTCGCCGAAACGCTCCAGCAGGGACTTGCAGTTATCAATCTGGTCTTCCTGCAGCAGAGACTTCTGGATGTTGTAGCCCTGTGCTGCGAGCATGGTGTAGCACATGCCGCCGCCGATAATGACATTGTCAGCCTTCTCAGCCAATGCCTCAATCACACCGAGCT
The DNA here is from genome assembly GCF_043673995.1 of Corynebacterium sp. L4757. Taxonomy (NCBI): domain Bacteria; kingdom Bacillati; phylum Actinomycetota; class Actinomycetes; order Mycobacteriales; family Corynebacteriaceae; genus Corynebacterium; species Corynebacterium sp. L4757. The sequence goes on along the minus strand of NZ_JBIMEN010000001.1, from coordinate 55,651 downwards.
TGTCAGAGACCTTTGCACCGCCGAGAACAACGACGTATGGGTGCGCAGGTTCTTTGGCAACGGTAGACAAAACATCAAGTTCCGCCTGAACCAGCTTGCCGGCGTATGCAGGAAGACGCTTTGCAACGTCATAAACCGATGCCTGGGCACGGTGAACCACGCCAAAACCGTCGGATACGAAAGCGCCGTCATCAGCTGCCAAAGCAGCGAGTTCATCAGCAAAAGCGCCGCGCTCTGCCTCATCCTTAGAAGTTTCACGCGCGTCGAAACGGACATTCTCAATCAGGAGAACGTCGCCTTCGCTCAATCCATTCGCACGCTCATGAGCATCTTCACCAGTAACGTCGCCCGCGAGGGCAACATACTGATCAAGTGCTTCAGAGAGCGCCTCAGCAACAGGTGCCAGCGAGTACTTCTCATTGACTTCGCCCTTTGGTCGGCCCAAGTGCGCAGAAAGAATTACTTTTGCTCCCCCATCGACCAACGCCTTAATGGTTGGCAACGAGGCGTTAATGCGACCTGGGTCAGTGATATTGCCTTCATCATCCAGGGGGACGTTGAAGTCAGAACGTACCAACACGTGGCGTCCATCTACGCCTTCAGCCAGCAAATCATCAAGGGTCTTAAAAGCCATGTCATCTCCTTGTATTGTGCGCTACATCCGCGCACGAAATGGTTGTTATAAAAGCTTCACTTAAAACAATACCGACCCAGCCAGAAAAGGCGGGTCGGTATAGCTGTGATGTTTACTTACACATAATAAATATGCTCGTTAACGTCGATTTTAGAGGTTGCTAGCAACCAGAGCGGTGGTACGAACCAGCTGGGAGGTGTAGCCCCACTCGTTGTCGTACCAGCCCAGAACCTTCACCATGTTGCCACCGGTCACCTTGGTCATACCAGCATCGAAGATGCAGCCATGGGAGTCAGAGATGATGTCGGTGGACACGATCGGATCCTCGGTGTATGCAAGGGTCTCGCCGAATTCGCCGGTAGCGGCTTCCTTGATAGCTGCGTTGATTTCATCAACAGTGACGTCGCGGGAAGCAGTGAAAGTTAGGTCAGTTGCGGAACCGGTGATGGTTGGCACACGCATAGCGTAGCCATCTAGCTTCCCCTCGAGTTCAGGAAGAACCAAAGCGACTGCCTTTGCCGCACCAGTGGAGGTTGGAACCATGTTGACTGCTGCCGCACGTGCACGACGCATATCCTTGTGTGGTGCATCCTGCAGACGCTGGTCGCCGGTGTATGAGTGAATGGTGGTCATCAGACCCTTTTCGATACCAATCTTCTCATGCAGAACCTTCGCCATTGGTGCCAGGCAATTGGTGGTGCAAGATGCAGCAGAGATGACGTTGTGGTTCGCAGGATCATAAGAATCGGAGTTCACGCCGTACACGAAGGTAGCGTCAACATTCTTACCTGGCGCAGAGATGATGACCTTCTTCGCGCCAGCTTCGATGTGAGCCTTTGCTGCTTCGCCATCGGTAAAGAATCCAGTGGACTCAACAACAATATCAACATTGTGGTCAGCCCAGTTCAGGTTCTTTGGATCTGGTTCTTCAGAAACAGCAATGCGCTTACCATCGACGATGATCGCAGTGTCGTCGTACTCGATTTCGCCATTGAAACGACCCAGAACAGAGTCATACTTGAGCAGGTTTGCCAAGGTTGCGTTGTCGGTCAGGTCATTTAGAGCGACAACTTCCAAGTCGGTGTTGCCTTGCGCAATAGCGCGGAAAAGGTTGCGGCCGATACGGCCAAATCCATTGATACCAATGCGAACAGTCACAGTAGTTGTCTCCTAAAGAGTTGGATAAACGGAGTACGACAAATCTCTTTGCCTCGGAAAAACCCTTTGAGTTTCTCTGACGAACCCGATAATACCGAGATTTCCTACTATGCGCAGATTTAAAAAAGCAAACTCACATAAATGGGTGATAATCGGGCATATATCCAAGAATTTGGAAACCATTTCCCTATCAAAAACCAGATATCGGGCAAGGTCATGAACATAATGTCCGAACTCGCCCGATTACTAGTAGTTTACAATATGACATAGATCACATTGAATAAAAGTGAGATAGATTACGGTGATTCACGCGTCATCTTCGTCGCCATAACCCAATTCATTGACCGCTTCGTTGGTGTCTGGAATGCCGAGTTCTTGTGCACGGCGATCCGCCATGGACAGCAGGCGGCGAATACGACCTGCTACTGCATCCTTCGTCATCTGTGGCTCTGCCAAACGTCCGAGCTCTTCCAAAGACGCCTGGCGGTGCTGGAAGCGCAATGTTCCGGCATCTGCCAAATGCTCAGGTACGTCATCCCCCAAGATTTGCATCGCACGCTCAACACGGGCTGCCGCGGTAACTGCAGCACGGGCACTGCGTCGGAGGTTGGCGTCATCAAAGTTGACCAAACGGTTTTCCGACGCTCGGACCTCACGGCGTTTACGCTTATCTTCCCACGTAAGTCGGGTGACCTGAGCACCCATTCGCGTAAGCAATGCGCCAATGGCATCGCCATCTCGAATAACGACGCGGTCTGCGCCTCGGGTTTCCTTGGTTTTAGCAGCAATTCCCAATCGTCGAGCGCAGCCAACCAGCGCGAGCGCTGCTTCTTGACACGGACAGACGACCTCAAGTGAAGAAGAACGGCCAGGTTCAGTTAACGTGCCTGCCGCAAGGAAGGCTCCCCGCCATGCTGCCTCATTATCAGCAATAGAACCAGAGACCACCTGTGGTGGAAGACCCACAACTGGATGGCCAGAACGAGTTATCAAGCCTAGGCGTCGGGTTAGTTCCTTGGCACCGGCACCAATGCGCAATTGAATGCGTGACTTCTTTGTAGACCCCGGAGGGCCGACCACGTGGCTAGACGTCTTAATGTCGTAGAGCTGTTCAATCGCCGTGATGAGGCGATCAGCAATCGCTTGGTCTTCAAGCTCAATCTCATATGCAAGCTGGCCATTGGCATTGTGAAGTTGACCGGCAAAACGAAGAATTGCGGCAACCTCCGCAGCACGAGCGCTGGGTCGAGTAATCGTAGTTGCCGTTAATTCATTTTTGACGTCCTCAGTCAAAGTCACTGTAGAAATCTCCCTGCCTTTTTAAAATAGCTAGCTCAATAAATATCTAACTGAATCATTCAACGATAACGCACCGATGCGTGCTTCATTCAGTTATGTAGGGACTGGCACCCCACCCCAGGTTCAAATTCGGTCAGTATTTAGAAGCCGTCCGAGTCCAGTTGAGAGGCGAGCCAGTCGCTACGCATGCTTGATAGAACTGTAGCTAGTTTAGTCGGATCATGCCGGTTGAGCTCTAATCCATCATCTGTGATCATGCAGACGTCCGCGAATACCACTTCTGCCCCCAGCTGAGCAGCTGTACGCTGCACGTGAGTGCGTTCGCTGCCTGCCAATGGCATATTGCTGTCAATAAGAACGCGATCCACCTGTAGCTTCGGCGCATGCTGAGCCAGCACATGTAGATGGCGTTCGACAGAAAATCCATTGGTCTCCCCTGGCTCCACGGAAAGGTTGAGCACAAGTACGCGCAACGCATTCGAACGCGAAATAGAATCCACAATTTGTGGAACCAGCATGTGCGGCAATACGGATGAGAACCATGAGCCTGGGCCGATAGTGATGACATCAGCGTCATTAATCGCCTGCAGAGCACGAGGGTTAGCCTGCGGACCGCTCGGGCTAATATGTACTCGGCGTACTTCTCCCGGGGTGGTTGCCACTGCAACTTGTCCACGAACAGCGCGAATAACGCGCGGGTCATCTTCTAACCCGGCAACTTCTGCTTCAATGCTCAAAGGCCGGTTAACCACGGGCAGAACACGACCATGAGAATCCGTGAGTTCAGCAACTTTATCTAAAGCTGCCTGCATGTCTCCAAGGACTTCCGCCAAACCAGCGATCAAAAGGTTGCCCACTGCATGCCCTGCTAAAGCGCCGGTGCCACGGAAACGATGCTGCAGGGTCTGTGCCCACAGTTCACCATTGGCATCATTACGACTCAACGCAGCCAGCGCCATACGCAGATCACCCGGCGGAATGATATCGAGCTCTCGCCGCAAACGTCCAGAAGAGCCCCCATCATCAGCCACGGTCACAATCGCTGAGATGGAATCAGGGTCGCACTTACGCGCTGCCAATAGCGTCTGGAACAAACCATGTCCTCCGCCTAAACAGGCGAAGTTAAAGGAAGAAGTACTCAACTCACTCCTTAGGGAGATCGGATGACTAGCCCAAACAAAACATCAGGTAATGATTGGGGCGCTTGCTAACTACTGTGAAATCAAATAGTCATCTCACGATACAACACGACGGCGACTTTTAAACCTCTTGGCTGCCTTCAGAAATGGAACTTTGTTCGATTTCCTGCACATACCTCAAGGTCACAGGATTCTTAGGTTAGTTGCGATTGATATCGCGGTGGAGAACTGTGACATCAAGATCACCGCGCTCATTGAGCCGTCGGACAATCTCCTCAGAGACAGCCACAGAACGGTGATGCCCGCCTGTACAGCCCACCCCTACGGTGATGAAGTTCTTGCCTTCGTGACGGTATCCATCCATCATCGAATCCAACATCACGAGAAAGTTCTCAATGAACGGTTCTGCCGCATCCTGGCTCAGAACATAGTCCGACACCGGTTCATCAGTCCCGCGGAAACCACGTAATTCGGGTACCCAATAGGGGTTCGGAAGAAAACGAACGTCCACAACCAAGTCGGCATCACGCGGCGAACCGTGCTTGAATCCAAAAGATTGGACAGTCACGTGCTGCTCGCTGACACTCATGGAACCAAACGAAGCTTCTATAGCGCGACGCAAATCATGTACAGATAGCGCCGTGGTGTCAATGATGACGTCAGCAGCGCCACGAACTTCCTCCATAGCATCTCGCTCACGGCGAATCCCGATCTTCAAGGTATCGCCTCCTTGGAGCGGATGAGTACGTCGCACCGAATCGAAGCGACGTATCAATACATCATCTCGAGCGTCCAAGAATAAAATGCTGGGTTTAACCCCAATTGCCTCGAGATCCTTAATGGTGTCCTTGACCGAACCGGGGAATACTCGCGAGCGAGTATCGGTCACCACTGCCATGGGTTTAACCTGTGGGTCATTGTCCAACCCGGCCTTAAACACTTTCGAAATCAAAAAAGGAGGAAGGTTGTGAGACACGTAGTATCCCTTATCCTCCAAAACCTTTGATGCCGAGCTAAGACCGGCACCAGACATTCCAGTCAGCAGTATGGGTGGCATCTCAATTGTCGTCATGTCGGCCAGTCTATCGTGGATTGCGCAAAGAGTGCAGGGCATGCTTAAGTTTCTTGGGTAAAAATCTCACAATGGACTATCCGAGGATTCTCCCATCACTCTTTTAATCGGAGAAAGATTGTCTCCGCCATTTTCGGGCCAATGCCCTTCACTTCTTCGATCTCAGACTGCGATGCTTCTTTCAGCTTCTTGACAGATCCGAAGTGTTTCACCAAGTCTGTTCGACGGGTTGGCCCCAACCCTGGGATGGAGTCAAGCACCGAAGAGCGCATACGCTTGGAACGCTGCTGGCGGTGGTAGCTAATAGCAAATCGGTGGGCTTCATCGCGGATCTGCTGAAGTAAATACAATGCCTGTGAATTGCGTGGCAAAATCACAGGTTCATCATCGCCGGGAACCCAAATTTCTTCCAAACGCTTTGCCAAACCCACCAGAGTTACGTCCACGATTCCGAGCTCATCAAAGACTTTCTGGGCAGCAGCTACCTGCGGCGCGCCACCGTCGACGATGAAGAGTTGAGGCGGGTATGCGAATTTGCGCGCAGCATCTGTGGCTTCCTCGATGACGTTTTCATCATCAAAAGTCGACTCCTCGACTTCCTCATCCGGGTTCGCCAACTTGTCTTCATTGTGACGCTTAAATCGCCGGTGAGTTACCTCAGCTATGGATCCGACGTCATCAGAGCGGCCATCGCCTGCGGCTTCTTTGATGCGGTAGCGGCGATAGTCCGACTTACGGGCTAAGCCATCTTCAAAGACCACCAGTGATGCGACCACGTCGGTGCCTTGGATATGGGAAATATCCGTGCACTCAATACGCAGCGGTGCGGTTTCCATCCCCAGTGCTTCTTGAATGTCTTGCAGAGCTGCAGAACGTGCTGTGAGGTCACCAACTCGTTTAAGTTTATGCTGCTTGAGAGCGTCCTTAGCGTTCTTCTCTACCGTTTCCATCAATGCGCGCTTATCACCGCGCTGCGGCACGCGTAAATCGACTTGTGCACCGCGCAGCTCTTCAAGAAGCTCCTGAACTTGCGTGGGCTCCTCTGGCATTGCCTGCACCAAAATTTCGCGGGGCACCACACGCACTTTGCGTTGGGCAATGTGAGATTCCTGATCTACTCCCCTGCGCTCAAGCGCTGCGTCTTCCTCAGCCTCAATCTTTTCACGCTCCACGGCGTCGCCATAGAACTGAATGAGAAAGTTCTGCATGAGCAGCGGCAAGGCTGGGTCTTGCTGGCCTTCCTCGAGCTTTTCCAGTGTTGCCTGATCACCTACGCGTTCGACGACCCATCCGCGCTGGCCGCGAATACGTCCATCACGAACATGGAAAATCTGCACGGCAGCTTCCAGCTCATCCGCGTGGAAAGCAATCAGGTCAGCATCCGTGCCGTCACCAAAGACAACCGCTTGTTGCTCCATGATTTTATTGATGGCATCCAAGTCATCACGCAGGCGCGCTGCACGTTCAAATTCCAACTCATCAGATGCATCCTGCATCTGTTTGGTCAGGTCTTTCACCACGTCAGCGGTGTTGCCATTCATGAAAGAAATCAGTTTATTGACTGTCTCGCGGTGTTCTTCTTCGCTCACGCGGCCAATGCATGGGGCATCACACTTGCCGATGTAGCCCAGAAGACACGGACGCCCGAGTTTCTCGTGCCGGTTATAGACGCCCTTCGAGCACGTTCGCATGGGAAAGACACGTGTGAGTAGGTCCAGGGTTTCGCGAACGGCCCAAGCGTGGGAATATGGTCCGAAATAGCGCACGCCCTTGCGGCGTGGTCCACGGTAGAAGAAAGCCCGCGGGACTCGCTCGCCCACGGATACCGCCAGCATCGGATAGGTCTTATCATCCCGGTACTTAACGTTAAATCGCGGATCGAATTTCTTGATCCACGTGTATTCCAGAGCTAATGCTTCAACTTCACTGGCCACCACGGTCCACTCAACGCTGGCAGCGGTTTGTACCATCTGCCGTGTACGCGGGTGAAGCTGGGTAATGTCCTGGAAATAGTTGGATAGCCGCGCACGAAGGTTTTTGGCTTTGCCGACATAAACGACGCGCTTGTTCTCATCCCGGAATTTATAGACACCCGGGTCAGTCGGGATGGTTCCAGGGGCCGGCCTATAGGTGCTCGGATCAGCCACAGTGGTTATACCACCCTTTCCTTCGCTCGCAGCGATAGCTTAAATGTGTTCTAGATAGTAACTAACGTCCTAGTCCACAGGCATGTACTTGGCTTCGAGCTCGCGGAAATCTCGCGTTGCCTTAATAGCCTTTTCTTTATCGCCCGACTGGATCGCCCACACCGGGACATACTCAAACTCAGGCAGCTCAATGCGCGCCATGCGGGAGCCTTCTGGGAATGCCATTCCGTAAATGACCTGCCATGGGTAAAAGCGTGTACCCACGATATTGCGGATTTCTACTCCGTCTTCATTCGCGCGCAGCCGCGGACGGTTAAAGACGATCCATGCAAGGATGGATAGCACAACACCAACACCAGGGAATGCAAATTTATCAATCACGGTGATGTACGCACCGGTGAACTCTACGTCCAACATCACGCCCATAAAAATATGGAATGGCATGATGATCACGATGCACAGGATCGCAATCTTGCGCAGGAATGAAGAGTTCACCTCCAGCTCCCAAGGTTTGGTGGAGGTCATGGCGAAAGGATCGGCCGTGGTATATGCCAAGATCTCTTCGTCAGTTAATTGCTTCCTCGGTTGGCTATTACCCGCGCCAGCCGCCTGATCAGTCATTGCTTAAGTCATCTCCTACAGTCCGCGCTTTGACGCACGAGCTTTAATATTACGCAGTTGGAGCACAGTATCTAAAGCCGCCTGCATTGCCTCAACACCTTTATCCTCTGCTGCGCCCGGTGCACCAGAACGATCTACTGCTTGTTCATGGGTATTTACAGTCAGTACGCCGTTCGCAATAGGCTTAGAAATATCCAAAGCAATACGGGTAAGACCCTGGGTGACAGAGTCACACACATAATCAAAATGCGGGGTGCCACCGCGGATGACGCAGCCCAGTGCTACCACTGCGTCATAATGCTGAGCTGCTTCTTGTACAGCCACGGGGATCTCCAGTGCACCGACCACACGGAAGCCGTCAACATCGGCGCCGCAGCGCTCCGCTTCAGCAATAGCGCGTTCATGGAGACGATCACAAATATCTGCATTCCACGTTGCGGAAATAACAGCGACGGAAATACCAGATGCATCAATCTGAGCGACTTCCGGAAGACCTACTTTGCTCATGTTCTACCTTCTTTAGACTTTATTACCACTACTGCCCCAACACCTTGCTGTAGTCCAGTTTAGGGCTCATCGCAATCAGTGCGAACCGTGCTCTTGATCCCACGCATCCACCTGCGGAAGCACATGATTCATGCGGTCACGCTTGGTGCGTAGATAAGCAATGTTGTCTTCATTGGGCGCTACTTCGACTGGAGTGTGCTTGTGGGCATCAAACCCGAAGCCTTCCAATCCTGTGCCCTTATGCGGATTATTGGTCAACAGGTCCGCTGAGACAATGCCCAGCTCGCGCAAGATCTGCCCTGCAACGGAGTACTCCCGCGCATCCTCAGGCAATCCTTGTTCCAGGTTGGCATCTACCGTATCCAGGCCTGCATCCTGCAGTCGATATGCATGAAGCTTCGCCAAAAGACCAATGCCCCGGCCTTCTTGTCCGCGCAGGTAAATGATGACACCGCGGCCAGCTTCTTGAATGATGCGCATGGATTCATGCAGCTGCTGTCCACAATCACAGCGACGCGAGGCAAAAACATCACCGGTCAAGCACTCAGAATGCACGCGCACCAGGACATCTTCAGCTCCCTTGAGCTCTTTCAGGTCGCCGGCAACCAGCGCTACGTGTTCTTGACCATCAACCTCATGCTTATAGCCCAGCGCAGTGAATGGACCGAAGTCAGTCGGCAGACGGGTCTCAACCGAGCGCTGAATCTGAGTTTCATGATGACGCCGCCAATCAATCAGCTGCTCAATAGAAATCATCTTCAGATCGTGTTCGTCCGAAAAGCGTCGTAGCTCCTCGGAGCGCGCCATGGTGGTGGGATTTTCTTCAGAAACAATCTCACACAGCACGCCCGCTGGACGCAGACCCGCTAGGCGAGCCAAGTCAACGGCAGCCTCAGTGTGTCCATCACGCTCAAGCACACCGTTTGGGCGCGCCGCCAATGGCACGACGTGGCCGGGGCGGGTGAAGTCATCAACTACCGATGCCGGATCGGCCAGGCGACGCATGGTTTCAGCACGGCTAGTGGCTGAGATACCGGTAGTACCCGTTGCAGCGTCCACTGTCACGGTGTAAGCCGTTCCACGAACGTCTTCATTCTTGCCCATCATCGGTGGCAAGTTCAGTCGCTTACAATCTTCAGGCAGCAAAGGTGCGCAGATATAGCCGGAGGAATATCGCACCATGAAGGCAACCAGCTCAGGGGTAGCCAATTCAGCCGCAAAAATCAGGTCGCCCTCATTCTCACGGTCTTCGTTGTCAACAACAACTACCGCCTTACCGGCGGCGATATCTGCAATCGCGTCCTCAACTGAGTCAAGGCGAACTGCATTATTATCAGGTGCGCTCATAGGTTCTCAGCTTAGTCTTTCTGGTCTGTGGAATTAAGTTTGGGGTTAACCATCTTTTCCACATACTTCGCCAGCACATCAACTTCTAGGTTGACCAGGGAACCTTCAGTCAGTTCACCCAAAATAGTATCCCGCAGCGTGACTGGAATTAAGGAGACCTCGAACCAATCTTCACCGATAGCAGAGACCGTCAATGAGGTTCCGCTAATAGCAATGGAGCCTTTCTCCACCACGTACTTGGACAACTCCGCGGGTAGTTCAAAACGCAGCACTTCCCAGTTCTCCGATGGAGTACGGGAAATCATCTTGGCGGTTCCATCAACGTGCCCCTGCACGATATGACCGCCAAACCTGGTGGTCGGTAGCATCGCACGCTCCAGGTTAACCAGTGAACCATCTGACAGCTCGCCCAACGCTGAGCGGACGAGCGACTCCTGCATCACGTCAGCAATAAAGGTTGATTCTTCCAGTTCAGCCACAGTCAAGCACACACCGTTGACAGAGATGGAGTCACCCAGCTGAGCATCAGAAGTCACAACTGGCGCCTTGATGCTAATTCGCACAGCGTCACCTTGTTCTTGCATGCCGACGACAGTGCCGCGCTCTTCTACGAGACCAGTAAACACTTAAAGCTTTCTCCTTTGAATATCTTTTCAGTTCTAATCAACCACGAGGCCCTGCGCTTTATTTCAGATACACAAACCGTCAGGTGCTGGTGGATCTATCGGCGATTAGCCGGTAGCCCTCGGTAGTTGATGAGCAGGTCATCACCAAGGGCAATGACTTGACCTCGGGCAAAGCGGGCCGCTTCTGTCAGGGTGTTAGCAATTGGGTGGGCAAGAACGGATACGCCACCGCCAAGCAGCATCGGTGCGAGATAGACCTGTACCCAATCGACATAACCTGCGTTCATGAAGGCAGAGGCAATGCCTGAACCGCCTTCGACCAACACGTCGCGGGCGCCGGAGTTATAAAGCTCAGCCATCGCATCATCGATGCTGGTGTATTGTTCAAAACCCAGTGTGTTCAGGTTGGAGGCTACCGCGCCGACATCAGCGATGCTGCGCCTGCCGATGACCACTCGACGCGGCTGATTCTCACGCTGCGTGCCATCAGGATTGCGCGCCGTCAGGGATGGGTTATCGGTTAATGCTGTTCCCGTACCAATGATGATGGCATCACGGTGTTCGCGGTCTTCGTGAACATAATTACGTGCTGCTTCACCAGTAATCCACTGGCTCGTGCCATCGGAAGCTGCGGTGAAACCATCAATGGTCTGCGCGAACTTTAAGGTCACGTGCGGACGACCCATCTGAACTGACTTCAGCCACGGCACAAGCGCATCATGTTGATCCAGTGGTGACTCGAGCTGGTGAACCTCAATGCCGTTGCTGCGCAGATAGTCCGCACCACCAGCAGCCTCCGGATTCGGGTCACTGTGCAGGTAATAGACTTCCTTGATGCCGGCATCAATCAGCGCCTGCGTGCAGGGGCCGGTTCGGCCCGTGTGATTACACGGTTCCAGCGTGACCACGGCCGTGGCGCCTTCGGTCTTGCCCTGGGCATCGGCAAGCGCCTGCACCTCCGCGTGCGCACCACCTGCCGGCTGGGTCGCACCAGTTCCAACAATCTCACCGGACGTAGAAATGATCGCCGCTCCCACCGGCGGATTTGGGCTGGTAGTGCCGCGAATCTTCCAGCCTGCATCCATCGCCTTCAACAGAGCTTGCTCAATAATGTCCGGTGAGTGTTCCATGTGTTATTCCTGCTTCGTCGAAAATTATTAAAGCGTGGCTAGTTGGCGGAGGTTCTCAACTTCCGCGGCCTTATCATCCTTCTTGAAAATCGCGGAACCGGCCACGAAAGCATCACAGCCGGCCTCAGCGCTTTCGCGGATCGTGTCAGCGGAAATACCGCCATCAATCTCAATGAGGGTATCCAGTCCTTGCTCATCGATTGCCTGACGCAGCTTCCGAACCTTATCCAACATGTCCGGCATGAACTTCTGACCTCCAAAGCCTGGTTCAACGCTCATCACCAAAGCAAGATCAAAGTGGGATAACTTATCCAGCCATGGCTCAATCGGCGTATTCGGCTTGATGGAAAAACCTGCGCGAATCCCCAGCCCACGGATCGTGGCAGCCAAGTCCAGCGCGGCCTGCTCATCAGCGACTGCCTCCACGTGGAAGATAATGCAATCCGCACCCGCCTTCGCGTAAGTCTCAACCCACTTCTCTGGCTCTTCAATCATTAAATGCACATCGAGGACCTGGTCAGTGATGCCATTGACGGTCGCAGTGATGTCCGGACCAAAAGATAGGTTAGGCACGAAGTGACCATCCATGATGTCCACGTGGATCCAGTCGGCATTAGCCACTTCCTGGACTTCTTCGCCCAAACGCGAGAAGTCCGCAGCCAGAATGGAAGGTGAAATCAAAGGTGCTGAAAAGGTTGCAGTCATGTGCTCCATCTTAGGCATTCTTGCGTAGGACAGCGAAGAACATAGCGTCCGTGCCGTGACGGTGTGGCCACATTTGCACCGACTTGTGCTCCCCCACATCACCCATGTCTGGGATCAGGTCATGAGCATTATCTTCGCTCACGCCTAGTTCAGCGACTGCTTTATCGACCACACTGCGGGTCTCACGCAAATCTGGTGAACAAGTGGAATAGACCAGCACGCCACCTGGACGAAGCAGCTTGACTGCTGATTCGAGCAACTCGTACTGCAAAGCAGAAAGTTCAGCAATGTCTTGTTCTTGCTTGCGCCAGCGGGCTTCAGGGCGACGACGGAGCGCGCCCAGACCGGAGCATGGGGCGTCAACCAGAATACGGTCATAGCCCGGCTCAAGCCCAGGGTTGCGGCCGTCGGCCACATGCACCTTAACGGGTAGGTCACCCACGGTCTTTTCAATCAGCTGTGCGCGGTGCTCGGAGACCTCAATGGCATCAACTTTCGCGCCCTCAATGCGTGCTAGCGCACCCATGAGTGCCGCCTTTCCACCTGGTCCGGCGCACAGGTCTAGCCAACGTCCTTGATCCCCGCCTACGACGGAAGCCTCAACGACCGCGCGAGCAATCAGCTGCGATCCTTCATCTTGGACAGCGGCAAGGCCCTGCTGCACGGGTTCTAGATCGCCCGGATCCCCAGAATCCATGTAGACGGCATAAGGAGAGTACTTTCCTTCCTCAAATCCAGTCATCAGCGCGAGCTCCTCCGCGCTGATCTCACCAGGACGTGCGACTAAGTGGACGACCGGGCGTTGCGAATCCCCTTCAAGTGCCTCTTCTAGCTCACCCAATCCAACAACACGGGAGAAAGACTGTGCGATCCACGTCGGGTGAGCATGCCTAAATGCCACCGCTTCAATCTCACCAGAAGGGGTGAGCTTATCCAGCCACTCCTGTGGGCTAGTGCGCGTAATAGTACGCATGATGCCGTTGGCAAAGCCTTTGGCCTTTTCATGACCAGCTGCCTCAACGAGACGCACGGTGGTATCCACTGCCGCGTGCGGTTCCACACGGGTATAGATCACCTGATAGGTACCCAGACGCAGAGCGTCAAGAACTTCCGGTGCGAGCGAGTCCAAACTCCGCGAAGAGCACTCATTGATAATGGCATCCAGCACGCCCTCTGTGCGCAGTGCACCGTAGGTCAGCTCAGTCGCGAAAGCCGCATCACGGCCTTCTAATCGGTTAACGCGCAGTGCCTTAGGCAACGTCAAGTTCGCGAAAGCATCATCTTGGTGCACGCGCAGCAAGGTTTCGAAAACTACCGCGCGGGCCAAATCTACGCCAGCTTTACGTGCATCACGGATCAGATTGGCTGTCTGATGAGCGCGGTTGCGGTCATTTCTTTCATACTGACGTCGCGGATGCTGACCGCCTCGACCGCGCTGTCCGGTCTGTCCGCTTTGCCCCCGGCGGTTGTTTCCGCGAGCCCCATTGGCACCCTGTGGTTTCTCCGCTGGCTTCTTCTTGCTGCCCTGTGGGGTTCGATCTGTTGAACCACCGGTCTTCGAACGCGACCTAAATCCACCACTCATGAAAAGTTCACCTCAACATCATTATTCGCGCCTAGACCGCGACCCCAGTCAGCGGCATTCATCATTTTCTTTCCTACTGGCTGCAGCTGGTCCACACGCACTGGTGTGGTAGCAGTTCCAACGTAAACGGCCTTCTTAGTGATGTGAACCTGTCCGGGAGAAAGTTCCGGAATCTCATTGAGCACTTCAGCTTCGGTGTGCAGGGGCGTTATCTTACCAATCTTCATACGATCATCCCCCAACATCGTCCATGCGCCCGGTGCAGGAGTATGCGCGCGCACGTGACGGTCTACCGCGAAATCAGGCTCCGACCACCTGATGCGGGCATCTTCCGTGGTGATCTTGGAGGCGTAGGTAGGCTCCCCCTGTTGTGGTTGCGGCACCATCTCCCCTGATTCCAAACCATCCATGGTGGCGACAAGGAGGTGAGCTCCAGATTGAGAAAGACGCTCCAGAAGCTCGCCTGCAGTGTCTTTAGTCTGGCTAGTCTCAGTGATTGTTCCGAGAACCGGACCGGTATCAAGCCCTTGCTCAATCTGGAATGTCGATGCCCCCGTAATGTCATCACCAGCTCTAATGGAAGCCTGCACAGGCGCGGCACCGCGCCAAGCGGGAAGAAGTGAAAAGTGAAGGTTGACCCAGCCATGGGTTGCGGCATCTAAGAGATCTTCTGGCACTAAATTGCCATAAGCAACAACTGGAATGGCATCCGGCGCAAGTTCTTTAATTCGCTCACGCACAGCTTGACCGTCCTCAGTATCTGCCTTCAATGTCGAAGGGGTCAGCACTTCAATACCATTTTCCAGCGCGACTTCTTTGATGGGGCTGGGATAGAGTGTGCGGCCGCGGCCTTTGCGAGCATCTGGTCGGGTGATAACGGCAACTACCTCATGAGATGAGGCAATGAGTGCTTTGAGCGCAGGAACGGCAGGTTCCGGGGTGCCAGCGAAGATGAGCTTCATGTCAGGGCTCCTTTAGGTTGATGTAGCAATGAATATCTATCGCAAAACTCGGGATTACTTAGAGAACCAGCTTGAAACGCGAATCTCTGCCATGGCCTGCTTGCGGGCATCACCTTCGAGCCGCTGTAAGAAAAGGACCCCATTGAGGTGATCGGTTTCATGCTGCACGCAACGAGCCATCAGGCCCGAAACAACCATGCCTATCGGATTGCCCTTCACGTCTTGGCCAGACACACGCACGGTTTCATAACGGGTGGTGGGAGTAGAAATATCTGGAATGGAGAGGCACCCTTCCATCCCGGTCTGAGTCTTATCACCAATCGCTTCCCACACTGGGTTGATGATGGCACCACGCATTCCGGTCTCGGTGTGGGTGCAGTCATACACAAAGATTCGCTTGAGCAGACCAATTTGGTTGGCAGCCAGACCTACTCCCCCGGCTGCTTCCATTGTGTCCAGCATGTCTGAGGCAAGCTCTTCTAAGGATTCATCGAATTCAGTGATTTCTTTTGCTTCCGTGGTCAACACGGGGTCGCCGTATATTCGAATCTCTCTAATGCTCAAGGTTCTTCGCTCTTTCTGCCCCACGGTACATGGACATGGGGGCTGCTTCGGTGCTTGTTTGGGGATGGGTTGTTGGCAGAGTCGCTTTGCTAACAACCTTAGTGAATATCCAAGACCAATTGCGGATCAGGTTAACCAATATTAATGGGATCGACCTGAATGCGAAGAGGAAGGTCATCCTTTCGCGCACTGCGATTCGCGTTCGCGGTCCGCAAGGCCTTTCCTAATTCTGATCGCGGGCCCAGTGGGGTTCTGATCAACAGGCGTTGTGGTGGGCCAAAACGTTTGGCGTCATATTCGCCTGGCAAGGAAAGATGCTCTGGTAAAGGTACGGGCCCGAGAATTTCTGCATGCTCAGGAAGTTCGGCAATGGCTAAAAACTCATCGAGTGCTGCATCAGCACCGTCGATCGCTGCCATGTGAACAGCCGGTGGGAATCGAACCTCCCGGCGTGCTTCTAACTCTGACTGCGCAAATCCCACCACGTCCCAATTCAGGAAGAAGTCAATGACGGCTACGCCCGGATTTGCAGCAATCACTACTGTTCCGCCTTTGGCAGCTGGGGCAACCATCGTGGCTGCAGCCAACCATTTAGCCATGGCGTCTTCACCCGCACGTAAATCTTGGCGGTTCAGCAGACCACCCGCGCCCAAGATTAAGGCTGCGCCATAATACAGTCGCGCTGGCTTGTCTTCGGTACTGCTGACGCTGGTTTTCTTGGGTTGAGTAATGCGCGGCTCGGCCCCCGGGGTAGCCACCACCAATGCAGGCTCATGCGGGATCTCTTCAATCACCTTGTTGCCACCGGAGACAATGATTCGGGTGTTTGGGAAAATCCGACCGAGTTCCTCAGCAGTCCTTTCTGAGCCCATCACCACTGCACGCATGCGATTCGATCCGCACTCGGTGCACTTAAAGCGAGTCTCCATCTTTCCACACCACGCGCAGCTTGGAGTTGCTGCTTGCTGGTGTGATTGAGGCAAGCTCAATGGCCCATTGCAATGACGGCAACGGGCACGCGTAAAGCACTGTGCGCAGGCGAGCGTAGGGACATAACCCTTGCGCGGGGATTGCACCAGTACCGGCTCACCACGATCTAATGCATGTTTAACCGCCTGATAGGCACGCGTATCAAAACTCGACGTGCCTGCTGCCCCAGCGCGCGCCCTAGGAGTTGCCGCTGAATTTGTACCAGAATCTTGATGCTGTGCCGGTGGATTAGAACGATTCCCGCTAACTTGACGCGAGAGGTTGAGGCCATAAGGCCCAACCGGCACCATCGCGGGCATTCGGGTGCGCAGGGTCGATTCACCAGCAACTAAATCATGTGCCCAACCAGCACCAACCAATAATTGGGTCTCAGCTGTGCGGGAATGACCGACGATAAGCAGTGAGCAATTCTCTTGGGCACTGCGCGTGGTTAGTACTTCACGGCTGTGGACATAAGGGGCGCTGCGCTCCACAAGGTTGTCATCGCCATCATTGAAAATGACCGCTAGCCCCAGGTTTGCAACTGGTGCAAAAGCTGCTGATTTCGTTCCAATGACAATACGTGCTTGGCCAACAAGAACCGAAAGATATCGCCGATATCGTGCTTGCGGTCCCTGAGAAACATTCAAAATAGTTACTTGCTTAGCGGAGACATATTCTCTAAAAGCAGATTCGACGACATCGACATCAGACTGATCCGGCACAATGACTAACACGCCACGTCCGGAACTAGCCACTTTCGTGCCTAATGCTGCGATTGCTTGCGCCCAATCATCACCGGGAGCGACCTGCCAGGCAGCACGGGCGGTATTGCCCGCCAAGACGAAGTCAACGAAGGACTCACCAAATTGATACGCCGACCAGGACGATAAATCAGGTTCGCTAAGCTCTCCGAGTTCTTCGAATGGTGTATCTAAATCCGCTTCCTCAGCCTTAGCGTGACGGGGCGGGATGGCAAAGCGGATGATATCTGAGCGGTTACCGCCATAACGATTTGCCAGTGCATCCACTAGTGCCGACATTTGGGGAGGATAAACCTGAAAAGGCGAAATCACGCGATCAATGAAGGCCAGTTTGCCATCAAAGTCTGATTCCGCAAGGCGCTCTAAGAGCAGGGCATCGACCAGCCTGCCGTTGAACCTAATGCGCACGCGTACGCCTGGTTGCGCCGCTTCTGAGTCATCCTCGGTGATTAGATAATCAAATGCTCGATCAAGGTGGGATACCCCTAATAAAGGCAACACCCGCACAACCGGTTTCACGGAGGCGGGTGTCTTTTTAGGCATAAGTGCTTATTCTACTGAAACTCCAGCAGCAGCACGAAGTGCGTCGACACGATCCAAGGACTCCCAAGGAAAGTCAAGGTCAGTGCGGCCAAAGTGGCCATAAGCGGCAGTCTTACGGTAAATCGGACGCAGCAAATCTAGGTCCTGAATGATTGCGGCCGGACGCAGATCGAAGACCTCATCTACAGCGGCCTGGATAGTTCCATCATCCAGCCCATGCTTAGCGGTACCGAAAGTCTCCACGTAAAGACCAACTGGCTTCGCGCGGCCAATCGCATATGCGACCTGGACTTCTGCACGGTCAGCAAGACCAGCAGCCACGATGGTCTTGGCTACCCAGCGCATGGCGTATGCAGCGGAGCGGTCAACCTTTGAAGGATCCTTACCAGAGAAAGCACCGCCGCCGTGGCGGGCCATGCCGCCGTAGGTATCAACGATGATTTTTCGGCCGGTCAAACCAGCATCGCCCATTGGGCCACCCAGAATGAAAGAACCGGATGGGTTAACCAACAAGGTGGTGTCTTCGTTGTAGAAGTGGCTCAATCCAGCATCATTGATGACCCACTCAACAACGTGCTCCTTCAACTGCTTCGCTAGCTCATCCTGAGTGATCTCAGTGTCATGCTGAGTAGAGATAACCACGGTATCCAAAGCAACTGGGGTGTCACCGTCATAAGCAAAAGTCACCTGAGTCTTGCCGTCTGGACGGAGGTGATTCACAATGCCGTCTTGACGTACTTGAGTGAGACGACGCGACAGGCGGTGCGCCAAAGCAATCGGTAGAGGCATGTATTCATCGGTCTCATTAGTGGCATAACCGAACATCAGCCCCTGGTCACCAGCACCAGCGACATCATATTCGTGCACGTCGCCGCCAGCGCGCGCCTCAGTGGAGGTGGTAACGCCATCGCCGATTTCCTGAGACTGCTCACCAATCGCGATGTTAACGCCACAAGTATTGCCATCGAATCCCATGTCAGAGGACGTGAACCCAATACCGGTCAGGGTGTCGCGTACTAGCGTGGGGATTTCCACGTATGCGGAAGTGCTCACCTCACCCACGACGTGAACCTGCCCGGTGGTCACTAGTGTTTCCACCGCTACGCGTGCGTTAGGGTCTTTTTCTAAAAGCGCATCCAAAATGGAGTCTGAAATGGCATCGCAGATCTTGTCTGGGTGGCCTTCAGTTACGGATTCACTGGTAAAGAGACGCTTTGCTGCCTCAACAGATGAAGTCACAGTTGTTCCTTCTTACATAGAGTTCGTTAAAACGGTGTCAGGATGTCGATCTGGGTCCGAACGGACAGAAACCTCTAGGTTTCTTGCCGGCTAGCTAATGAGCCACGTCGAAGGCAGGTGACGGCACCGCATAAATATACATCGTACCGTTCACCAATCGTAGACCAAGCGGTCTATAGCGGCAAGGCAAGCTTAGCTTTGTTCGCGAATTAAATTCACAACATCTAAGATTGCTGCCGCGACAGCCTGCTTGGAGCCTTTCTTTACCGCTTGTGGTTCCAGCTCTTTAGTAAGAATCCAGCCTTCATTATCCTTTTGCCCGAAGACCTTTCCGGATGAGACATCATTGGCCATGAGTACATCGCAGCCCTTGCGCTCGAACTTCGCCAATGCATAGTCCAATGGGGAGGAATTCTCGTCGCCGGTCTCCGCTGCAAATCCGACGATCGTGGTGGTATTCGGGGTGCCACCTTGTTCACGCGCCTGCACAAGACCTTTGAGGATATCCGGGTTCTCTTTCAAGCGAAGGGTCGACAAGGCTTCGTCGTCACTACCCTTTTTCATCTTCGATTGCGCGATTTCTGCTGGACTATAGTCCGACACGGCCGCGGCCATGATGATGATATCCGCACCTGGCGCGCGTGAATCCATCTCCACCTTAAGCTCTTCGGTGGACACAATGTTGACTATTTGAGCGCCGGGCGGCGTGGGCAACTCATCCGTCGAGCCGGCAACAATGGTGACATTCGCGCCACGCTGCGCTGCTATCTCTGCCAGTGCAAATCCCTGACGGCCGGAAGAACGGTTACCAATGAATCGAACCGGGTCCAGGTTCTCCTGGGTACCGCCAGCAGAAATCAGGACGTTGAGCCCTTCCCAGTCATAAGGAAGCTCATCAACTGCGAGGCGGGTACGAACCAGCTCAGCAATTTGTTCGGGCTCCGGAAGCCTGCCAGGACCCGTGTCCTTACCCGTCAATCGGCCATGCGCTGGTTCCATTACCGTAATCCCCCGCCGGCGCAGAGTAGCCACATTCTCCTGAGTAGCCGGGTTGAACCACATCTCCGTGTGCATGGCGGGAACAACAACTACCGGACACGTCGCCACCAAGATAGTGGCAGTGAGCAGGTCATCCGAACGACCAGCCGTAATGCGCGCGATGACATCAGCAGTCGCTGGTGCGATAACCACAGCATCTGCCTGCTGGCCAATATTGACGTGCTGCACTTCATCAACAGCGTCAAAGACTGTGGTGGATACTGGATTACCGGATAAGGCTTCAAAAGTGGCTGCGCCAACAAAGTTCAATGCAGCTTGGGTCGGTACCACCCGCACATTATCGCCATGCTCTTTGAAATTGCGCACTAGGTGCGCTGCCTTATATGCGGCAATCCCACCGGATACGCCGACCACGATATTGCGCGGCTCCGGTTGCTCGGATGCTGAGGTAGTTAAATCTTGCTGCTCGTCCTGTGCTTGTTGCGCATGTTCACTCATAATGGGCAATCCTACCTTTAAAAGCACGAACCCCCTGGCCGCTCTCCGCACCTTGCTGGTCATGACCAGTAAGGCGCTTCTAGGAGCGAGCCAGGGGGTAGTTAGCGTAAACGAGCTAAACCACGTGCGAGCTTAAGAGATTAGGCCTCAATGCCTTCTTCGTGCTCAAGCAGGCCAGCCTCAATTTCGCGCAAAGCGATAGACAGTGGCTTCTCGCCAGCCTCTGGGGTTACCAGTGGGCCGACGAACTCGAAGACGCCTTCGTCCTGCTCTTGGTAGTAGCTGTTGATCTGACGTGCGCGCTTAGCGGCGAAGATCACGAGAGCGTACTTTGACGAAACCTTCTCCAATAGCTCATCAATTGGTGGAGAGGTAATACCAATCGGCGTATCAAATACCGGTTCTGGTTTGGTCTCAGAATTAGCAGGGGTGGTCACGTTGGTCACATGCACCTTTTCTAGAAGTTGCTTATAAATGTTTGGTTAATGCTTATCCTTGCAGAATAGCAGTGATGGCCGCAACTGCGTCATCCAGGTCATCATTGACAATCACGTGGTCGAACTCAGACTGAGAAGCCAGTTCTTCGCGAGCTGTATCTAGCCGCCGCTCAATCACATCCTGCGGTTCGGTACCGCGGCCTGTGAGGCGCTCAACCAAGATTTCCCATGAAGGCGGAGCTAGAAATACCATTTCCGCTTCGGGCAGAGCCTTCTTCACATTACGTGCGCCTTCCAGATCCACTTCCACCAGCACTGGCCGTGAAGCTTCTAGTGCCTCAACGACTGGCGCGGAAGGAGTTCCGGAACGCTGCAGTCCACCATGAATTTCTGCCCATTCGAGCATTTCTCCGGCATCAATGCGACGTTGGAATTCTTCAGTACTCACAAAGAAGTAGTCCACCCCATCCTGCTCACCAGGACGAGGCGCACGTGTTGTCATGGATACGCTGAAGTAGAGCTTGTCTACATCCTGACGCAGGCGCGATACCACCGTGGATTTACCAACTGCGGAAGGCCCTGCCAATACGACAAGGCGTCCGCGGTGATTTGCGCCATCCATGAGCGATTACTCGGAGAAGCCGAAACGCTCCAGCAGAGCACGACGCTGACGGTCGCCCAAGCCACGCAGGCGACGGGTCTGAGCGATTTCCAGGTCTTCCATGATCTCACGAGCCTTGACCTTGCCGACCTTTGGCAGAGCCTCGAGCAATGCAGAAACCTTGGTCTTACCGATGATCTCGTCGGTCTCTGCCTTCTCCAGGACATCCTTCAAGGTGGTGTCGCCGCGCTTAAGGGAAGCCTTCAGTTCTGCACGAGCCTTACGAGCCTCTGCAGCCTTTGCAAGGGCTTGCTTACGCTGCTCATCAGTCAGTTTTGGAAGGGCCACGGGTTTCCTCCGATTCGTTGGTTGATTAATTGATCCAGTATCAAATTACCGAAACTCGAGAGCTCAACTTTAACAAAAGTCTTTCGTTTCGCTCCGACTTCTGGCAATCCTAGCACTGCAACGTTATCAAGTGCGATAACGCAACAGATTAGAACGGCTATTTAAGCACGTCACCGCACTACGCAGATCAAACTACCAGCTCATGACACTGTGCGGAAATTCAGATCCGAATTTCTTCAAAAATAGCGAATACGCTGGCAGTTTCTCCGTAAATTCCACCATCAGGGTCCATTCGGCTCGAACATGCCTGACGTTGTAGTTGGGAAGAAACTGCCAGCGTAAAATTTTCCTCAGTTAAGGGTTAAACCAGCCCGCCATCGAAGTATTCACGTGCGGTTTCCTGCACTGCGAGACGCAACGAGTTGACGTCAGGACCAGCGTTGAGAACGGCGCGAGAGACATTGGCGAAGCCAAGCTGCTCAGATCCGTGCATAATCTTGGCAACATCCTGTGAAGTTGCGCCCTGGGCTCCCACACCTGGCAGAAGGACCGGCCCATTGAGCTTGTGCAGGTTTGGTGGATTCTTCAATGTTGCGCCCACAACCACACCGATATCGCCTGGAACAGCCTCCAAGGAGTCAGTCTCAGAAGGCACAGGTGATGACGTCTCCTGAGCTTCTGCGTTGTATGCGGCACAGACGTCAACGACATGCTGTGCCACGCTCACAGAGTCGTCCGTGAAGTTCTGGAGCTGAACTGCCTCTGGATTAGAGGTAGCAGCCAGGACGAACACACCGCGGCCGGTTTGTGCAGCCAGGTCAAAGACTGGCTGCAATGCTCCCACGCCTAAGTATGGCGAGACCGTCACTGCATCAGCGCGCAAAGGTGAACTCTCCCCTAGCCAAGCATCTGCATAACCTGCCATCGTCGAACCGATATCGCCGCGTTTGGCGTCTGCGACCGTCAGACAGCCAGCCTCCCGCAGGTTCGCCAACATGTCCTCTAAGACAGCGAATCCACGCGAGCCAAAGCGCTCATAGAACGCTACCTGTGGCTTAATCAGTGCTGCGGTCTCGGCAAAAGCCTCAACGCACGCCTCAGTAAACCGAGTCAAGCCCTCTATATCGTCATTGAGCCCCCACTGATTAAGCAGGTATGGATGCGGGTCAATTCCCACGCACAGACGACCGCGTACCTGGCCTGCAGCGACCAGGCGCTCGCCGAAGCCAATCTGTTCAGATGGATTATTCTGCTGGCGCATGCTTTAGCTCCTGCAGAGCACGGACCTCAAAGTCACCCTTACGGAGTGCTTCCAAGGCCTGTACGCCGGCGGTAACACCCTGCACGGTGGTGATTTGAGGGACATCAACTTCCAAGGCCGCACTGCGGATTTCGTAGCCATCAAAGCGTGCACCGGAGGTTGAATCAGGTGTATTGATGACCAGGTCAATCTCGCGGTCCAAGATAAGGTCCACAACGGAGCGGCCTTCAGCACCATTGCGGATTTCAGAGGACTTCTTCACGGTCTGGCACTCGATACCATTGCGGCGCAGAATCGACGCGGTACCGGTGGTCGCAAAGATGGTGTAGCCCATATCAGCCAAGCGCTGGATTGGGAAGATGAGGTTGCGCTTGTCGCGGTTTGCAACCGAGACAAAGATGGAGCCTTCCTTCGGCATATTCATAAAGCCCGCAATCAGAGCCTTGTAGTAAGCCGCACCGAAGTTATCAGCCAAGCCCATAACTTCACCCGTGGACTTCATCTCAGGGCTCAATACCGTATCCAGCATGGAACCATCAGCTGCACGGAAGCGGTTGAACGGCAAGACAGCTTCCTTGACCGCAATTGGGTGCTCCAGTGGCAAGGAACCGCCGTCATAGTTGGATGGCAGCATTCCTTCGGCCTTGAGCTCCGCGATGGTGGAACCCACCATGACGCGGGAAGCAGCCTTCGCAAGCTGGACACCCGTTGCCTTGGAAACAAATGGCACAGTACGGGATGCGCGTGGATTCGCCTCAATAACGTACAGGGTGTTGTCCTTCAGACCGTATTGAACGTTCATCAAGCCCTTCACGCCAATACCAGCAGCCAACTGCTTGGTAGCGTGGCGAACCTTCTCAATGTCCTCTGGCCCCATGGTCATTGGTGGCAAGGAACAGGAAGAGTCACCGGAGTGAATGCCGGCTTCCTCGATGTGTTCCATGACGCCGCCCAAGTAGACTTCCTCGCCATCACACAGCGCGTCAACGTCAATTTCCAGTGCGCCGTCCAGGAAGCGGTCAACGAGTACCGGGTGGTCATCGGTCAGCTCGGTAGCGCGCTCGATGTAGGACTCCAAGGAAGGCTCATCATAAACAATTTCCATGCCACGACCGCCCAGAACATAAGACGGACGGACCAGGACTGGGTAGCCAATGCCACGCGCAACGTCACGTGCTTCCTCATAAGAGGTTGCGGTGCCGAATTCTGGTGCAGGAAGTTCAGCCTTGGCCAGAACCTTGCCGAATTCGCCGCGGTCCTCAGCGTTGTTAATAGCCTCAGGGCTGGTGCCCACAACTGGGACACCTGCATCGGACAGGCGCTGCGCCAGGCCTAGTGGGGTCTGGCCGCCGAGCTGGACGATGACGCCAGCGACAGTGCCGGACTCAGCCTCAGCCTGGTAGACCTCCATGACGTCTTCAAAGGTTAGTGGTTCGAAGTACAGGCGGTCGGCGGTGTCGTAGTCGGTGGAAACGGTTTCAGGGTTGCAGTTGACCATGACGGTCTCATAGCCCTGCTTGGACAGCTCCAGCGCTGCGTGAACACAGGAGTAGTCGAACTCGATGCCCTGGCCAATACGGTTTGGACCAGAGCCCAAAATGATGACCTTTTCACGCTCATTCTGTGGAGCAATCTCAGATTCTGCGTCTGGGTCGAGCTCATACGCGGAGTAGTGATAAGGAGTCTGGGCTTCAAATTCACCAGCACAGGTATCAACGGTCTTGTAGACCGGACGGATACCCAGGGACCAGCGCAGAGCACGAACGCCGTCTTCACCAGCGAATTCAGTGCGCAGCGCGGCAATCTGCTTATCAGAGAGACCCATGTACTTTGCTTCACGCAGCAAGTCAGCATCCAATACTGGTGCTTCAATCAGCTTGGTGCGGAACTCAACCAGTGCTTGCAGCTCCGCCAGGAACCATGGGTCAATGGAGGATGCTTCATACAGCTGCTCAACGGTTGCGCCAAGACGCAGCGCTAGCTCCACGTCGTACATGCGGCCTTCGGTTGGGCGACGCAGGTCATCAAGGACCGCGTTGAGGTCCTGTGCGCGCTCTTCAGCGAAGTACTCATCCTCACGGGTCCAGAAACCTTCTTGCTTGGTTTCCAAAGAACGCATGACCTTGTTGAGACCAGCAATGTAGTTGCGGCCGATGCCCATGGCTTCGCCAACAGACTTCATGGTCGTAGTCAAGGTGTCATCCGCGCCCACGAATTTTTCAAAAGCAAAGCGTGGAGCCTTGACAATGACATAGTCCAAGGTTGGCTCGAATGCGGCTGGAGTAACGCCAGTGATGTCATTGTTGACTTCATCCAGGGTGTAGCCAATAGCCAGCTTGGCGGCGAGTTTCGCGATTGGAAAGCCAGTTGCCTTCGATGCCAGTGCGGAGGAACGTGACACACGTGGGTTCATCTCAATAACGATGATGCGGCCATCGTCTGGGTTCACTGCGAACTGGATGTTACAGCCACCAGTGTCCACGCCAACTGCGCGGATGATGTCGATACCCAAATCGCGCATTTCCTGGTACTCGCGGTCAGTCAAAGTGAGAGCTGGTGCCACGGTGACTGAGTCGCCAGTGTGCACGCCGAGTGCGTCGACGTTCTCGATGGAGGCAATGACCACAACGTTGTCATCACCATCACGCATGAGCTCGAGCTCGAATTCCTTCCAGCCCAGGATGGATTCCTCAATCAGGACGTTTGCTTCAGGGGATGCAGCCAGGCCGCCACCCGCGATGCGGTCGAGATCTTCGTTGTTATATGCCAGACCGGAGCCCAAGCCGCCCATGGTAAATGATGGACGGACCACAACTGGCAGGCCGAGCTCTGCCACGGTCTCATGGACTTCATCCATGTTGTGGCATACGCGGGAGCGTGCAGACTGGCCACCAATGGACTCAACAATGTCCTTGAATTTCTGACGGTCTTCGCCACGCTCAATTGCTTCAATGTCAGCACCGATGAGCTCGATGTCGTACTTATCCAAAATACCTGCACGGTCCAGCTGGATCGCGGCATTCAGTGCGGTCTGTCCACCCAGGGTTGCGAGGACCGCGTCAATCGGGTTGCCCTCTTTACGCTCCTTGATGAAGATTTCTTCGATGAAAGCAGGCTCGATTGGCTCCACGTAGGTGTGGTCAGCGAACTCTGGGTCCGTCATGATCGTTGCCGGGTTGGAGTTAATCAGGGTGACGCGCAGTCCTTCTTCTTTCAGGACGCGGCATGCTTGGGTACCGGAGTAGTCGAACTCACAGGCCTGGCCAATCACAATTGGGCCGGAACCGATGACCAGGACGTGGTTAATATCGTTGCGCTTTGGCATGGTTTTCTTCTCTTACCTTTCCTGGTCGGGTTTACTTATTATTTGGCGAGTAGTTGGACATCAGGTCAATGAACTGGTCAAACAGTGGATTCGCATCATGTGGACCGGCAGCTGATTCAGGGTGGTACTGCACCGAGTACGCCAGACCATTGGACAAGGCAACGCCCTCAACCGCACCGTCATTAAGACAGGTGTGCGTGACCTTTGCAGAACCGAAGTCAGTGTCGAATTCTTCGCCTGGATTTTCCGTTGGCATAGCCAACGCGAAGCCGTGGTTCTGGGACGTGATGTCAATCTTGCCGCTGACGTGGTTTTTAACCGGAACATTGATGCCGCGGTGACCAAACTTCATCTTGTAGGTCTCAAGACCGAGTGCGCGGCCAAGAATCTGATTACCGAAGCAGATGCCGAAGAAAGGCACCTTAGCTGCCAGCACATCACGAACGATGGACACGGCTTCGTCTGCCGTTGCTGGGTCACCAGGACCGTTGGATACAAAGACGCCGTCTGGGTTGTACTGCTTGATCTCCTCGAATGGAGTTCCTGCTGGAACCACGATGGTCTCAATGCCGCGCTTAGCGAAGTGGTTAGGAGTGGACATCTTGATGCCCATGTCATAAGCAACGACGGTGTATTTCTTCTCCCCCACCACAGGGATGGTGTAGACCTCATCAGTGGAAACTTCACCGGAGAGGTCAGCGCCAGCCATGGATTCCTGGTTCTTAACTTCCTCGACCAGTTCTTCGAGTGGGCGCTTCGCAACATCACCAGAGAAGATGCCTGCTGCGATAGAACCTTCATTGCGTAGGTGGCGGACCAAAGAGCGAGTGTCCACGCCCTCGATGCCGATGATGCCCTGGGACTCCATCTCCTCGGACAGGCTGCGCTGCGCACGCCAGTTGGATACGCGCTTGGTCAGGTTGCGGATAACCAGGCCGGCAACCCAGATGTTGCCGCCATTGGACTCATTATCTTCGTCATTCCAGCCGGTGTTACCGATTTGCGGTGCGGTGGTGACCACAATCTGGCGGTGGTAGGAAGGGTCGGTCATGGTCTCTTGGTAGCCGGTCATAGCGGTGGTAAAGACCGCTTCACCCAAGGTGGTGCCAGTTGCGCCGAATCCGAAGCCGCGGAAGCTGCGGCCATCAGCGAGCACCAGGATGGCAGGTTGTGAAGTGTTCGTCACAGTAGTGTGCCTTTCAATTTGAGTGTAAATAATTCACTGCTTTGCATTATATTACTATTCGCGCTTTTACTTCTACACAGCGCCTTGGCTTATTCTGAGGAATTTTCAATTCCCAGGCTCTGCATAAATTAACCGCGCTGCATATTAGTTATCTTGCGCATTAAGTTCGTATGTCACGTGCCCGCGCAGCAGGGTATGGGTCACGCGCGCGCCGAACTCAATACCTTCATATGGGTTGTTCTCGCTCTTGGATTCCAGCTGGGTCTTATCTGATACCCAGTTGGCTTCTGGGTCAATCAGCGTCAGGTTGGCTGGCTCCCCGACTGCAATTGGCCGACCATGGTCTGGCAGGCGAGTAATTTCCGCTGGACGTTCACTCATCACTCGAGCAATAAAGCGCCAGTCCGCCAGGCCAGGCTCCACGAAGAGCTTGACGATGACCGCCAGTGAGCTTTCCAGCCCCAGCATGCCAGGCTTAGCGTTGTCGAATTCCACGCATTTATCTTCGGACCCATGCGGCGCGTGGTCTGTTGCCACCACATCAATGACTCCATCCAGCAATGCCTGGCGCAGAGCCAAAGTGTCGTGTTCTTCGCGCAGCGGTGGGTTGACTCGGAAGACTCCGTCATAGGTATGCAGCTTGTCATCAGTCAGCAGCAAATGGTGTGGGGTTACTTCAGCGGTCAGCGGAATATCTTGCCCCTTCGCCCACTTGAGCAATTCCACGGTGCCGGTGGTGGATGCGTGGCAAATGTGCACGCGGTTTCCATAATCGCGAGCAAGCAGAGCATCACGCGCAACGATGGATTCTTCAGCCACTCGTGGCCATCCGCGCAGCCCCAGCTCCGCAGCGGTCGCGCCCTCATGCGCGACAGCACCCTCGGTCAAACGTGGTTCTTCAGCGTGCTGCGCTAGCAACACCTCCAAGCCCTTGGCGTATTCCAATGCACGACGCATGAGCTGTGGGTTCGCCACGCACTTGCCGTCATCAGAGAACATGCGCACCTTGGCATCAGAACGAGCCATCATGCCAAATTCCGTTAGGTCTTTGCCTTCAAGGCCCTTGGTGATGGAACCGACTGGGTGTACATCGCACATGCCCAAGGCCTGCGCCTTGGCCCACACAGATTCAGCGATGACCGGCTGGTCCATAACAGGTGAGGTATTCGCCATGGTAAATACTGCGGTGAAACCACCCTTGGCAGCTGCTTTGGAACCGCTTTCAATGGTTTCGGTATCTTCGCGGCCTGGCTCACGCAGGTGAACGTGCATGTCTACCAAGCCTGGTAGTAGCACTTGGCCTGCACCATCAATGGTGCGGTCAATCGCTACATCAACGTCTGCTCCCGCGGAAGAACCGATGGCAGTAATCTCACCATCTTGAATCAGCACATTGACTGGCTCGCCTTCGCCGTATGGGCGAACATTGGTCAGTAGAGTCGTCTTGGTTGACGCAGGCGCCTTGCGGCCGGTCTCTGGATAATTAGTCACTAGTTTATCTCCTGGGTGTTTCTAGATACCGGCATTTTCGCCACTAGCAATGAGCGCAAATAAGACAGCCATGCGCAGGTGCACACCATTGTTGACCTGCTGCAAAATAGCAGTCTGGTCAAGGTCGGCTACGGCATAGTTGATTTCCATACCGCGCAGCATCGGTCCTGGGTGCATGATGATGGCATCCTTCTTCATTTTTGCTGCGCGCTGCTTGGACAGGCCAAAGAGCGTCGCGTATTCGCGGTGCGAAGGGAAGAAACCACCATTCATGCGTTCAGCTTGAACGCGCAGCATCATCACCACGTCGGCGTCTTCAATCTCCGCGTCGAAATCCACCGACGTCTTTACCGGCCAGTTCTCAACGCCGAAAGGCAGCAAAGTTGGTGGAGCAACTAAGGTGACCTCTGCGCCAAGTGTGGTCAGCAAATTGACATTGGAACGAACCACGCGGGAGTGCAGGCAGTCACCGACGATCTTGACCTTCAAACCAGCAAAGTCGCCAGATGAAATTCCAAGGCGCTGGCGCATCGTCACTGCATCGAGCAGGGCCTGCGTCGGGTGCTGATGTGCACCATCGCCGGCATTAATAACTGATGGTCCGTTGCCACCAGGCGCAACCCAGTTAGCTACTTGCTGCGCCGCGCCCGAGGAAGGGTGCCGAATAATAATGGAATCTGCACCCAAGGAAGAAAGAGTCAACGCTGTATCGCGCAATGACTCGCCCTTCTTCACAGAGGAAGAAGATGCAGAAAGGTTAATGACGTCAGCTGACATCCACTTACCGGCGGTCTCGAAGGAAGCACGCGTGCGGGTGGAGTTTTCATAAAAAAGTGTGTAGATGGTGCGGCCGCGCAGAGTAGGAAGCTTCTTTACTTCCCTGCCCTCGAGCGCTTCGCGGAACTTGTCTGCTTCATCCAGCAGACCAATGATCTCATCTTTTTCCAGTTCAGCGATGCTTAACAGATGTTTCACTCAAAGTCTCCTTATTGCGTGGAAGTGATGCCGCGGGTCAAGATAACCGCATCGCGGCCGTCAATATCGCTAATAAGGACATCAATGTCTTCATCCCGTGCGGTTGGAACGTTTTTGCCCACGTAGTCAGCGCGAATCGGGACCTGGCGGTGGCCACGGTCCACTAATACGGCTAGCTGGATGGATTCTGGGCGTCCAATATCGCTCAGAGCGTCAAGTGCTGCGCGGATGGTGCGTCCGGAATATAAAACGTCATCAACCAATACGACAATGGCATTATCGATGCCCTGCTTTGGGATGGAAGTGGGTTGCAGTGCGCGGTGCGGCTTAGTGCGCAAATCATCGCGGTACAACGTGATATCTAAAGATCCACAGGGGATGTTCACACCGGCAAATTCTTCAATCTTCTTTGCCAAACGGTGTGCTAGGGGCACGCCACCTGAAGGGATGCCCAATAAAATTACTCGCGCAGCATCTGGTGAATCCAGCGCTGTCTTTTCAATAATCTGGTGCGCGATGCGAGCCGTTGTACGTTCAACGTCGCTGGCCGTCAGCAATTCTGTCTGCGTTGTATGTGCCATATTGGCATCTACTTCCGCAGAGTTCGCTTCTTGCCCGCCGTTAGGTACAGTGGTTCCACTCATCGTGACCTCCTTCCCCGCCTCACAGTGCGGTCCTTAAAGGATGTGTTCACTAGAAATATGGTGACCGTATTTTCTACAGCTTCCTTAACCCTAGCACTGCGCGAATCAATTCGTCTTATTATCGGCACGCGAATTCCCCATTCGTGGGCACCCGCGCCGCAGTTCGATCTCTAACTGCCACGACGTTGACCTTGGCGCCAATCCCCGAAGGGGTACTTTGAATAAATCTCAGGGTGGACCTAACCCTTGAGTCCTTGAAAATAGCTAAGCTATAAGACAGATAATTGGCGCGGCACGCCTGATGTTAAGAAGGTATAAAAGGAGCGTTTCCTTAGATGAGTTTTTCTGCAACACACGTTGTTCCAGCACCCCGGGAACAAGTGTGGGAATGGCACACGCGTCAGGGCGCGTTATCACGGCTAACCCCGCCGTTTGTGCCGATGACTCCGCTGCAGCAGGCAGATAAGCTTTCCGATGGCACGACGGTGCTCGCATTCCCAGCGGGCCTTCGCTGGACGGCGCGCCATGACCTATCACGGTTTCGCAATGGCTATTCCTTCTCTGACGTCTGTATCAATGCACCGATGCGAGTGTTCGCCAATTGGCGCCATGACCATCATTTTGAAAACCACGCCAATGGCACGTTAGTCACTGACACCGTGGACACTCGCGTCCCGAAGGCACTTTTGGATTCGATGTTTGCCTACCGCCAACATCAGCTGATTCAGGACATCGGTCTACTCAATCGTCTCAAGACCTTTGGGTATGTGGATGGACTTGATGACTACTCCTCTATTTACGGCTTCGATCGTCCACTAGTGATTGCCATGACGGGCTCCCGCGGCTCAGTCGGACGGGCGGTGACCGCACAGCTCACGATCGCCGGTCACCAGGTCATTCAGCTTGTGCGCGGCAAGACTAAACCAGGTCAGCGCCATTGGAATCCCATCGCGCCCGCCTCCGATTTGCTGGATGGCGTTGACGTGCTGGTCCACTTGGCTGGCGAACCCATCTTTGGCCGATTCAACGAGTCCCACAAGAAAGACATCCGCGATTCACGCGTGACTCCAACCAAACGTCTGGCTGAATTGGTGGGCAAGTCGAACTCAGTCACCACCATGGTCTCGGCTTCAGCGATTGGCTACTACGGCAATGATCGTGGCGAGGAGATACTCACCGAAAAATCTGAACCAGGCGATGGCTTCTTGGCGGAGGTCTGCATCGAGTGGGAGGCCGCTACCCAACCCGCTATCGATGCTGGCAAGCGCGTAGTCAATATGCGCACGGGTGTGGTCGTCTCCGGTAACTCCGGAGTTTTGCCTCTTTTCAAGGCGCTCTTTTCCACGGGCCTGGGTGGCTCTTTTGGCAATGGCGACTTTTGGCTGTCCTGGATTAGCGCGGATGATCTCACCGATATGTATACTCACGCAATCCTCGATGACGCGCTCAGTGGGCCCATTAATGCCGTTGGCCCTCATCCGATCCTCAACCGTGAGATGGCTCAAACCATTGGCGCTGAGATGAACCGCCCCTCTGCTATCCCACTGCCTACATTCGGGCCAGCATTGCTGCTCGGCAAAGAAGGTGCTCGTGAACTCGCCCTGGCCGATCAGCGTGTCATCCCCGAGGTACTCAATCACCACGGTCATCACTTCCGGTACCCCACGATTGAGAAATCCCTGGCGCACGAACTTGGCCGCGAACACTTGTGGGAGCCCGAGTCAAAAACCCTATAGCAACCGGTATTAGCTACTAGGTTCCTAGCTCAAGTACCTTCCCTTGGCAACGCATCCGGAGATCATTCCCCGCTTTGGTAACTCAAGCGCCATGTTGTGGATACTAATGTCGTAAACTACAGAAGCCCCCTATTCCTTTCCCTGAAGGACTTATTATGACCATTGTCCGAAAGCTTGTCCCCCTTGCTGTCATCGCTTCACTTATGCTTGCTGGTTGTACAGATGAAGCAAATAGTGAAACCCGTCCAAGGCAGACGATAACGACCACAATCACCACGTCAGCAGTTGCTTCAGAAGCCTCGGAAGACTCAGAGGACTCAGAATCTTCTGAGAATGGAGAACCTGCTGGATATGACGCAGCATTGGATGCATACCGTGACGTCGTCGCGAATGCGGCCGCTTACCCGGTGAATCCCTCAGCGCAATATGAACCCCGCGGAGGCTATGGATACGCACTGGTAGAGGCCACATACGATGATGTCCCTGAACTTCTCGTGCGCGTGAATGGGATGGAATATTCCCCTGTCCTTATATTCTCATATGATGACGCCGCTGATGAGGTCATCCAAACTGAAGAAGTACTTATCGATGGTGCTGCCGGTGCTGGTGGTGGACGTTCCCGTGTGTGGGCATCGAAAGATGGAAGCGGGATATACCAAGTTGATTACCACTCGATCCAGCCTGAGCAATACAGCAGTAAATTCGAGGTCTATGGGGAATCTCTAGGAAAAGTTGAAGATCGCGCCAAGTTCTTCCGAGGCCAGCTCCTGCCGGACCTGCAACCACTCGTCTGGTACGACTCAGACGATGAAGTAGGCTTCGACATCATTCAAGGTGTAGGCGGAGCAGCTCCTGGGGCCGACGACCTTACAGGCAACGCCTCTAATACACCACCAGGGGATGAATCCACCGAAGAAAGTACTTACCAATTCACAGGTAAGGTAGTTATTAAAACTAACGCGGAACTGCCTGAACACGGAGGGCCCGCAAATGGTGAACCAATGGATGAGGAACACATCATCATGGTATTAGATTCACCACAGGAAGTAACTGCGCAGACCGTTGGACCACAGTCGAGGACAGCGTTGATGACGCAAGTCGTGCTTCACGTGAGCAATAGCCAAGTGGGAATTGAAAATAGCAAATGGTTGCCTTATGTCGGCGAAAGAATCACGATTGCTTCCAATGCAGATGATCTCCGTTATCCAACTGATACGACAATGCCGCTGGGCATGCTACGCGTCGACGGCACAGTATCGGATTAACAAGCCCAACAATGCAAAACACGGCTACCACGCACTGATTCTAGTGGTTGTAGCCGCGTTGTTCTTCCGAATGATAGTTGGCGGATAGACCAACTATCGCTTAGCGTTGCGGCCGCGGCGCTCGCGAATGCGAACAGCAATACGAACCGGGGTGCCGTGGAAGCCGAAGCTCTCACGGAACTTACGCTCCAGGTAGCGGCGATAGCCGGTGTCCAAGAAGCCGGTGGTAAACAGCACGATGGTTGGTGGCTGAGTTGATGCCTGCGTAGCGAAAAGCACACGTGGCAGGCGGTTATTCTTCATCGGAGGTGGGTTCGCAGCAATCGCATCACGCATCCAGTTATTCAACTGGCCGGTGGTCACGCGCTTATCCCAGTTCTCCAGCGCCTCAATCATCGCAGGTTCCAGACGCTGCAACGCGCGTCCAGTCTCCGCAGAAATATTGATGCGGGTTACCCACGGCAGGTGCGAGAGCTGCTGGTCAATTTCACGATCCAGGTAGTAGCGGCGGTCATCATCCATCAGGTCCCACTTGTTGAAAGCTATGACCAAAGCCTTACCGGCTTCCAGGATCATGTTCAGCACGCGCTGGTCCTGCTCGGAGATCTCTTCCGAGGCATCGATCAGCATGACGCAGACCTCCGCCGCGTCAATGACGCCGCGAGTACGCAGGGATGCGTAGTACTCATGGCCCTGCGCATTCTTCACCTTCTTGCGCAGACCAGCGGTGTCCACAAAGCGCCACATCTTCTTATCCAGCTGGACCAAAGAGTCCACCGGATCCACAGTGGTGCCCGCAACATTATCCACCACGGAGCGTTCCTGACCGGTGAACTTATTCAGCAGCGAAGACTTGCCCACGTTCGGCTTGCCCACCAATGCCACACGGCGCGGACCTTCAGTGATGGATGGCTGACGTGGTTCCTCAGGAAACAGACGCAGTACCTCATCCAGCACGTCTGCGCCGCCGCGGCCGTGCTGAGCAGACACTGGCCATGGATCGCCGAGACCCAATGCGTAGAACTCAGCCATGTCCGCGTACATATTGTCCGAGTCGAACTTATTGGCCACGAGGATGACAGGAACATCGGAACGCTGCAGGTTACGCGCCATAACTGAGTCGGTCTCAGTGATACCGACCTTGGTGTCAACCACGAAGACAATGACATCAGCGGTTTCCATCGCGGTTTCCGCCTGGCGTGCAATTGCACCATGGATGCCCTTAGCATTCGGGTCCCAGCCACCGGTGTCTTGAACAAAGAAGCGCTGGCCATTCCAGTCACCGATATAAGAGATACGGTCACGAGTAACGCCCGGGTGGTCTTCGACCACTGCTTCACGACGACCCAAGAAGCGGTTTACCAACGAGGACTTGCCCACGTTTGGTCGACCGACGATAGCTACCGTGCACAGAGCTTCCTCGGTGTGTGATGCGCCGACGCCGAAGGCGCGCTCAATCTGCGCCCATTCTTCTTCGCTGAGATCCTCGCCGGCAACGCCTGGTGCGAGAACGCCATCTTCTTCATAGGCGACTTCTACATACTCGTTCTCGCCATAGTCAGCGTCGCCGAACTCTGAATCATCAAAATCGTAGTCGAATTCCTCTTCATTAAAATCATCAGATGCCCAGCTATTGTGGGACTCGACGATTTCTCCTTCGAACTTGCCAGCCGGGTAGTGAAACTCAGTCTCTGGTTCTTCGCCGTGGGGATCAATATTTTTATCGTTCACCAGCAGACTCCTTAACAATTGAAATAAGGGTTGAGAGCACGTCTTCCGGGCTCATGTTAGAAGTATCCACCACAACGGCATCCTCAGCAGGACGCAGCGGCGAAGCCGCACGCGAAGAATCCGCTGCATCACGGCGCTCCACGTCAGCAAGAACCGTGTCGAAGTCAGCTGGGATACCAGCAGCAATATTTTGGTCATAGCGACGCTGCGCACGTACCTGCGCAGACGCGGTCATATATGCCTTCGCCGGGGCTTCGACAAGCACAACCGTGCCAATATCGCGTCCTTCAACGATGGCGCGATGGGAGTCATCGGCAAGCTTGCGCTGCAGCTCCACCAGATTAGTGCGCACCTCTGGGATAGCCGACACAGCGGAGACATTGCGGGTGACGTCGTCCTCACGGATTTCCTTAGAAACATCCTCACCAGCGAAAATCACGGCGGTGGAATCTGGGTCATTAGACACAGTCAAAGGAAGGTCAGCGGTCACAGCAATCACCGCGTCCGTATCTGCCGGATCCACACCCGCGCGCAAGACAGCTAGCGTGGCCACGCGGTACATCGCACCAGTGTCGATGTACTTGGCATCCAGTTGCTTAGCCAGCGCACGACAGGTGGTGGACTTTCCGGTGCCCGAGGGGCCATCGACGGCAAGAATCAGACCATTATTAGGTAGGTTTGAAATCATTTACATCCCCACTGCCTTGTACAAGCTAGTCAACTCAGCAGAATTGATCGCACGGATACCGCCCGGCTTCATATCGCCCAACTGGACAGTGTGCAGCTTGGTGCGCACCAGGCGCTGAACTGGGTAGCCGGCGGTCTTGAGCATGCGGCGCACAATGTGCTTGCGGCCTTCGTGCAACTCGATGCGTACCAAGGACATGCCCTGATTCTTGTCCACGACCTGGACGAAGTCAGCCTTGGCCATGCCGTCTTCAAGCTCAATGCCTTCTTTGAGAGTGCGGACCAAAGCCTTATCGGCTTCACCCAACACGGTGGCCAAATAGGTCTTAGACACCTCATACTTCGGGTGCATCAACCGGTTAGCCAACTCACCATCATTGGTGAGCAACAGCAGGCCCTCGGTGTCAGCATCCAAGCGTCCGACGTGGAAGAGGCGCTGACCGGCCGAGGTCTTCTCTGCGACCATATCGCCCACGCAGGGACGACCCATGTCATCTTGCATGGTGGACTGAACGCCACGTGGCTTATTGAGCACGAAGTATTCATGCTGTTCATTGACGTTGACACGCACGCCATCAACGCGGAGGATGTCCACGTTTGGGTTCACGCGTACGCCTTGACGTTTAATGACCTCGCCATTGACTTCAACGCGGCCTGCTTCAATGAGCACTTCCGCGTGGCGGCGGGATGCAACGCCGGCTTTCGCAAGCACCTTCTG
Source organism: Corynebacterium sp. L4757 (assembly GCF_043673995.1). Classification (NCBI taxonomy): domain Bacteria; kingdom Bacillati; phylum Actinomycetota; class Actinomycetes; order Mycobacteriales; family Corynebacteriaceae; genus Corynebacterium; species Corynebacterium sp. L4757. The sequence goes on along the minus strand of NZ_JBIMEN010000001.1, from coordinate 18,738 downwards.
CAGGCGCTCACCTTGGGTATTCGGATTCTTGGAGGATTGGTTGTCCTCATACAGCCAGTCTGCGCCGAGATCCTTAGCGATGGATTCAGCGGTGGCCTTCTTCTCGCGCAAATCGCGCTTGCTGACATTTTGACGACGGGCCGGCTTAGCGTTGGAAATCAGCATTTCGCTGTCACGCTTTTTCTTTTCCGGTGTGCCGTCTCGGCGAGCGGGTGGGGTCACGTCTGTCGTGTCCTTTTCTCTTAAGTTGTGTAAGTAGTGCTCGGAGAATTCTACTCCGTCCCCTCACCTTACAGCAAAAGTCTAATATTCCTCATCAATCATATCGACGTCTGGCAAAAGAGGCGCGAGATCTGGCAAACGTTCCAAAGAATCAATGCCCAAAAGCTCTAAAAACAACGTGGTGGTTTCATAGCGAATACCGGGGCCTTCGAATTCTTCACCATCGACTTCCCGCACTAAACCCCGCAAAGTCAGCGTGCGCATCACACCATCGACGTTGACACCACGCACTGCTGCGACCTGTGCGCGTGTACAAGGCTGGCGGTAGGCCACCACGGCGAGTGTCTCCAACGCCGCGCGGGATAACCTGGTTTGGGTACCATCCAGCAGAAATTGTTCGACGGCATCAGCATTATCGCGGCGCGTAAAATACCGCCAGCCATCTTCACTATTGCGAAGCTCGATGCCAGAGCCACGCATATCTAGCTCAGTCCGAATTTCCTCGAGGACTTCCTCGGCGTCTTTAACATCTACTTCCAGCGCCCGCGCGATGGTGGCCGCAGGTGCTGGTGTGTCAATTACCAGCAGGATGGATTCGATCTGTGAGCGCAGCTGACTAATAAACGGCATCTCATCGGGGCTTACCTCGGAAATATTCATGAGTCACTCACCTACTTTTCTTCCATCATTGCTTTAATCCCAATTGGCCGCTGCCACCACAGCTGGATCCACATCAAGACCTGTCCAGGAAACATTGAGCGGGCCTAGTTGTTCTTCCTGGTCAGTTTCCACTGCTTTAGCCTTATACAGCTCCAATAGCGCAAGAAAGCGGCCGACGACCTGCATGGAAAGGGTGCAGTCGCGGGTCAGCGCGCCGAAACTCAACCACTGATCTGCGCCCAGCAATTTGAGCGTATCCATGATTTTGCCGGCTTGCTCCGGCACTGAGACGGCCACCTGGTGAATATGTCCAATGCCAACTTCTACCGGTGGCTTCGGGCGGAAAACACCCGCTGCCAATTCAGCGAACGATGCCGGGGTATGACCGAGCTTGACCGGTGGAAGCAGCTGGGCGAATTGCTCCTCCACGCCCACAGCGCGTGGATATGCTCTGCGCGCTTCGCGCTGCCACTGCGCAAACTGATCAGCCACTTGCTTATACGCGCGATACTGCAGAAGTCGCGCAAAGAGCAGGTCGCGCGATTCCAGCAGCTCCAGATCGTCCAGGTCATCTACTTCACCACGCGGCAAAAGGCGGGCGGCTTTGAGGTCCAGCAACGTCGCAGCAACCACGAGGAACTCAGTGATCTCATCCAGATCGGCAGTTTGGCCAAGGCTACGCACGTAAGCCACGAACTCATCAGTCACTTCAGACAGTGCAACGTCCGTGACATCGAGCTTCTTACTTTGAATCAACTGCAGCAGCAGATCAAAAGGACCCTCAAAGTTAGCGAGCGCAATACGGAACCCCGTGATTTCGGGCTGAACCGCTTGCTCGAGATCAGCCGCCGGCATTGGTTGCGTTGCTGGTTCGGATGAAACGGCTGACTCAGGTTGCAGCGCTGGTTCATCTCTCTCGGAAGAACCAGCAGGGGTAAATTGGTCCATCGGCACCGTTTCTAACCCTTGGTGCGCTCAATGACCTCGGCAGCCAGATCGCGGTACTGCTCAGTAGCTTGTGAAGATGGCGCCCAGGTGGTGATGGGTTCGCCGGCAACTGAGGTTTCAGGAAAACGCACTGTACGTGTAATGACGGTGTCAAAGACCTTGTCATCAAAGTATTCGACTACACGCGACATGACTTCGCGAGCGTGCTTGGTGCGGCGGTCAAACATGGTGACCAAGATTCCTACAACTTCCAAGTCGAAGTTGATGCGCTCAGCGACCTTTTCCACCGTGTCAGTCAGCAGCGCTAGACCACGCAGGGAGAAGAACTCACATTCCATCGGAATAATGACGCCGTGCGAGCAGGCCAATGCATTGACGGTCAACAGGCCCAAGGAAGGCTGGCAATCAATGATGATGAAGTCATAGTCCTTCATCACCGGCCGCAATGCGCGCGCCAGGGTGTGCTCACGTCCGACCTCATTCACCATTTGGATTTCTGCAGCAGAAAGGTCAATGTTGGCAGGGACCAGGTCCAAGCCGGACACCCCGGTGTGAACGATTGCCGAGTGGATGGAGACCTGGCTATCTAACATCACGTCATAGATGGTGTCATCAATTTCATCATGACCCAGGCCTAAACCAGCCGACAGCGCGCCCTGTGGGTCCAAGTCCACGAGCAGCACTTTGCGGCCGTATTCGGCCAGGCAGGCACCCATGTTGATGGTGGAGGTGGTTTTACCTACGCCGCCTTTTTGATTACACATGGAAATGATGGTCGCCGGGCCATGTTTGTCCAGCTCCGGCGGCTGAGGAATAGTACGCAACGGCCTGCCGGTTAATCCAACATCCGGTTCGTTTGCGTCAAAGAGTCCCTCGTCGCTCACGTTTTACTCCCTACTTCCCTACCATCAATGCCAAATCACATAAATGTAATTCACTACTATGTGCAAGCCTACTCGTCTATCTTACAGGCCACACCTTCAGGCCAGTGTCAAGCAAATCGCCTTGACTTTAGTTTTGGTAATACTCGTTGGGCTCTTCAGTAGTCTCCGCATCCTGCCCGGATTTGCCGCGGCGGCGTATCGCACGAATAATCAGCGCAATAATAATCAGCAGAATAACGATACCCAGCCCGATTGCGCCGTTGACTAGGAGATTGGAGCCTTCATCCTCATTTGCTGCAGTGCTATCGCCATCACTGGCAACCTCTTCCCCGGCCCGCTGATAATTCGGATCTGTCAGCGATACAATGACTTCCACGCCTGAGCCGTCATTACGAACGAGCTGCATGTAGAAGGGATTATCTGGTGCTTGGCCTTCCGGATAGGTCAAGGTCAAGGTACGGGCAGCTGCATCAATATCGCGCTGGACGTCTTGGATAATGTTGCCATCAGCATCGACATAGCGCAGCGTAAACTGCTCTTGGTCGAGATTGCCAAAGCGCTGGTAGAAATCAAGTGCTTGGCGCAGACCGAGCTGCGCGGTAATGGTATTGCCCTCAATCGTGGACTCGAGCTCAATCCGCTCAGCCGATGACTCATCTAGCTGTTCTGCTGGTTGACGCTCAGGCTTTTCGCCCTCTACCACCGGCAGGCTCGCATTTTCTTCACGGGATACATCACCGGTGCCGGTATTCGCATCGCCCGACTCACCGGTTCCTCCCTCACCGGAGCCACCAGTTCCGGTTGAAGCTGAGCCATTTCCGCCAGCGGCACCGTCGCTACCGCCACTACCGCCATCACCGTTTCCAGATCCTTCGCTAGAGCCTGAGCCCTCGCCGGATCCGGAGCCGCCTGTGGAGCCTTCACCGCTTCCACCTGTGCCGCCAGCGTTTCCACCACCGCTACCGTCCGAACCGGTTCCGCCAGCACCTGCTGAGCCGCCTTCGGCAACCAGAGTGATCGTGGCGGATTGGCCATTAGCCGTGACGGGGACAGAAATCTGTCCGCCTTCAGGTGGAGCGGTAACCGTCGCCGTGGAGCCAGAGGTAGACACAGACCAGCCGCCACCTGAATAGGAAGCATTCGCTGCCATAGGCAAGCTCACCGTCGTGGTTTGACCCGCGGGGACAGAGATTGGTGCGGAAATCATTGCGCGGACATCGTCCGCTGAAACACCAGCTGGCAGAGCCTGCGCAGATGGTGCCAAGGCAATGGAAGTAGCGGTAGCGCTAAGGCCAAGGACGCACGCAGCGGCAATCGAGGTGGTTAGCTTTCGTGCCGGAGACAGTGATGCCACAGCATGAGTGCCTGAAAAATTCACGGATTAAGTCATCCTTTCAGAAGGGGTGACGGTGGTGTTAGTTAAAGATTGCGCGCAAAAACTTTCGCGCAGGGGCATTTAACGTACGGTACTGGAATAAGGCTGAAGATTTCCAGATTTAAGCACGAGGGTGAGCAATTCGCCAGACTTCTCGCAGGGAATCGGCAGTTACATGGGTGTAGATTTGCGTCGTCGTCACCGAAGAATGACCAAGAAGTTCCTGCACAGTACGCACATCGGCACCACCTTGGAGCAAATGGGTGGCAAATGAGTGTCTCAGGGTATGTGGAGAAACTTTCTTCTCTATTCCGGAGCGTTCAACAGCACGCTGAATCACCGCCCACGCGCTTTGTCGGGACAGTGCTTTGCCCAAAGTGTTAAGGAAAAGTGCATGGGACTTGCCCCGTGAGAGGTAAGGCCGTGCCCGAACCAAATAATCTTCGACTGCCTTGAGCGCGTGCGAGCCCACTGGGACAATACGCTGCTTGGAACCTTTACCAGTCAGGGTCAAAATATCTGGGCTGTCAGCAAAGTCATCAACGTTTAGATCAAGTACTTCGGAGATACGCGCACCCGTGCCATAAAGCACTTCTAAGAGCGCTTTGTCCCGAATATCGATCGCCGTGGCAGTCTCACCCTGCGGCACAGAATCAATAAGGCGCGTGATTTCTTCAATGCTCAATGTATCCGGTAATTGCTTGGCCGGACTTGGTGGCGCGACATCGGCAGCGACGTCCACATCGACGTGGCCTTCAGATAGCGCAAACTTGTGCAGACCCCGCGCGACAATGAGCGCACGCGAGGTGGACGCGCTGGATAGTGGCTTAGAGTTCTCAATCCCGCGTCGCAAGTCCACTACATAAGATTCGACGTGATGCGCGGTGACGTCCTTCAGCCGCGTGATATTGCTGGCCGCAAGCCAGGCGGTGTAACGGTTGAGATCGCGGCGATAATTGCTCAGCGTATTATCCGAAGCACCTTTTTCCACCGCCAGGTGGTCCAGCCATTCTTGGGCTAATTGGATAAGCTCCGGTGCCGGCTCTTTCGGTTCCGCGATAACGGATGAGGATGTCATTGCTTCTTTAGATCCGGGCCTTTGCGGCGAGCAGCGATTGAGGTTGGTCGCAATTCAAATGATTCATCCACGCTGCGTGGCTCAGCTTTTCCGCTGATAACCTGCGCGGCGGCTAAGATGCCCGAGACGGCAATCGAATTACTGATTTCTCCAGCAAAGATCTTTGCCACGGCATCATCGATGCCAACCCAAGCAAAGTCCATGTCGGCTTCTTCATCGCCGATGGCCTCTGGGCGCTCGACCTCAGACAGAATTTGAGCCAAGTAGACGCGTGCGGTTTCCTCACAAAAGCCCGGTGACGTCACCAGGTCAGTGAGAACAGACCAGCTGGAGGCTGCCAAACCGGCTTCTTCCATCAACTCCCGCTTGGCACCGGATAGTTCATCCTCGCCGGCAACATCGAGCAGACCTGCGGGTAGTTCCCACAGCCTTCGCCCAACGCTGTGGCGGTATTGGTTGACCATCGCTATCTGATTGGACTCATTGAGCGCTACGACTGCGACGGCGCCCAGGTGTTCAACGACTTCGCGGTAGGCCACGTGGTCATCGGGCATGACCACTTCATCACGGCGTACAGCAATGATTGGTGCGTCCAGCAGAAGCTCTGAGGAAAGAGTCTTGAATTCATGTGCCATGTGCTTACTCCCCCTCAGGTAGTGGTGGCGCTGCGGCTTCTGCCGTGCCACTGGCGCCATAAGCGCCCGAGCCGCCATTGAGTTGCTCCAGGACAGCAAGGGTTACCGCCAGCTGGCCGAAGTCACGGTCGACAGAGTCCACCGTCGATACGGCCTCCGGGTCGGCATCTTCGCCGGTGCCCGATGCCTCGCGCAGCTTGCCGATGACCCCGTCTTCTCCCGCAGCACGCAACCTTCCGGCGACAACGCCGTGGGTACTTGCCTCGTTGAGTGAGTTAGCAAAGGCGATAAGGTTATCGGTGTAGTATTCATCGCCGCCATTGCCCATGACCACAACGACGGATTGCGCGGGCAAGATGGTGCCGTCCTCATAGTCGATGAAACCTGCTTCACGAAGTGCCTGCAATAGCGCGCCGCGATCTTCCGAAGAGGCTAAAGGCTCAGCTTTTGCAGGATCCCGCAGCAGTGCAGCTGCCAAGCCCTGTCCTGCATGACGACCAGCGGAGAGATCTTGCTCATCCAATTGCGCACCAGCTGGCAGAACATTAGCCACAATGGAGTTGATGCGGTCCGCGCCGTCTGGATGTAAGAATTCATTCGTCAACGTGATCGTGCCTGAATCCACTGCGCCGGCAGCATTCAACATGTCACGGACACCAGCCACATCACCGTCATTGGCATCACCCGTAGCAATGATGGCCACATCACGGCCGTCTAAAACACCCTCGATGGCGCTTTCAGCCAAGCCGGGGATGAGCGAGTTCGCGGAATTTGCCTGGGCTTGAATTTCGCCATTTTCCGCCAGTAAAGCACGGTGTTCTTCACGAATCGGGTCATCGGCAGCAACGGCTGCACCGCCACCGTCCATGTTGGGGGCAATAACTAAAGTGCCCGCAGCAACACCGAGCGCAACACCGAAACCGAGACCAGCGATGACCAAGGCAGATTTAGAAATATTTTTGGAGCTCATGATTTAAAACCATCCTTGGACACTGAGCGCGATGTTATTCCAGGTATCAATGAGGTTATCCACGAACCCGGCATCCCCTCCGAAACCGACAATCAAGATGATTGCTGCGAGCGCCACCAGCACGCCCAGAACTGCCCAGAGCCACGCCAAAGAGCCACCAGACTTGATGGTGTAAAGGTTGATAATCGCCGAAGAATCTACGAGTCGGTTACCTGCCTTCAGGCGAGTCAACATCGCAGCAGGTGTGGCGTGCGGAGAGGCTGCAAAAATATCATCCAAATCAACGGAGTCGCCCACTTGAACGATCATTTCTGCCTGGTGGAAATCAGCCAGTAACAACGCCAAATCTGTTGCGCTATCGGTTGCAGCCGGGAAGGTCATCGCGCCAATGCCAAGGTCCTGAATACGCTCTAGGCCCTCAGCCGTGCCATCAGGATCGGCAGGCAAAATAACACGCGCGCCGCTGCGTAGCGTGTCCGTGGAAATATTCTGTGGATTGCCCACAATGAGATCCGGAGTATACCCCAGCTCAATTAGCGCATCAGCACCAGCGTCCACACCCACCAGAACCGGTTCATACTCACGAATGAAATTACGCAGCCCCTTGATTTGGGCACGGTGATCATCAGTCGGTGAAACCATCACGACTTTCTGATCCCGCATCTCTGAGCCGGCATCAGGGATCCCCAGGCCATCGATAAGCAAAGGCCCCTCTGAGTGGATGAACTCGATGGAGTTGCCGAAATACGCCTCCATGTGGTCGACCAAGCTGCGGCGCGCTTCAGAAAAGTGCTTCTCGGCCTTCGCGCGCTCTACCTTGGCGCCTTCACCAATGAGCTTTTCACCAGCATAGATCGATCCCTCATCCGTGATGCGGGCCTTCTTGCCGTCCTTGAAGTTGGCAATGAACTCCTCACCAACACTTTCCAGCATGGCGATTTCAGCATCCAGGAGCATGTGCGGGCCATAATTAGGGATGCTTCCGGTAGAAAATTCGGCAACATTGACAACGGCTGTGGGCTGGATATCGATGAGCGCCTGGGCTTCCTGGCGTGAAATATTAGCGGCATTAATGACGGCAATATCGCCGGCACGGAATTTCTTCATTCCATTACCGCCAGGTGTGCAATCACGCAACGCTCCATGCAGACCAGGCAATTCGGTGGTACGGGAAAACAGGCTCATGGACACATATTGTTCCTTGTCGCAGGCCTAAATTGTGGAAGGCGCGCGGGTTTAAGCCCTGAAACCTTCAACTTCAACTTGAGCCTTCGAAAGAAGCTCTTTCGCATGGGCACGTCCCGTGGCGGTGTCATCCAAACCTGCCAGCATACGGGCAAGCTCCTCCACTCGCTGCTCATGAGTCAGCGTCATCACCCCTGATGTCACCGAGGAATCAGTAACATCTTTAGCAACGTGCAAGTGCGTATCGGCATATGCAGCGACCTGCGGGAGGTGGGTAACCACCAACACCTGATTCGCCTGCGCCAAGCGCGCAAGGCGGCGTCCGATCTCTACGGCCGCGCGACCGCCCACGCCGGCGTCAACCTCATCGAATACCAACGTGGTGCCCGCGGAGCCTTGGGACAAAATGACCTCCAAGGCAAGCATCACGCGTGAAAGCTCACCGCCTGATGCCGCGATGGACAACGGCTTCGGCTCGGCTGCATCATTAGCCGCCAGCAGAAGCTCAACTTCATCAGCGCCAGTCTTGGAGTACTTGGCTTGGCGAACGTCTACTTCAAGGCAGGCCTTCGGCATGGACAGCCCGTGAATCTCTTCTGTGACGGCTGCGGCTAGTTCTTTTGCGGCCTTCACACGCGCGGCCGTCAGCTTTTCAGCATGCGCAACCATCGTGGTTTGTGCTTCAGCAACTTCACCCTGCAGCTTCTCAAGCGCCTCGGTGGAAATATCCATCGAAGCTAGCTTGGTTTCGGCTTCTTCCTTCCATGCCAAGACTCCATCAATATCGCCAGCGTATTTCCGCGTGAGTCCGCGCAATTCCTGCTGGCGTTGCAGCGACTTCTCCAGCAGCTCCGGGTCTGCGGGAAGATCAGACAAGAATTGTCCGAGCTCTCCGGCGATATCAGTCAGCTGCGTGCTCAACTCCCCGAGCTGCTGCGCGAGCTGAGCAAGTTGCTTGTCCTCGACACTGTTGACGGCTGCGTGCGCTTCACCAACCAGCATGGATGCAGCCTTTTCTTCACCGAAATCTCCTTCGACACCATCAATGGCCACCAGCGCGGTCTGGGCAGACTCACGTAAACCATCCACGTCTTGCAGGCGCTTAATTAAAGTAATCAGCTCTTCATCTTCACCAGGTTGCGGATCAATCTCTGCAATCTCATTCACGGCGAATTGCAGGCGATCGACTTCCTGCGCCATCTCTCGCCGTGACTCGGTACGACGTTTCAGGTCTTTGGCTAATCCACGCCAGTGGATGAAGCTTTCACGGTAGGTCTCAAGTAAAGGTCCAATTTCCGCCGAAGACCTATCGATCGCCGCCAATTGCTGATCTGGCGCGAGCAAGCGCAGCTGATCATTTTGACCATGCACGGTCAGCAGCGCGCGCGAAAATTCATTGAGCGTGGCGGCGGGAACGCTGCGACCACCCAAGTGTGCCTTGGAACGACCAGTGGACATGACGGTCCTTGAGGCAATGAATTCACCATTCTCATCTGGTGTTCCGCCTGCGGTGTCCACGATGTTCGCGACGGCTTCTGCATCTTCGCGGGTTAGTTCTCCAGTAGTAAAGGTTCCTTCTACCACTGCCCTTTTAGCACCGGCGCGCACGCGGGAGGCCTCAGCTCGACCGCCGGCAAGCAGACGAAGACCGGTGACCACCATGGTCTTACCAGCACCAGTTTCACCAGTCAGGACCGTGAGGCCGGAAGATAATTCTGCTGTCGCTGAGGAGATAACACCCAGATCAGTAATGGTGATATCAGCTAACACGGCGATTCACTCCTCCACGACTATTAGAACACATCAACGAAAATCTACCACAAGGTTCTTCTCCTAGACGGTAAGAACTTCCGTTAGAACTTTCACGGTGAGACTCAACTAAGTCGAAATTCTAGTTGGTGAACTCCCGACGATGTGGCCCACGCCAGCCCTGAATAGGCAGGTGAAGCTTGGTAACCAGCCGGTCCGTGAACGGTTCTTCATCCAGGCGAACCCAACGCACCGATGTCTTACCCCGGGTTACTTCAATACGTGAGCCCGGCGGCATGTTGATTTCGCGGAAACCATCCAAAATAACGATGGCCGGTGACGTCATTGACGCTGATTCCACCGCGACGGAAGAATGCGGTGAGACCACCAAAGGCTTGGTAAAGAGCGCATGAGCGTTATTCGGTACGACCAATAGCGCATCAAGTTGCGGCCACAGCACTGGCCCACCAGCGGAAAAGGCATAAGCTGTGGAACCGGTCGGAGTGGATACCAGCACGCCATCACAACCAAAAGCCATCACTGGGCGTTCATCTACTTCTAAGATGGCATCCAAGACGCCGGAACGGTCTTGGTTTTCAACACTGGCCTCATTCAGTGCCCAACCTTCACCAATGATGGTTCCGTGGTCATCAATAACTTTGCAATCAATGGTCATGCGTTCTTCGACACGATAGTCTCGGTCGATCACGCGTTGGATGGCACTTTCGAGTGATTCTCGCTCGCCCTCGGCCAAGAATCCGACATGGCCTAGGTTAACGCCGAGCACTGGAACGCCAACTTGGCGAGCTAAGTCAGCTGCGCGCAAGAACGTACCGTCACCGCCAAGAACCAGAACCAGCTCGCAGCCTTCAGCGGCGTGGGGATCATGGGCCATGTATGGAAATTCAGCCAACTTCGATGGGGCCTCAATTGGGTCACGGGCAACCACGCGCAGCTCAATGCCTGCTGCAACCAGCAGCTCGGCGGCACGCTCAGCATCACGAAGATTGCTTGCGCGGCCAGTATGGGGAACCAGAAGGATTCGCCGTACTTCCTGGCCTTCTGCGCGGTGACTCACTGAGGACCATCCTTTACTGCGGTTTCAATCATGGATAGAAGCTCTGCTTCTTCCGGATGAGTGGCACCGCCATCGTTGACCAGCTTCAAGAAATATTCTACGTTCCCACTTGGCCCAGGAAGCGGTGAGGCCACCACACCTTGGCAACTCAAACCTAAGGTATGCGCAAAAGATGCCACATCATTCGTGACCTCAATACGGAGTTCTGGTGAACGCACGACCCCTGAGGTGCCAACCCGGTCTTTTCCGACTTCGAATTGCGGCTTGACCATAGGAAGCATCACGGCACCAGGAGCCATTACTTGAGCCATCGCAGGCAGCGTAAGTTTCAGCGAAATGAAAGAAAGATCTCCCACCATCGCATCGCATTCGCCATCGGTATGCTCCAACGTGAGATGGCGAATATTAGTCCGGTCTAAGACCTTGACACGGTCATCGTTTTGTAGTCGCCACAGCAACTGTCCATAGCCAACGTCGACTGCGAGCACTTCCGCTGCGCCACGGCGCAAACAGACATCAGTAAAACCACCGGTCGAGGCACCGGCGTCGAGAACCTTTTTATCCTTCAGGTCAATGGAAAAGGCGTCGAGAGCACCCAAGAGTTTATGTGCGCCGCGTGATGCCCAATTCTCATCCTCGCCGCCCTCGATGCGAATAGATACTTCTGGCTCCACAACGCTGGCTGGTTTGGCGGCTTTGAACCCACCAACGAAGACACGACCGTCTTTGATAAGTTCCACTGCATGCTCACGTGAGCGCGCAATTTTGCGCCGTACCAATTCAGCGTCGAGTCGTCTGCGTTGTGGTGCCATTAGTTCTCCTGCAATGCTGCGCGTAGCAGCTCATGTGCCTGGTCAAGTTGCTGAGCTTCTGCGACAAGATCTCCGCCCGGCTGGCTGAGAATCTCCTCGATAGAGCTGTCTAATTCCTCTGGAGTAACCGCCAGCTGGCGTGGGTCGCGTGGAATGGGAGCGCTCATTAGCTCCAGTCCTTTAGTGCTGCTTCGGCTACATCAGAATTAGGACGCACGTAGCGCGGTGGCTTCGGCATTGCCCACACCACCTGCAGCACAGTGCGCAGAGCCTGAATAGCGGTTGCCCCGGGATCGCCGTTTTCTACCAGTACGTCGAAACCATCTACACGAGCGGTGAATCCGCCCTGCGGTCCTGGCTGCACTGTCTCTACGTCCAAAGCCAAATCAGCAAGCCCATTTCCGATGAAATTGGGACGGAAATCAGGTGCTGCCTCAATCAGTGCTAATTCACGTGAAACGCCAGTGAGAACATGGAAAGTATTCATCGCAGCTGCGTTACCGCCAGCAATATCGGTATCCAAACGGTCACCAACAGCCAATGGGCGCTTTGCGCCGATGATGTGTGCAGCCTGGGTAAACATTTCTGGCTCTGGCTTACCAGCTGACAACGGTGCCACGCCTGTGGCTGTTTCAACTGCCTTCACCAACGAGCCATTACCGACTGCTAGACCGCGTTCCATAGGCAACGAGGTATCCAGGTTGGACGCGATGTATTTCGCGCCCTGGCGAATAGCCAGCGTGCCTTCGGTGAGCTGCGCCCAATCCACGGTTGGGTCAAATCCCTGAAGAACAAGCTCCGGTCGATCATCTGCTGATGAGACAACCTCAAAGCCCGCTGCGCGTGCGATATCACGGAATGATTCCGCGCCGATGACGAGAGTCTTCACGCCTTTTTGAACATGCTGTGCTGCTAAAGTAACTGCTGCCTGTGCGGAGGTCAGAACTTTCTCAGCAGTGGTGTTGAGCCCAATGCCGACCAATTTCTTAGCCACCTCCTCTGGTGCACGGGAAGCATTATTGGTGACGTAAATGCTTTCCACGCCGCAGGAGTTGATGAAATCAACGGCGCCTGGGATTGCGCGTCCGCCCTCCCATACGGTGCCGTCTAGGTCTAGCAGCAGGCCATCATGCTGTTCAATTAGGCTCATCGGGTTTTAAAACTCCTTCACGCGCTCTTCAGCGTCCGTCCATTTGTCAACGTCCAGCTTAGCCGCGTGTTCAAACCAGTCTTTGGCTTCTTCCTTGCGGCCTGCCTCACCCAATGCATTTGCGTAAGCATATGCCAGGCGCAGTGCCGGAATCCCCTTCGCGTCCTTGGATGGATTAGCGCGTTGCAGGGTCACTACTGCGGAATCGGCTTGCCCCAAATCGAGGCGTGCACCGGCAACCACAATCGCCAGTTCTACTGCGGATTCAGCATCAAGCTGGCGCGCTTCATCGCTGCGACCGAGCTCAATAGCCTTTTCTGGACGTCCCAATCCGCGCTCGCAGTCAGCCATGACAGCCAGCATGCCTGGACCACCGGAAATACGGCGTGCGGCGCGAAGCTCTGCCAAGGCTTCCTTCCACTCGCCAGCATGGTACGCAGCAATGCCATTGACCTCACGTGCAACAGAAACACGACCAGCGCGGTCCTTCGCGGAGCGTGCATGACGTAGCGCCAGCTGCGGATCATCTTCCATCCATTCAGCGGCCATGATCATATGCTTTGCTGTTGCCTCTGCATTTTCCTTGGACAGCACACGAAGGTCCTGCAGCACCATCGGATCCAAGTCATTAACATCAATGTCATCTGGAAGATCCGGATCAGCCATGCGACGGTTAATTCGTTCCTCACGGAAACCGGTGCGCTGCGGCGCTAAGCTCGACTTCTCACGCTCTTGCTCCGCCTGACCACCACGGTTTTCACGACGTGGCCCACGATCACTACGGTCATCGCGGCTGTTGCGGTCATGGCGATCATTACGACCACCGCGCGCGCCACCACGGTCATCCCGTCGATCATCTCGGCGACCGTCCCTACGGTCGTCACGTCGATCATCGCGACGTGGCTTCCATTCACCACGACCTTCGCCTCCTCGGCGATCATCGCGACGGTCACCACGATTATCGTCAGACCAATTTCGACGTCGGTCTCCACGATCCCCGCGATCATCACGGCGATTGTCCCAGCGGTCTCCACGTTCACCGCGCTGGCGGCGGTCTCCGCTTCCTTGGCGGTCATTGTTCCATTCGCGGCGACCACCTCGGTTATCATCTCGGCGGTCGTTTCGACCTCCGCGTCGATCGTCTCGACGGTTAGAACCGTTTGAGTCGGAGCGACGACCTCGCGATTCTTCACGGCGGCCTTCGTTATAACGCTCAGACATTCACATTCTCTTTCATTGCTTCTTGTGGCAGATTATCTCCAGCTATTCTACCCACGAAACCTCTGAAAACAGATTCCAAGCCCGTCAAATGGGAGATACTGTCTTGCAAGCCACATGACTACTCAAGCCATGTGAGAAACTACATACTAGTGAGCTAGTCCCCTAGTCATCCAGTATCACTTCCTACTGTGCGGCGAACGCCTAATGAGGGAAAACGAAATTAGCCCTTACCCGGGGAGTTTGTAACTGCCGGGTAAGGGAATTTCGACCTTTCGGTCATTTTATTTTGATCAATTGCAGCCCCATTAGAGGATGTCGATCATTAATGGCGCTCCACTACTAAAAGCTTACTTTCGTGCGTGCACTGGCAATATCGTTGTAGCAATAGTTGTCAGCACGGCATACTCACAAGTACCAGCCTTCTAAGAGCTAAGAGAAACTATTTTGCAAACTGCTCGACGATGGAGTCAACCAGGATGTTTGCGGAGTAATAGTCAAGACGGAAGGTGGATGCAGGAGTGTGGTACACACGACCCTCTTGAACCGCTGGGGATGTATTGAAAGCCGGCTCATTCTGGATCTTTTCTTGATTTTCTTTATCGCTGGATACTGAAATCCAGTTTTCTCCAGGAAGGCCAGCCTGAATATTCTCCATAGACAGGCTAATGATGTCGCCGCGGTCAGCCCCCATGGAAAGGTCACCCTTTACTTCCTCGGGGACCTCAGTCAGGTCAAATCCAAGGCGAGATAGGATTTGGTTCTGTGGAGCTTCAGGAGTCAAAGCCGCCGCACCGGAATCATCGCCAAAAACAATGAAGGATGAGGTCTTACCGTCTGGAAGCTCGATTTGCTCACTTGCCTCTTCGATTCGCTCATCGAAGTCGGCAATAACTTCGGCTGCTTCTTCCTCGTGGCCGGTTGCCTCACCAATCTTGGTGGTGACGTCTTGCCAAGGTGAGTCAGAGTAGTCAACGACCAACACCGGGGCAATCTGTTCGAGCCTATCAATTTGGTCAAAAGCAGAGTCGCCGGAGTTCTTAGAAACAACAATCAGGTCAGGGGCATAACCCAAGGCCTTTGCGGCGTCTGGCGATGTATTGTCCCACAGCTTCTCGACACCAGCTTCCTTAGCTTCGTCGGACCACTGGATAAAGAAGCCATTCTCATCACTGAGATCTTCGACGTTCTCACCGGTAGCACCACTGGCTACAACCGGCGCACCTACAGCAAGCAGAGAACCGGTCAAAGTTACCGAAGTGGAGACAATTCGTTCAGGCTGAGACTCCAAGGTAAGTTCACCGTTGTCAGTCTCAATCGTACGAGGCCATTCACCGCTATCGGTATCGGAAGCACCTGCATCAGCAGCTACATCCTCCTCATTCGATGTAGCATCGGAGTCTCCTGAACTACATGCAGTGAGGCCACCAATGAGCGCACCTGCCAACAGTGCCGAAGCGGCTGCCTTAGCCAACTTTCGACCGCGAACCAATGTCATGTTCTACCTTTCGAGCGTAAATACGTTGAGCAACAAGACAAGGGACTGTCCTGTCGTTAAGGCCAACGCAGACAACTAAAGACCATAGGTCCTGTTGCTTGTCATGCGCCCAGCCTTTGCATGGCGGCGACCCGTGAGCAAAAGCTCACTTGGAATCCGCAACACGAAAAGTATAGTAAGGCTAACCTTAACTAAACAATGAATTTTGGAAACACGGCAGAAAGAGTATGACGACATGTTTAAATCCGACAACTTTTCCATATTGGATATACCGAACCTGCCAAAGAGAGTACGAGTACCTGAGAATTATTCGATAAGAGATCTTGAGCAGCTACGTAGATTTCCGACTTTTCAACCATCTAAATCCGAAGGCCACGTCATACTAACGGTTGCTTATCCGAACCAAACCACGGCGCTAACACCCGTACTCTTTATCGAAACACTCACTCATATCCATAGGAAGAATCTCGACCACTACATTCTTGAGCAGTACTTACCCACTGATGATGGCACAGTCTGGCATGTCGGCGCGATTGAAATACCTATCGGTCTGACTTCGCCCGTGGGAATAATCAAAATACCTAAGAATGCATTTGACAGCGAACAACAACCGGGAGCAGACCGCGAGTCCTACCGAAACCTACTCAATAACGTTGAGCCAGCTTGGACTAGCGGTGAGGTTCTCCAAGTAGGGACACGGCAACTAAATCCATTGCAGAATGCAGCCCCTACAATTGAAGGTACTAATAAAGCGGGAGCTCAATCGATTACGGCTCCAGCGAACAACATCCATGGACAGTTCGCCAATGCCGTTAAGGATGGAGTGGATGTATGGCTTCATCTCCCAGAGACTGATGAAGTTGAGAACTTACTTATCGTTACAGATGGGCACATATATATTAAGGGAGTCCAACTACTGGACGAATATGACCCAGGAAATACCGCCGTGATCTTTGTGTCTCCTTGCAAAGAAGAACAACGAGCAGATTTGCTGGCGGACGTTGAGAGCTTGTCTTCAACCCTAAAGGAACACATACTCCCATGGGCGGCCCACGAAGCTCAGAAGAGAAATACTACATGGCAGATATCGCCTCAAACGTCCACAATCACTGGAGGCTCCTTAGGGGGCTCTGCTGCCGCAGGACTAGTACTAAAGCACCCTGAGCTAGCCTTGAACGCTGTCATCCAATCAGCAGCGTCTGGTGGCCGGACAGAGAATATGCCCTGCTAAATGAATGGGTAGAGCAGAGCAAAAGTCCTGATAGCCATAAACGCGTTATCTTCCACGAATACGGGAAATACGATGTTCATTTGTTTCACGAAAACCAGGCGTACGGAGAACTCCTCAAGATAATCCCGAACATAACTTGCTCCACCCGTGTCTACAACGGCGGACACGACTACCTGAGCTGGAGACAAGGGATTGCCGAAGGACACCGATGGATAGTGAACCAACGCAAACAGTTCTAGAGTATTTGATTCGAGAAATCAAGCGCATTGCATTCTCGAGCCCCCGCACGGATGAGACTCATCAATTGTGGCTTCATTTGTGGGCAACAGGGGCAGAGTGAGCCGCCTGTAGGTTCACTTATGTCTCGTACGCGCCCTCTTCAATAGCCCCTAATAGTTACGGGGCTAAGGAAACAGATCTGGGGATAGTTTCTAGCTCTGTCCCTGTTAAGAGCACATAAATAGTGGAATTATAATGTTCGCGGTGTTATAAATGGCTCATTTGCGGTCAATACCGCTAGATTCCGTGCCAGATGGTACGGGCGCTTGAAGCAGGTACAGACGCCCAGTAACTCCTGTATAAGGGCCGTATTTCAGGTGCTGTGCATTCCGATACACCAAGGCTCTACCGACTGAAAGACCGTATCCCCTCAAACTGTGCCGAGAGCAATCGCGATTAGTTCTCGTGCAGTTCTTCAAGTTAGCAGCGCAGAGGCAGAACTTTCTTGGCTCGGCACCTTGAAGTGTCCCAGGTTTTGTTCCGTTTGAGTAGATGGGAAGATCTGGAACATGCCAAGGAAATTTGACCAGGATGCCAAGGACCGTGTGGTCCGTCTCGTGGAAGACCGCATCTTGGCGGAAAACATGTCGATGCAATCCGCGTGCCAGGCAGTAGCCCCAAAGCTGGGGGTTTCATGGCACACAGCTCGTCAATGGACCCAGCAGGCCCGCCGTGCAGGAAACATCCCAGAACCCGTGCCCGAAGATTTGGCTGCCGAAAACGCGAGGCTACGCCGTGAAAATCAAGAGCTCCGCGACACCAATGAACTTCTGAAGGCTGCCTCAGCTTTTTTCGCGTCGGAACTCGACCCAAAACGTCGGAAATGATCCGGTTCATCGATGAATACCGGAGTAGTTTCTCCGTCGAGTTCATCTGTAAGACGTTGAAAAATAACCGGGCTGGTGGGTTTATCACCTCGCGTGGGTATCGCCAATCCAAGGCCCGTGGATTAAGTGCTCGTCGCCTTCGCGATGCTGCGCTGGTTGATCGCATTAGTGCTGTTCATCGGGATAATTACGGTGTTTACGGTGTGCGGAAAATGTGGCATGCGCTTCGCCGTGAAGGAATTGATATCGGTCGTGAACAAACCGCCCGGCTGATGCGCTTGGCCGGTGTTTCTGGCAAAGGCAAAGGCGGATCACCTATCACAACCCGAAAAGCTAACACGCCTGATCTGCGCCCAGACTTAGTCGAGCGTGAATTCAAAGCCCAGGGTCCGAATAAACTGTGGGTGGCCGACATTACGTATGTGCGCACGAAGAAAGGCTTTGTGTATGCCGCGTTTGTCACCGACGTTTACTCCCGACGGATTGTTGGGTGGGCGTTATCAGACTCGATGCGGACCGAAGCACTGCCACTGCAAGCTCTCAACCAGGCGATCGTGTGTGCTGAGGAAACAACAGGTCTCATTCACCATTCGGATCACGGGTCGCAGTATGTCAGCGTGGTCTACAACGAGCGACTTGCCCAGCACGGGATTGCCGCTTCCACCGGAAGTGTCGGCGACTCTTACGACAATGCTCTGGCCGAAAACGTTAACGGCTCCTACAAGAACGAGCTGATCCATACCCGCAGGTGGGATGACGTGATCGAGGTAGAAATCGCGACGTTCGAGTGGGTGTCATGGTGGAACGAGACTAGGCTCCACCAAAGCTTGGGATACCGAACTCCGGTCGAGGTGGAAACCGAATTTTGGAAGCAGACCCCGCCACAGGAAATAATGGAAATCAAGGCAAACGCCTAGGAACAAAACTCGGGGCACTTCA